>NZ_JBIPDG010000003.1:0-359752 GCF_044006275.1 Providencia sp. 2024EL-00732 | reverse complement strand
GCTTCACCTGTTGCTAAGATAGAAACAGTCGTTGCATCAGCAGTTTGGTTTGCAGAATCGTCATAAACTTTAGTACAGTTATTTAAAACTAAGTTAAAGTTTGCTTCAGATAATGCTTTAGTTGTGTTTAGGTTTTCAGTTGAGTGTGTACCTAAGCTAACTAAATCTTTAGAAGCGCTGATATCACAAGTTGCAGCAACTAAACGTGCATTAAAGTTAACAGTTGCATCTTGTGCAGCAAAAGCTTGAGAAGAAAGAGTAGCAACCGCGAATGCACCAACTAAAGCAAGTTTATTCAATTTCATAATAATCATTCCTAAGTATGTGAGAACGTCTTAATTTAAAGATTAAATTAATGGGTATATAAATTTTAGAATTACAGATTAAGTTTTTATTTTATTAATGAAGATTTAATATGATTTATCTCATTATTAAATCCAAAAAATAAATACATTTATTTGGCTATTTAATAAAAAATTAAATTAGCTTAGGGTTAAAAACTTAATTTTAAAATATCTTTATGTCTATTTAATTAACTCTTGTCTACCAGAGTTCGTGGATAATATTAATTCTACTCATATAGGTTGTCAAACCGGTGGGGAATCCATTTTTATGGTTTTCAAATAGTTTTCAAATTGTTATTTTTATCTGATATCAATAAGTTATGTGTTTTATATGTAACTTAACTGATATTTCGAGAGGTATTTCAGTGTTATATACCAAGAATACGTTCATTGTTGAGTTTATTCAGACATAAATACCGAAATTAATATTTGTACATAATTTGTCGCTAAAAATAACACACAAGATGCGTATGCGGGCTAAATGTTACGAATAACTACGAGGTGTGATAAAAATGCCTATTATTTATTTTCTATTAACACTTAAATTAATCTTGATCATTTTTTTGGTAACGTACATAGAACACCATTAATTAAAAGAAGATAGTTGTTAGCCTCATCGAAATAGGGGGAAATGTGAAAACAATGTTTTTTCTATTTTCTCTCTGGGATTATTCTTATAAAAATTTGCTATTTCTGTTTATTCTGAGTTTCACACGGGGAGATACTCGTTATAGTATCTAGTGTATAAGTGAAATCACTAAGCGATAGTGTCTGATTATCATAAAGAACAATTGATACAGGCTGACTTAAAACAAGGGAAAACCATGATGCATTATTTTATAAGTGTTCTTTCATTAGTTTTTGTCTCTTTTTTGTCTGTTGGGCAAGGTCTTGATGAACAATTTCGTTTATGGGTTTCTGGTGAGAAAGACAATATTCAGTGTTTTGACAACCAATCTTATTTTCAATATTGCTTACACAAACTACCGAATAAGGGGTTAGTTGTGGTCGATAAGAAGGGGGATGAGGTTTATCAACTTTATTATTTTGATAATTGGCCTGATGAACCTCAAGAGGGGTTATATCGGTTTCGTAAAGGGAACAAAATAGGTTTTGCAGACGAAGTCACAGGGAAAATTGTATTCGATGCTATTTATGATTGTGCTTACCCTTTTAAAGGTGGGAAAGCGAAAGTCGGTATTGGTTGTGAAACACAAACGGATGGCGAGCACAATTGGTGGACAGGTGGTAAATGGACAACAATTACTCACTAGTAACGTGTTTTGATATTTAAACACATTAATTACGAATGATTGGCTGTTTTTACGTTTTATTTGCCATTTATTTACAATAATACTCATTTTAGTTAATTAATTTATAGTAATTAACTAATTGAAAACTAATTGTAATTGTTATTTAGATCACAGTTTTTATCTTGTTTAACCCCCCTAAAAACCATTCACAGCAAAAAATAAACCGCTTAAGTCTGTATAACACCGCTTAGCATAACTTTAAACAATGACGGCGTATAATTTATTACCATAGACCCCATGGCAGAACTCATTTTTATTTTTACCGTTCAACCACTGCCAATAAAAAATCATCAGTGATGAATGACACGCTAGCAATAAATAGTTATCCATTTTTCACTGATGGTAAATACAAAATCAAAGGCATGTTCGTTTTACCTCAGAAGGGTGTTCTATGAACAAAAATGGCATTTTAAAGCATATTCCGTGGATGATCCTTGGAATTATTGGTGCAGTCTGTTTAGGTGTAGTCGCGCTTAGACGTGGCGAGCACATCAGTGCGCTATGGATAGTTGTTGCTTCTGTAGCGGTCTATCTCATTGCATATCGATATTACAGTTTATACATCGCTAAAAAAGTGATGAAGTTGGATGAAACTCGTGCAACACCCGCCGTCATTAATAATGATGGATTAAATTATGTACCAACAAATAAAAACGTTCTTTTTGGTCACCACTTTGCCGCAATTGCAGGGGCGGGGCCATTAGTTGGACCGGTGCTTGCTGCTCAAGTTGGTTATTTACCCGGTACGTTATGGTTATTGGCCGGGGTTGTGCTTGCGGGCGCGGTGCAAGACTTTATGGTGTTGTTTATTTCTTCACGCCGTAATGGGGCATCATTAGGGGAGATCGTTAAGGAAGAGTTGGGGCCAATCCCTGGTACTCTAGCACTTTTTGGTTGCTTCCTTATTATGATCATTATTCTTGCTGTATTAGCATTGATTGTGGTGAAAGCTCTAGCGGAAAGTCCATGGGGGGTATTCACTGTTTGTTCTACAGTACCAATCGCATTGTTTATGGGGATATATATGCGATATATCCGGCCGGGACGTGTGGGTGAAGTTTCGGTTATTGGTATTGTATTACTTGTCGCATCAATCTGGTTCGGTGGGGTGATTGCTCATGACCCATATTGGGGACCTGCACTGACCTTTAAAGATACAACTATTACTTATGCATTAGTTGGCTATGCATTCATTTCTGCATTATTACCTGTTTGGTTAATTTTAGCGCCACGTGACTATTTAGCGACCTTCTTAAAAATTGGGGTCATCGTGGGTTTAGCCATCGGTATTGTTATTCTTAACCCTGAACTGAAAATGCCAGCAGTAACACAATTCGTTGATGGAACTGGCCCAGTTTGGAAAGGAACATTATTCCCATTCTTGTTCATTACCATTGCATGTGGTGCCGTATCTGGTTTCCACGCATTAATTTCTTCGGGAACAACTCCGAAATTATTAGCAAACGAAAAAGATGCGCGCTATATCGGTTATGGTGCCATGTTAATGGAATCTTTCGTTGCTGTTATGGCGCTGGTTGCTGCTTCAATTATCGAGCCTGGTCTATATTTTGCTATGAATACACCGCCAGCGGCTTTAGGTATTACAATGCCTAACTTGCACGAACTCGGTGGGCCTGACGGCGCAGCTATTATGGCTCAACTGAAAGATGTTTCTGTTCATGCGGCGGCAACAGTCAGCTCTTGGGGCTTCGTAATTTCACCTGAACAAATTATGCAAACGGCGAAAGATATTGGTGAGCCGTCTGTTTTGAACCGTGCGGGTGGTGCGCCAACTTTAGCTGTCGGTATTGCATTTGTATTCCATGAAATTATGCCAGCGGCAAATATGGGCTTCTGGTATCACTTTGGGATCTTGTTTGAAGCGCTGTTTATCTTAACTGCACTTGATGCAGGAACTCGTTCTGGCCGCTTTATGCTGCAAGATTTGTTAGGTAACTTTGTTCCATTCCTGAAGAAAACGGACTCATTGGTTGCGGGTATTATCGGTACCGCAGGGTGTGTTGGTCTATGGGGTTACTTACTGTATCAAGGCGTTGTTGACCCTCTGGGTGGTGTTAAGAGCTTATGGCCATTGTTCGGTATCTCCAACCAGATGTTAGCTGCGGTTGCATTAGTCTTAAGTACAGTTGTTCTGATTAAGATGAAGCGCAGTAAATATATAATGGTTACCGTATTACCAGCAGTATGGTTATTAATCTGTACTACTTGGGCGCTAGGTCTGAAACTATTCAGTGATAATCCACAATTAGAAGGCTTCATGTATTTAGCTAAATCTTATAAAGATAAGATTGCAGCGGGTGGTGCGGAATTAACGGCACAAGAAATTACTAATATGAATCACATTATTATTAATAACTACACCAATGCTGGCTTGAGTGTTCTATTCTTAGTGGTTGTTTACGGTATCATTTTCTATGGTATCCGCGTCGGGATGAAAGCACACAAAAATCCGCAGCGTACAGATAAAGAAACACCTTATGTTCCTGTACCGAAAGAGGGCGTGAAAGTTTCATCTTCACATTAAGTCACCCTTCAATCATGCTGAGTTACCGAAAGGTACTCGGCAACTGAAAGGTCGCCCTACATTGTGTATTCATAATGTAGGGCATTTACATTGGAGAGACTGATGTTTGGAAACCTCGGCAAAACAGGTAAGTACCTTGGGCAAGCTGCGCGTATGTTAATCGGTATCCCTGACTATGATACTTATGTGCAGCATATGAAAGATAATCATTCCGATAAACCGGTGATGACGTATAACGAGTTTTTTCGTGAAAGGCAGGATGCACGATATGGTGGCAGTGGCAAAGGCGGGTTTCGCTGCTGTTAATGATTACTTCGGTAAATGAATGCGGTGGGGGTAATAATGAAACCAATTAATGTCACAATTTTAACCGGTTTTCTCGGTGCAGGTAAAACGACACTCCTTAGTCATATTCTTCATACAGAGCATGGCCATAAAATAGCGGTGATTGAAAATGAATTTGGTGAAGTGCCTATCGATAATGCATTAATTGGCGATCGAGCGACACAAATTACCACATTAAGTAATGGATGTATTTGTTGCAGTCGTTCCAATGAATTAGAAAATGCATTATTAGACCTATTAGATGGGTTGGATAGTGGGAAATTAGACTTTGACCGTTTAGTGATTGAATGTACTGGCATGGCAGATCCAGGGCCAATTACTCAGACGTTTTTTTCCCATGAGGTATTGTGTGAACGTTATTTGTTAGATGGTATTATTACTTTAGTGGATGCCGTTCATGCAGAGAAACAACTGAATGATTTTGCTATTGCTCAAGCGCAAATTGGTTATGCTGACCGCATTTTACTCACCAAAACAGATATTGAGCCGAATACTGAAGCTTTAATTGAACGCCTACAACGGATCAATGCGAGAGCTCCGATTTACCCTGTTATTCATGGGGACATCAATTTAAATTTATTATTAGATATTGAAGGTTTTTTACTCGATTCAACACTGAATGTGAAACAACCTACTTTCCGTTTTGCACCTAAACAACAAAACGAGGTGGGGTCGATTGTACTTGAATTTGATTACCCTGTTGAACTGATGGAAGTTTCCCAAGTGATGGAAGATTTGTTGCTCAGTTTTGCTGATAATCTATTGCGGTATAAAGGTATTTTATCCATTAAGGATGAACCTAAGCGGCTCTTATTTCAAGGGGTTCAGCGTCTTTATAGTGCAGATTGGGATAGAGATTGGGAAGAGGGTGAACAACGTAGCAGTGTGTTAGTCTTTATTGGCATCGACCTTCCTGAAGCGATGATCCGTGAAAAATTTGCGGCATTAGAAGCCAAATAAAGCATGGCTGAAAAACGGATTTAAAGCGGTTTATTTCAACGAAAAGTCATTAGCGCTGATGGGGAGCAATGAACTTTAAGGTACCATCAGCGTTCAAGACGAAGAATTAACGTGCTTTAGCAGCCATAATCTCAATGATTTGCACATCCGTATATTTCATTGAACCAGCAGCAAGTGAGCATAAATTAGCGATAGATTGGTCAACATCGTCAGAAACAATCCCATCAGACCCTTTGACACAGCTATTATCTAACGCCATGAGTACGGCTTTATAGGCTGCACTTGCACTCGTGGAAACTTTCATTGCACAACTGTTTGATGCACCGTCGCAAATCATCCCACTGACATCGCCAATCATGCTAGAAATTGCCATAGCGACAACTTCATAGCGGGATTCTAATAACCAGGCTATCCCCGCGGCAGCACCCATTGCAGCGGTAGTTGCTGCACATAGCGCCGACAGGGCTGGGAGTTGATTATGGATGTAAATTGCCATTAGGTGCGACAACATTAATGCACGAGCCAGTTGCTCCTCAGAGGACTGTAAATAATCGGCGGTGACAACAACAGGCATGGTTGCGGCAATACCTTGGTTACCCGAACCTGAGTTGCTCATCGCGGGTAAAACGGCCCCTCCCATACGCGCATCAGAGGCTGCGGAGGTGCGGATCATAATTTCTGACATTAGATCTTTTGACAGCAAGCCACGGTCACGTTGAGTTTGCAGTGTTTTACCAATATGTAAACCATAGACATTACGTAGCCCTTCTTGAGATAACGCTTCATTTAAATGTGCGGCTTCTAAGATGAAACGAATATCTTCCAGTGGTGCTTGGGTCGCAAATTGATAAACTGACTTCGCGGTGACAGGGGGAAGGGCAACATCTGCTGCACAGTCAGCAGCATCATCGGATTGAGGTTTGTTTAATGTAGCATCGAAGCATATTTGCTGGTTATGAATGATTTTAACGATATTTGTGTGAGAACCCGCAATAATAACGGTAGCTGAACCCGTTTGTGTATACACCGTTGCTTCTGAATATATAACGTCACTGCATGGATGTTTAATATCAACGGTGATAGCTCCTTGTTCTAACATCGTTTTACTTAGCGCAATGGCCTGCGCTGATGCGGATTTTAGAACTTCTAAACCCGCTTCTGCATCACCGCCAATGGCGCCTAATGCTGCTGCGATAGGCAAACCCACCATACCGGTTCCAGGAACGGTGACACCCATACCATTTTTCATTAAGTTTGGTGAAACGAAGGCACAAACACGAATAACTTGCCCATCAAGGAGGGACGCCGCTTTAGCCGCTGCATATGCCAATGAAATTGGCTCAGTACAACCTAAGGCTGGCTTGACTTCTTGTTTTACCGCATTGATAAAATATTGCCAAAGTAATGGTTGTGATTGAGCATGCATGGCAAGTCCCCCTTAATAAAATCTTTTTTGATTTTGTTATTTTAAACAACAAGCTGGAGAAAAACTTCGCTATGTTTGGGGGGATATAAGATGCAAAGAGAAAAATTTTCCCTAATTTAATTTATAAAGAATAAATTTTCCCAATGTTGAACTCGCTCACTTTGCCCTGCTGCTTAAAAATGAGCAAGACAAAGTGATCATAGTAGGTTACTAACTTTCAAGGTCTAGGCGTTTGCTTTGCCATTTGCGTGAACGCCAGCGCCATGCATTGGTTAAACCACGTAACCATTCATCGGCGAAGAAACCGAGCCAAATACCGAGTAAGCCCATTTCCATTTTAATGCCTAAGAAATAACCTAATGGAATAGCGACACCCCACATAAAGATAATTGCAGTGCACAGTGGAAAACGGGCATCTCCTGATGCGCGTAATGCATTCACCATCACAATATTAATGGTCCTACCTGGTTCTAAAAAGACAGACAGTAAGAACAGTGGCAATAGTAGTTCAATAATACCTTGGTCATCAGTAATGTTATTTAGGATAGGGTCACGTAATAACCAAAAGGCGATCACCACACCAATAGTGACGTAGAACCCCATCTTGAGGCTTTTCACTCCCCGATTAAAGGCATCTTCAAAACGTTTTGCACCAACAAGGTGACCAACCATAATTTCATTACCAATACTGATAGAAATACCAAATAGCATGATAAATAAGGATAATTGAAAATAGAGTGTCTGCGCTGCTAGTGAGGTTTCGCCCATTAAACCAATAAAGGCAGAAGCCGTCATAAAGTGTAGGATCCAGACAAGGTTTTCCCCTGCAGAGGGGAGACCAATATGCAAGATTTTGCCCAGCATTTTACGTGACCAGTGGACCAACATTATCGGCACAAATTTGATACGTAGGCCATAAAACAGCAGGCAAAAGAGTAGGATCACGGCAACAACACGACCGACAACTGTCGACCATGCAACGCCTTCAAGACCGTATTGAGGTAAGCCAAAGAAACCATAAAGTACAATAATATTTCCAAAAACAGTAATTACGTTGGCAATCAATGTAACCCACATGGCTGGCTGAGCCTTTCCATAAACCCGCAAGCATGCGGCTAAAATAATGGAAATGGCTTCAGGTATTAAGCAAATACCTAAAATACGTAAATAAGTATAACCGTCAGCCATCAAATGTGATGGCATATTCATAATGGTTAAAATACTGTAACCAAAAAATAAAGCGACGAGGGCACTAGAAAAGCCAAGAATAAAGTTAAATGCGATAGAAATATGGATCGCTTGGCTTGCCTTTTCACGGCGTCCAGCCCCTAAATATTGAGCAATAACAACACTGCACCCCACACTAATAAAGTTAAAAATAGTAATAAAAAGGTCAAACACTTGGTTACCTACACCCATTGCAGCTAAATAGGCAGTAGAAACGTGGCTGACCATATAGGTATTAATTAATAAAGTGGCCAAATGGAGAAAAATATCGATAAAAATTGGCCAGCTGAGCGAAAAGAGTGATCGCTCAGTCACATCGGATTGATGCATTGAGAACCTTTATATTCATAAGTATTTGGGAAAGTATTCTGAACCGCTAATTCTACATGGATTCCAACAATGAAAATAGGGTTAAAATGCTTCCATCTGAATAAAGCTAATGTTTTGTTTACTTTTACTTATTCTGTTAGATTTAATTTCGCTATAAATTAATTAATAAGCAACATCAGAACTGTATAGGAGTAAAAATGACAAAAATTAAAGCAGCAATAGTGGGCTATGGCAATATTGGTCGCTATGCACTAGAAGCTGTTCTAGCCGCTGAAGATTTTGAGCTGGTTGGCATCGTGCGTCGTAATACACAAGATATTCCTGCTGAACTTTCCGCTTATAAAGTGGTTGATGATATTGAAAAGCTAGGGAAGGTAGATGTTGCTCTACTGTGTTCGCCAACGCGTGCGATCGCGCCATTAGCAGAAAAAATACTGGCCAAGGGGATTAATACTGTTGATAGCTTTGATGTTCACTCAGATATTGTGGCGTTAAAACACCGTTTAGATGACGTGGCTAAACAGCATAATAGTGTGGCGGTTGTCTCTGCTGGCTGGGACCCCGGCTCAGATTCTATCATGCGTACTTTAATGTTAGCTATGGCGCCAAAAGGTGTGACTTATACTAACTTTGGTCCCGGTATGAGCATGGGGCACAGTGTGGCAGCCAAAGCCATTGATGGGGTAAAAGATGCTCTATCTGTGACTATTCCGTTGGGAACAGGGGTTCACCGCCGCATGGTATACATTGAACTTGAAGCGGGTGCAAAGTTTGATGATGTGGCTCAAGCCATTAAAGCGGATAGTTATTTTTCATCAGATGAGACGCATATTCGCCAAGTCGATAGTATTGATGCACTAAAAGATGTTGGTCATGGCGTTCATATGACCCACAAAGGGGTTTCAGGGGCAACACATAATCAGTTATTTGAATACTCAATGCGCATTAATAACCCGGCGTTAACCTCACAGTTTATGGTTTCTGCTGCTCGAGCTACCATGAAGCAAGCTGCGGGTGCTTATACTGTGATTGAAATCCCACCAGTGAATTTCCTGCAAGGTGACTTAGATACATTAATTGCCAAATTGGTTTAATCACAATAGGTAATTTTTCATTAATGGCATGGAGGTTCATTCCATGTCATCTTGTCTTAATTTATTACAGTTGTTCTTACGCTAAGTTTGTTATTCAGATTTAAGGCACTGTTTATTATTTGTATTATCAAGTAGCTTATAAAGAAAAAATATATTGTTGAAAACGGAGTAAGATAATGGCGAAGTCGTCAGGGAATGGACAAGTGGAAAGCAAAACAAATAAAAACCAAGGTTTTTTCCCAAAAGAACCAGCAGTAAAAAGTGTGCAAGAAAGTTCACATTCTTTTAGTCTTATTCGCGTTTTTTCAAAGCTAATTAATTATGGTTTCTCTCTTTTCTATGTTGGCTTTATTTTATCAGTGTGGTTTTTTCCTGAGTATTACACGGTGGAAATTATCTATAACCTAACGCTGATCCTGATCTTTGAATTTATTTTAGTTCACTCCGGTGTATTTATGGCGGTATTTCGTGATTGGCGGATATTAATGCTATTTGCGTTGCTATATGGTTTATTTGCATTAGCAATTAATATGGCAGTATTAGGTGACTCTCCGCTAATCTTATACTTGTATAGTGCTACTGTGGCGAACCGAATGCTTTTTGGTATCAGTAGTCGTACAGAACAAGAACGCGGAGAAAATATGGGCTATTCGGCTTTGATGGCATTAAATTTCATGTTTTGTATTTTCTTTGTAATTATTTTGTCTTTTCTTGTTCCTTATGGTGGATTAACGCCAGAGTATTTAAGGTCCATTGATTATTATTCCAGTATTTCTTCAGGCGGTGAATTTCCAGAAAAACCTCATGTGGCTTTTGCTTTTGGTGTTCTTTACTTTGGAATGCCGTTATTTATGGCCTGCCTAATGCATTTTTTGTGTAAAGGGCACTCTATTTACCAAAAAAAAGAGAAGTAATATTGTGGCAAGGAAGATCAGAAATAGAAAACATGCCAATAAACGCTCGACATCATTTACAGCGAAAGGGAAACGTCATTTTGTTGCATCAGACAAACAGCAAGGAATGATGAGTTTTTTACCTGAGTTAGTGGATCACGGCTTAACTATTTTTTATATCGGTTTTTTATTGTCTTTATGGTTTTTCCCCGATTGGTCGGGGGTTGAAGTTGTTTACAATATGGTGTTGATTCTGCTGTTCGAATTTATTTTAGTGCATATGGGCACGATGATGGCAGTGTTACAACGTGGTTTTTTCTTTGTTTTTGTGGCTGCTATTTTAGGCGGTGTGGCCTATATTTTTCATACAACACAGATTAATTCTTCTGCTATTCTTTATATTTACGCTGCTACGTTAATTAATCGAATTATCATTGGACGCCAACAAGGGAGCCAATTTGATAATTTTAATGCCTTCGATGAAGGGATTGCAAAATTACGCCATTATGTTGCGTGTTTTATCATTGCTGTATTTCTAACGCATTATTTACCCCAAGGGGGGCTCACTGAGCAATACCTTGAAGAGAATAATTATTATGGCATGTTAAAAATGACAGGCATGACAGAAAACCCATTAATCATTATTCAATTTGGCGTTTTGTACTATTCTACTTCTCTGCTTTGGGTGTTGTGGCGTTTTTTAAAACGGCATAAAAAATAAAAAAGCGCCTATCGAAATAGGCGCCTGGTGTTGGCAAAACAAAAAAATAATAAAAATTAACGTGTTATTGTTTTAAATTGCTGTGTAGTCTTTGTGAGTGCGACTTCGGTAGGCAAACGTTCCATTGAACTTGCGCCATAAAAACCATGGCAGTCAGGGCAGTTTGCTAAAATATATTCGGCATCTTCAGGTGTTGCGATAGGGCCACCGTGACAAAGCACAATAACATCATCACGTACTGCTTTAGCGGCTTTAGCCCATTCATTGATTAGTGGCACACAATCTTTCAGTGTCAGTGCGGTTTCTGCACCAATATTACCACCTGTTGTTAGCCCCATGTGTGGCACGATGATATCAGCGCCTGCTTCAGTCATCGCTACAGCATCTTCAGCGCTAAATACGTATGGCGTTGTCAGGAGGTCTTTTTCATGTGCCATACGGATCATATCGACTTCTAGGTCATAACCCATTCCCGTTTCTTCCAAATTAGCACGGAAATTACCATCGATTAAGCCAACTGTTGGGAAGTTTTGTACGCCCGCAAAGCCTGTTGTTTTGATGTCATCTAAAAACTTATCAAATTGGCAGAATGGGTCAGTACCGTTTACACCAGCAAGAACAGGGGTGTGCTTAACTACTGGTAATACTTCTTTTGCCATATCCATGACAATTTCATTGGCATTGCCGTAAGCGAGTAAGCCTGCGAGTGACCCACGACCCGCCATACGGTAACGGCCTGAATTATAAATAACAATTAAATCAATACCGCCAGCCTCTTCACACTTAGCAGATAGACCCGTACCAGCACCACCGCCGATAATTGGTTCGCCGCGAGCAATCATTGCTCTGAATTTTTTTAATAAATCTGCGCGGTTATGTTTCATAATTAACCTCTATTATTTGTTCAAAATATCCTGGTGTAGTTGAATAACCTGCTCACAAAACTCTTGGGAGTTAATGTGATAAGGACTCAAAATAAGCTGTCTTTTTTCTGTTTTAATTAAATTTTCATTGAGCGCATCAATAAAGGCTTGGTCAGCAATTGGGTCCCAGAAAGGAGCCCCATCGATATCTAATGCTGAAAACCCTGCTGTTGGAACAATAAAACGGATCTCTCCCTCACAACGATTTAATTTTTCGGCGATCCAGCGGCCCATCTGTTGGTTTTCTTCTTTTGTTGTTCTCATCAATGTGACTTGGGCATTATGATGATAAAATAAGCGGCCTTGGTAATGTTCGGGAACCGTAGAAGGGCGGCCAAAATTGACCATATCCAAAGCGCCACAGGACATAACGCAAGGTGTCTGAGTGCGTTCGATAGCGCCAAAGCGATCCTCATCACAGGCTAACACGCCGCCAAAAAGGTAATCACAAACCTCAGTCGTCGTGATATCTAATACGGAATGAAGTAGCTTACTATCAATCAGTTTTTCCATCGCTTTACCGCCACTGCCCGTTGCATGGAATACAAGGCAGTCATATTGTTCTTCTAATTGCGCGGTTAATTGCTGAACACATGGGGTGGTGACACCAAACATAGTTAAGGCAATTGCTGGTTTCAAATCAATGTTTTCTTCGGTGTCTTGATCAAACCAAACAGCCCCAGCGATTTGGTTCGCGGCATTTTTTAATACCTTACGGGAAATTACATTTAATCCTGATACATCTGTTACGGAGTACATCATAGAAATATCACTGGCTCCGATATAGCCAGAAATATCTCCTGAGGCCATAGTGGATACCATGAGCTTAGGAATACCAACGGGTAATACTTGCATTGCTGGTGTGATTAGCGCAGTACCGCCTGAGCCGCCTAAACCAAGAATTGCAGCTACATCTGTTTGGGCTGAAAGATATAAGCTAAAGGCTTGTGCCATCGCTTCTATTGCTTTACCTCTATCGCCACAGAATACGGCGTTTGCACCAAGAGGGTGAAAACTTGCTACAGTACTTGCACTGACATCTGCATTTTTTTCTAATTGAGTCTTTTGTGTTGTCAGGTCAACAGTACGCACAGCTAATCCGGCACTTTTTATTAATTCACTGACATAAAAAACTTCAGCGCTTTTGGTATCAAGTGTTGTTGCAACATAGATAAAACCCTGATTTTTTTTCATTGAAAAATCCTTTCAGATAGAAGCGGGTCGTTGAATTTCCCATCACAATGAGACTATAGTATCATTTTGGATAAATGTAAAATGAGACTGCCGTCTCATTTTTAGGTTTGTTGTAGAGGTAAATAGTTGTTAGTATCTATATCTTATTGATAAATATTAGTAATTGTTTTTTATGATGGTGAATCAATGATTAGGTTGGTAATACAAAGTTACAGTATAATTTATCATGAATGATAATTTGTTTTATGGAGAGCAGGGAAAAGCTCGAGGTGACAGCGTAAATTCATCTTTTTAATAGAGATGGTTACTTGCTTGTTGTTGTGCTTTATTAGTGACATTGACTAAACTTGTGGTAAGAAACAGTATTTTAAGGGTAAATAATGCCGAAGATTAATTCAGAACTACAATATAAGGGCACTCGAAAACGTACCTATGTACTATTGGTCACTACGGCTTTAGATTTATTTGAAAAGGGAGCTATGCCTTCTGTTTCGGAACTCGCTTTAGAAGCAGGAGTTTCTCGTGCAACTGCATATCGATACTTTCCAACACAAACTGATTTAATTACCGCAGTAGTTAATGAGAGTTTAGGGCCTATTTTAACTTGGCGCCCACAAAGCGTAAAAACGGAAGAGCGCATTGATGAGCTATTAACATATGCTTTTCCTCGAATGTTTGAACATGAAGGAGTATTGCGAGCGGCGTTACAAGCATCATTACAACAATGGGCTCAAGGTCGGTCTACCCCACTCAGTATAAAAGACAAACGGCTGGAAAGAGGTAACCGTAAAGATATCCTAACGATGGTGACGTCACCAATGAAATCAGAATTTCCGCAAGAAATTATTGATAAAGTGATCCGTGCTTTTTCTGTTATTTACGGCTCTGAAATATTTTTAGTGTTGAAAGATATTTGGAAAATGGAAGATTCCCAAGTCACCGAATTAGCGCAGTGGATGGCAAAAGCGATCATGAACCAAGCCGTTGCAGATAATGCGAATAAGTAAATATTCGTTAACGGACTTAACTGGTTTTTATCGACTGAAGTCAAAAAGATAAAATCAAAGTCTGATAAATAATCAATTAGTAGTGAATAATTACTATGGTGATAATTAAATCGATACTAGCCCCATATGGCATCGTTAATATGATATAAACTAAGGCTATAAATAATCTGAACGGTTAATGCCATATGATGAAGTTATTGAAAATGATAGGTGGGATTGCCATCTGTTCATTGATCGGCGGTGGGCTTACTTACCTAGGTATCCCACTTGCACTTATGTTTGGGCCGATTATCGCTGTTATTATTTTTCATCGTTTTGGTGTTTCTTTTGCTGTACCTAAGCATACGATTACTTTCGTTCAAGTTACCTTAGGGACTTCTGTTGGGTTGATGTTTAATCAGGTTTCCCTTAATGAGGCAGATAATTTATTTCTTTTATTATTAATGTTAGTTGTATGTTTAGCGGTACAATTTTCATTTAGTTTTTTTTGGTTTTATCGAAAAGTTGGTTGGACGAAACAAGAAGCAATGCTTGGCTCAGTGCCTGGGGCAATGGCCGCTATTTTAGCCTTAACTGACCATACCCATACGCCGCCACAAAAAATTGTTATTTCACATACAATTCGCTTAATTATCCTGATTTTATTAGCAGGGATCGTTGTAGGTAGTGATGGTGATCCGCAACCTATCATAGAATTACCAGTACTAACTTTAACCTCAACGCTATGGTTATTGGTGATTATAGCGGTTGGTTTGGGGGCAGGGCTTATTTTGCAGCGTTTAAGGGTTCCAGCTCCTTTTATGCTAACGTCATTAGCTGCAGCAACGTTGATTCAAAGTTTTCTAGATACCCCATTAAGTTTCCCATTGATGTTAACTGAACTGAGTATGGTATTAATTGGGATGAACATTGGTAATCATTTTATTGTTTTCCCACTTTCCTCATTGATTAAAAATATTTACTCCTCTGCACAAGTGGTTATCATTAATATCGCATTAACTTTCCTGATTACTGTATTTGCCTCTTGGGTAACGGGTTATGATATTTCTGTACTTTTACTGGCTTGGGCTCCAGGTAGTATGGAAGCAATGACCTTTGCTGCGATTACGATGAACCTTGATGCTGGCTTTGTTATGTCAAACCATATTATCAGAATGGTTATTATCCAAAGTATTCCATCGATTGCTTTATTTTGGCAGGAAAAAAAGGCTAAAAGGCAAGGTTAATGTAGCGTGGTAAAAAGAAAGAAAACAGACAGAAAAGGTACGGGTGTGTTTTCTTTCTTTTGTTATACTTGGTTTTAAACAACCTGTATTAATTCATTTTAGGGTTATTTAACATAAGCAAAAAGGCCGAGGGAATCTCGAGCAAGTGATTGGCATTTAAACTCGGTTGTCAGTGGTATTCCTTTTAAGTCTTTATAACTTTCTTTATTGAGAACGGTCATTTTTTCAGAATTATAATTGCTCAGATCCCATTTATTACTTTTAGCGAAGTAAACAATAGCCCGTTCGATTTCCCTGTCAGGGATTTGGGAGTACCCACAGTCATATTTTAGATAAATGAAAACAGCCGTCAGATCAGCGAGATCTTCAGCTTCATTGTTAGAAAGTGCTCTGGAAGAATTGGTTATCCCTAACAGAGTCATCAGGCATGACATCAATATAAATTTGCGCATTCGTTATTCTATCTGTTTTCTATGTCAAGTTACGTTAGCATAAGAATAGAATTGTTAGTCAACTATATTTTTCTTAAATCCATGTAATAAACCCACAATTACAGAGTGGATTTATTGACCTTCCTGTAAGGGGAGGCTTTATCATTCCTTTATTAAACCATGTTTTGCATAGAAAGGGTAATTTGCCATAAATTACTCTGATAATGATTATTTATTTGATAAACAAAAGGAAGGTTATCAATGCTACGTCGCGATTTTCTTAAGTTAAGTGCTATCACATACGCTGCAAGTGCGCTGCCTATTTGGAGCCGCATCGCGGTCGCAGCCGAAAATTACCCAACTCTTGCTATTCCGCCATTACTAGAACCTGATGAACAGGGAAATATTCAGTTAGCAATTCAGCAAGGTGTTTCTCAATTTGTCCCTGGAAAGAAAACGACAACATGGGGCTATAACGGAAATTTACTGGGGCCTGCGGTTAGTTTGAAAAACGGGCAAAGTGTGAATGTGAATATTATTAACCAGCTACCGGAAGAAACCACTGTTCATTGGCATGGTTTAGAAATCTCAGGTGAACAAGATGGTGGTCCGCAAGCGATTATCCAACCAGGAGCAAGCCGTAAAGTCAATTTTACGGTTAATCAAAGCGAAGCAACTTGCTGGTTCCATCCTCATACTCATGGAAAAACAGGCCACCAAGTGGCGATGGGGTTAGCGGGTTTAGTGATAATTAAAGACGATGATAGTACCAAGCAGGGGCTGCCAAGTTCTTGGGGAGTGGATGATATTCCTGTTATTTTACAAGATAAACGTTTAAAAGATGATGGTCAGATTGATTATCAACTCGATGTGATGAGTGCCGCGGTGGGTTGGTTTGGCGATATGATGCTAACTAACGGGGCTGTTTATCCAAAACATGTGGCACCTAAAGGCTGGCTGCGCTTGAGATTACTGAATGGCTGTAATGCTCGTAGCTTAAATATTTCGACCAGTGATGGGCGTAAAATGTATGTTGTTGCCAGTGATGGCGGTTTACTCGCTGAGCCAGTTGCTCTAACTGAATTACCTATTTTAATGGGCGAACGCTTCGAAGTACTTATTGATGCTTCAGATGGTCGCGCTTTTGATCTTGTGACCTTACCTGTTGGGCAAATGGGTATGACTATCGCACCTTTTGACCAGCCATTACCTGTTTTACGTATCGAAACAACATTAACACCGAGTGAAGGAAAACTGCCTTCAACGCTTGCTGCAATACCGGCTATCCCTTCTCTTGCTGGTTTAAATCGCCGCCGGTTCCATTTAATGATGGATATGCGTTTGGATATGCAAGGTATGATGATGTTACGTGAAAAATATGGTCCGCAAGCGATGGGCAATATGGGCGGACATGGCGCTATGATGGGAAATATGGGTCATGGGGCGATGATGAATAATGGAGAAATGAACCATGGGAACATGGGACAAGGAAATAAACGTGGTGGGATGGGGGATGGAGGCCATTGTGGAACTAATTCAGGTGATTTAGACATTCACAATGCAAATACTATTAATGGACAAGTTTTCTCAATGACGCATCCTGCATTTAATGCCCCAATAGGTAAGCAAGAGATTTGGGTTGTTTCAGGGCGTGGTGACATGATGTTACACCCATTCCATGTGCATGGAACGCGTTTTCGTATTTTAAAAGAAAATGGCCAAGCGGTAGCGCCACACCGGCAAGGTTGGAAAGACATCGTTAAAGTTGAAGGGCAAGTGAGTGAAATTTTGGTGGAATTTAATCACCCTGCAACACAGCAGCATCCTTTTATGGCTCACTGTCATCTACTTGAGCATGAAGACACCGGCATGATGATGGGCTTTACTGTAAGTTAAGCGATATCCTAATTTTTAGGACAAAATGCAGTACTAAATTTTAGTACTGCATTTTCCTTTATTAGTATCTAGGTTCTGCCTATGCTAAAATTACGCGCTTTCCATTTCCATAGATGCGTAATTGAAGATGAAACATACCCTTGAAGTTATGATCTCTGAAGAAGAGATTGCACAACGAATCAGTGAATTAGCAGATAAAATTAGCACTCATTATCAACAAGTTGATGGTGAGTTAGTCCTTGTTGGTCTGCTAAAAGGTTCCTTTATTTTTATGGCTGATTTGTGCCGTAAAATTAATGTTCCCCATGAAGTCGATTTTATGACTGTTTCAAGTTATGGCAATGCAATGACATCGAGTCGTGATGTGAAAATTGTCAAAGATTTGGATGAAGATATTCGTGATAAACATGTCTTGATTGTGGAAGATATTATCGATTCAGGCAATACCTTAAATAAAGTCCGTGAGATTTTCGAATTACGTGGCCCTAAATCAGTCGCAATTTGTACATTACTTGATAAGCCTTCACGTCGAGAAGTGGATGTCCCTGTCGAGTGGATTGGCTATTCAATTGAAGACAAATTTGTGGTTGGTTATGGTATCGATTACGCTCAACAGTACCGTCATTTGCCTTATATTGGTCATGTAACCTTACTTGAAGATTAAGGTATAAATAACGAATAACTAAAAAGGACAGCAATGCTGTCCTTTTGTTTATTCTCATTGAAATTTCAGTGAATTATTTTTAGTTATTCTCGATAATGACAGGATAACCAGTAATTTTTCCATTATTATTATTAAGGTTAGGCGTAATTAATTTAGTGGTATTTCCTGAACTGATTTTCCCATAATAATTGTAAATAGAATCATCCGCTTTAGCCGTTAAATCAAGACCTGCACTCATAATACCGTCATAGTTAGAAATTCTGTTCGCACTCGCATTTAGATTTCCTGTACTATTGATTTGAGAATAGTTATTATTGATTTCATTGTCCATTGTAATATCAATGTCAGCTTGCCCTGCAGCAGGGAAGATAGCGTTGGTTTGAATCATACCAGAAGCATTATTCAACTGAACTCCTTTGAGCTTGATATTACCATTATTGGCAACAATACCACCTTTTTGACTTGGTAAACCAAGGTAGTAAGTGTTTTTGCTAAAATCAGATGAATTAGTGTTGCTAATATAATCAGCATTCATCACTAAGTTATTATCAGCTTTAATTAACCCACTGCTATTGGTTAAGTACTTAGAAATAAAGTTAAGGTTAAAGCCTTTAATATAGCCAGATTTATTAGTTAAATTATCAACTTTAAATGTAGATTTACCGTTGTTAGAAATAATAATACCGCTATTAGTGAGTTTTGGTGATGTGATATTCATTAGCTTATCACTACTAATAACACCCCTTGTATCATTAGTGATTTCTTTTTGCGCAGTAATATCCATTCTGCCTGTTACTGCTTGAATAACCGAAGACAGGTTATTGATAATATCAGAATCAATAGTTACACGGCGGTTAGCTTGGATTGTGCTAGATGATTTATTTTCAATTGTAT
Organism: Providencia sp. 2024EL-00732; assembly: GCF_044006275.1. Taxonomy (NCBI): domain Bacteria; kingdom Pseudomonadati; phylum Pseudomonadota; class Gammaproteobacteria; order Enterobacterales; family Morganellaceae; genus Providencia; species Providencia sp. 2024EL-00732. The sequence goes on along the minus strand of NZ_JBIPDG010000003.1, from coordinate 340,319 downwards.
GACCAGTGAAGCTAAAGTCTCTACCGGCAGATATTATTGCTTGCTCATTATAAATCCTATCACCGGTGAAATTGATATCTTGACCAGCAATAAATCTATTTTTTCCATGTATGCTACGACTATCCGCACGATTATGGATCGTATCGGCACTCGCATTAATATCGCCTTTTTCAGCTTTTATTAAACCGCCTTCATTATGGATATCTCCAGAAATATTTAAGTTAATGTTATTATTTGCGCTAATTAACCCATTATAACGGTTTGTTAAACCTCCGTTAGAGTTAATACTTATATTACCAGCACTAGAAATAATATTTCCTTTGTCATTATCAAAAGAGAAGCGACTAGTCGACGTTAGATCAATGTTGCCTTTAGCTTGGATCATTCCACTGTTTCTTATGCCACTACCATTAACAGTTAACCCACCATTTCCAGTCGAAATTAAGCCATAATTGCTTAGAAAACGCTCTGATTCATTGACATTGATATTCATTTTTTCAGCAGTTAAACTGCCGCCAGATGCAACGGTTACACCATAGTGATTTTGGTTATAATAACCAGATAAACTAGAAAGTACATTGCCACTTTGGTCAAACAGATTATAGCCTGTTGATATATTTAACTCATTGGCTTTGACATCACCATTAATCAACACAGAGCGAGCAATAAAATCAACAGCATTGTTAGATGTTAGATTTTTATTAACAGTAATCTGACCTTTGTTGACGTTATATCCGATTAAGTTATCACCAACAACCAGTGGCGTACCAGTTACAAAGGCTCCACGTGATGCATTAATAAATCCACAGCTATTACAAGTAATACCGGAAGCATTAGCTACAATGACTTGTGCGGCTGTACCAGCAACTTCCATCATGCCGTTAATGAGACTGATATTGTTACCAACAACTTCATTTAAAATAACTGTTGCTTCTTTGCCTGCGGTTATATTTTCATTACCAACTATATTTCCACCTAACTGGGTTGTAGTCATGGAACTACTGTTATTGAAAATTATACCTTTTTCGCCCACATTGAAACTTTGGTAAGTATTATGTGAAATACCTTTATTGGTTGGTTTTTTAATATGAACAATATTTAGGCCATTAGGGTTGTAAATAATCCCAGTGCCATCAGTGCTGTAGGTTTTCTGATCATTGTGATCAGTGAAAATACTAGGAGTATAAATCTCAGTTACGTATTGTGAATTAAGTTTACCATAGCTATTATTGATTGCCTCTGCGGATTTTATTTTTAATCCTCCTCCAGAGTTAACTTTACCTTTATAGTTATAAAAGTTATTTGCATCAACTGTGATATTACTATCACTTATCAGTTCACCGAGGTAATTTTTAAATGTCCCAGATAAATTAAACTCCATTCCTCCTACATTCGCAGTTCTTTCTTCTGCTGCGCTTTTAAATACGCCTATCTCGTTGTAAATATTATCGCCAGTGACGGTGATCCCGCCATTTAAAGTTTCAATACCACCAGTTTTATTGGTTAAACCAAATTTAGATGATACTTTAGAAAATAAACTAGAATGTGAGTTATCTAGTATATTGGTATTGAGGACTATGTTGCCATACGAACGAATATATCCACCATAGTTATCTAAGTAATTAGCATCAATACGAAGGTTTTTGGCATCAATAAATCCTTCACCATTGTGAATGCTATTTGATGTAATATTTAGTGTATCACCTGAAATAGATCCTCCTTTATTATTAAGAAAACCTACTTTGAGATTGGAAACATAAGTTGGTACTGGTGGAGTATTAGGGACATTTGTTGGTGAAATAATTTTACCCGTATTAGTCAGTTTAGCCGAGGTGATATTTAATCCTCTACCGCTACTAATAACAGAATTTGCATCATTAGTAATATATTGTGCAATATTTAAGTCGGATTTTGCATTCGTAGAAGTGATTGATGACGAGTTATTAGTTAAAGTATCAGCCTCAATATTTATTTTTCGCTTAGCAGTAATGACTGAGTTAGTGTTTTTTACATCAGAAGTTATATTTAAATTGACATCTCTACCTGATTCAATTTTTGCTTTTTCATTAGTAATGCTATGGGCAGTAATATTGACATCTCTACCTGCAATAAGTCTATCTTGAGGTTTAGAGTTATAATTGCCTCGCCATTGATAAACAGCACCTCTAGCATCAATATTAACATCACCTGTTTCAGCTTTGATCAAACCTTCTTCATTATGAATATCTTTCGTTTTAATATTAATGTTATTTTTAGCGCTAATTAAAGAATCATAACGATTCAGTATCCTGTTTTTGCTCTGCAAATTAATATCGCCAGCGGTTGAAATTAGATGACCTTTATTATTGTCAAAAGCGAGAGGATCATCATTAGTTTCATTAGTGATAATGTTAAGGTCATTTTTTGCAGTAATCAGTGCTGTATTAGTAAAGGTGTTTGTATTTATATTAATATTGCCAGAAGATTCAATTTTATTATTATAATTAGTCAGAAACCCATCAGTATTAATGGATAATCCTTTATTTCCAGCTGAGATAACTCCTCTATTTCTTACGCCGACACCACTTTCAGTGGAAACTAAAGTAATTTTATCTGCATACATACCACCTAATGCGGAAACATCAATACCGACAGAAGGTTTGTTACCAGTACCAGCAATAGATGATACAGCATTTCCTTTAGCATCAACAAAGTTATTGCCAGTAACAACTTTAATTTCTTCTGCGTTTAATTTCCCATTGATGAATACAGAACGAGAAATAAGTTCTGTTGGCGAGTCAGAAGTTAGATTTTTATTAACGATGATTTGGCCTTTGGCGACATTATAACCAAGAAGTTCACCATTGCTAACTAGAGGGTTACCGGTTGTGAGCGTTGCACTTTCAGTATTAATAAAGCCGCATGTATTACATGTAATACCAGATGGGTTAGCGACGATAACTTGTGCTTTTTTACCTGCAACCTCGATCATACCATTTAAAGTGGTTGCGTTATTAGAGTTAACCTCGTTAAGAATAACACTTGCTTCCCCACCAGATAAATTAAGGTTTCCGTTGATTAGCCCACCTAATTGGGTATTAACATTATTTTTACTATTGTTTAGGATAACGCCTTTATTATCAACGTCAAACTTACTATATATATTGTGAGAAACGCCTTTATCACTTGCTTTATTAATATGAACAATTGTTGGTCCATTGCTTTGATTCATTACACCAGCACCGTTAGTATTAATAATCTCGGCATGGGCAACAAAGCTAACACCTAAAATTGCAGAAACACATAGAACAATTGGCTTCAGTTTTAATGTGGGAGTATAAGATTTATTTTTAATAGGCTGACTCATAGAGATATCCCTAAGATGAATTGAAATTAATGTTTTTAAGTTAATGATATTCCATTATAGCCAGTAAATTATGATGGAATTAAAAAATAAGTATATTTAAAAGTGTTTAACTGACTTTGATTTTTATTTGATAAAATAAAATCTCATTAATAAACGAAATATGGATTAAAATGTAGGCTTTTTTACTAAGTCCTTTAGTATCAATAAATAAGCTTTACTCTATGGTGGGATAACTATGTATTAACACCTAAAAATCTATACTTACATAATTATTCTTATTGAGAGCTAATGTTAAATTTCATTGAATATATATATTTTGTTTTGTTGTTTTTATTATTAATGGAAATCTATTTTATTTTATTTTATTTTATTTTTGTATTACTCTATTTTGGGATTAAATAAGAAAAAAGCTCTCAGATGAGAGCTTTCAATTTAAATTATTTTTTTTGGGTTAATGTTGCAATAGCTTCTCTATAACAGAGTTCAAGTTTTTCTCGGCTATCCGCTGTAATATGTAAATCTTGCAAACGACCATTGTTAATACCGTATACCCAGCCGTGGATCATAACATTTTGACCACGTTTCCATGCAGACTGCATAATAGTGGAATGGCCTAAATTATATACTTGTTCTACGACGTTTAATTCACATAAGCGATCGAGGCGTTCACAAGGTTTTAATTCGCCTAACATTGAGCTGTGCCTATACCAGATATCGCGTATATGTAATAGCCAGTTATTAATTAAACCCAGTTCAGTATTATCAACAGCGGCTTCAATACCACCACAGCCATAGTGCCCACAAATAATGATGTGTTCAACTTGGAGTACATCAACAGCATATTGGATAACAGATAAACAGTTGAGGTCGGTGTGAATAACTAAATTGGCGACGTTACGATGAACAAAAAGATCACCCGGTGCTGCGTTAATTAATTTTTCTGCAGGTACTCGGCTATCTGAACAGCCTATCCATAAGAACCTTGGCTTTTGCGCTTTTGATAATTCTTTGAAGAATTCAGGATCTTGCTCTTTTACTGATGCTGACCATGCTTCATTGTTAGCAAACAGTTCTTCGATTTTTCTCATCATGACTTATAGCCTAGTTGTGTTACTTTGCGATAAAATTTTATACAACATTTATTGATTAATTAATAATTAGTTATACTAATTCCAACCCCCTTATGATGAACCTGTCATTTAGACAAGACAACCATTAATTACTAACATGTTGAATTATATTACATAAATTAATTATCTCTTTTCTGCATAACATAGAACAGAAAAAAATGGCATCATAAGACTATATTGCCTCTAAACCGTCTTAAGAATAAAGGTTTTTTTTACATATGACATATGCACTTGAGTTATCACAGTTAACCAAAACCTACCCTGGTGGAGTGAGAGCCCTAAGAGGAATAGACCTAAGCGTTGAAGATGGAGACTTTTACGCATTGTTAGGGCCAAATGGCGCGGGTAAATCAACAACAATTGGCATCATCAGTTCATTAGTTAATAAAACAAGTGGTTCTGTAAAAGTTTTTGGTTACGATTTAGAAAAACAAGTTGTTCAAGCTAAGCAGCAACTTGGTTTAGTCCCTCAGGAATTCAATTTCAACCCATTTGAAACAGTATTACAAATAGTGCTTAATCAAGCGGGGTATTATGGCGTCTCTCGTCCTGTTGCCGTACAACGGGCCGAGCAATATTTGTCGCAGCTTGATTTATGGGAGAAGCGTAACGAACGCGCGCGCAATTTGTCTGGGGGCATGAAACGCCGTTTAATGATTGCCCGTGCATTAATGCACCAACCGAAATTATTAATTTTGGATGAACCAACCGCTGGAGTTGATATTGAGCTACGTCGTTCAATGTGGACATTTTTGAAAAGTTTAAATGCGCAAGGGACAACCATTATTTTAACGACACATTATTTGGAAGAAGCCGAAATGTTGTGTCGCAATATTGGTATTATTCAACATGGTGAATTAGTTGAGAATACCAGTATGAAGCAACTGTTAAGCCAACTGGAATCAGAAACGTTTATTTTTGATTTAGTGCCAAAAAGCCCTATCCCTCAGTTACTAGGATATGAGTCTCGTTTAATCGATACATCAACCCTTGAAGTCGATGTTAAAAGAGAGCAAGGGTTGAATAGCGTCTTTAGCCAACTTAGTGAGCAAGGTATTCAGATTTTAAGTATGCGTAATAAAGCTAATCGTTTAGAAGAGTTATTTGTTAACTTAGTCAAAAAAGAAAGTAATGTGACTGAAAAGGGGATAGTGCCATGATCTCATTATATTGGGTTGCATTAAAAACCATTTGGATAAAAGAAGTTACCCGATTTGGCCGTATTTGGGTACAAACATTATTACCACCAGTTATTACAATGTCATTGTACTTTGTTATTTTTGGTAATCTGATTGGCTCAAGAATTGGCGATATGGGGGGCGTGGACTATATGCAATTTATAGTACCAGGTCTGATAATGATGGCAGTGATCACTAACTCATACTCAAATGTATGTTCTTCATTTTTTGGGTCTAAATTTCAGAAAAACATTGAGGAATTACTTGTTGCTCCAGTTCCAACCCATATTATTATTGCTGGTTTTGTTGGTGGGGGGGTTGCAAGAGGAATTTTAGTTGGCTTCTTGGTTACTTTAGTATCACTATTTTTTATTCCATTACAGGTTCACTCATGGGTTATGGTCATAGTGACACTTCTATTAACTGCAATTGTGTTTTCATTAGCTGGGTTATTGAATGCTATTTTTGCCAAGACATTTGATGATATTAGCATTGTTCCTACCTTTGTATTAACACCACTAACTTATTTGGGGGGTGTTTTTTATTCATTGTCATTACTACCGCCATTTTGGCAAGCAGTATCCAAGCTGAATCCCATCGTTTATATGATTAGTGGTTTTAGATACGGTTTCTTAGGTATTGCTGATGTTTCTATCGGAATTACCCTTGGGGTGCTTATGATTTTCTTGGTTGTTTTCTATTTGCTGACTTGGTATTTAATTGAGCAAGGTAGAGGGTTACGCAGCTAACTTAGCATATTTTATTTTTCTTAAGGCCATATCTAAATTTGTTATTCAATTTATTAGATATGGCTTTTTATTAGGTATGATTTTAAGTGAAAATACGTAATATATAAATAAGGTGCATTAGGTATAAATACTTAATTTATTGACCGCTAAGTCTGAAGTATAAATACAAAAGTGAATTTAACATAAAATAAGTGGGAGAAAGGTGTGAATTTGGTTTTTATTTATATGTGTAATAGTTTCACTGTGAAATAAATAGTTTTGGAAAATCACATTAGACTAATTTTGAACTTAAATTCTCTCTTTTTTCAATATAAATAATCGTAGTATATGATTTTACCCCTCTAAATATATGGTTTTTATCTGCAATCCTATAGTGTGTAAGGCTTAAAGTCTTAAAATGTAATTAAAGTATTTATTTAATTTTATATATATATAGGAATTGGGTAAATTAACTTTTATAACTAATTAAATTATATTTAAATTTATGATGATGGGTCTGTTAACGATAACAGGCTAGTTTTAACTTGTTTATTAATATAACTTTCTAAATTAAAAGGATGCATTAGTTTAATTTTAACTAAAAATAGCACCTTAAGTTAAATTAATGGCTTTACTCCTCATATGGATTTTATCTAAAAAAAGCCATATACTTTTTGTGAATTAAATATACAGGGTGATAATTGTTTTAAATTAATTTAACGACCAAGTCTGTACATAATTAATAAATATTTGCTGATATATAAGAGGACTCTATGATTTTAAAGAAATCGGTACTAATAATATCAATTATTGCTGGTTCACTATCAGGAATGGCGCATGCAGCTATTGATAGTGGTAATGCTAAAGGGACGATAAACTTCAAAGGTCAATTTATTGATACAACTTGTACTATTGAAGTTAATAATACAAATAAAAATGAAGGTGTTGTTCAGCTAGGTACTTGGATGACAAATACCTTTGACAACGTTGGTGAGCTAACAGATGCCGTGCCTTTAACAATTGGTTTGAGTGGCTGTCCTGCAACATTAAGCCGTGCTCGAGTGACTTTTGGAGGGACCGCACATGCTGATGACAACAAACTATACGCGGTGAGTGAGGCTGAAGGTGTTGGTATTGGTATTTCTGGTGATGTAAATGGAACAAATTTTTATATTCCAGACACTGAAGCCGATGGTATTGATCTAAAAGGTAACAGTGGTGAAAAAACTTATTATGCGCGTTACGTTACAACAGCTAATGAGGTTACAGCAGGTAAAGCGAATGCTGATGTCACAGTCACTATTCAATATAACCAATAATTAACTAAACTAGGGAACAGATTGTTCCCTCTTTTTGATAGGGGAAAATTTTGAAAAAAATCTCTTATTTTTTTCGCACTTTTATGCATGGCTGCAACTAATGTAAATGCAAGTGTGGTTTTAGGTGGTACGCGCGTTATTTATGAAGGTAATAAAAAAGAAGCCTCTATATCCGTTAGAAATGATGATAAAACCCCTTTTCTTGTTCAATCGTGGGTCAATAATTTTGACAATAGCGAGAAACAAAAAATACCCTTTACAGTAACTCCGCCTCTTTTTCGCATTGAGCCAGAATCAGCAAATGCTATACGAATTGTTTTAACTGATCCTAAATTACCATCAGATAAAGAGTCTATTTATTGGTTAAATGTTAAGTCAATTCCGCCTTCGGACCCTAACGCAACAAATAATTTGACGATTTCAATTAATAACAAGATTAAGTTAATTTACCGCCCTGCAGGTTTGCCTACAGGAGAGGCGTTGACTGCCTATGAACAATTAAACTTCGAAAAGCAAGGGGATAATTTAAAGGCTAAAAATCCAACACCTTATTATATTTCTTTTGGTGAACTAAAAGTGGGTAATAAAGAAATAACAGATCCAGGTATGGTACCGCCAATGGGAGAGGCATCTTGGAATATTTCAGGGGTTCAAGCAAATCAAGTGACTTGGAGCGCTGTTAATGATCATGGAACGATAACAAAAACAAAAACTCAGACATTAAAATAATTCGTTGGAAGAATATACATTATGCGCTGTATTCCAAGAAAACAACTCCTATCAATTCGTTGTGATAATTCTATAACCTGTTCGCATAATTGGGTAATGTATTTTCGGTTAAAGAAAGTATGTCAGGCAGTGGCTGCAATTATTTTCACTGGTATGAATGTTAATTATGCATTTGCTGATGACTATTTTAGCCCAAGCTCATTAAGTGTGGTTGATGGTCAAAATATTGCAGATTTACCGAATTTAAATCAATTTGCTAATCCGGGTGGCCAGCTTGCAGGGGAATACCATGTTGATGTAATTGTAAATGGTATTTTAATGGAGTCGAAGGTTGTTGAGTTCGTTAAGGATAAGTCGTCAAATCAGCTAATTCCCCTATTAACGAAAAAAGAATTAGCACTTTGGGGCGTTAAAGTTGATGCGATTCCTGCGTTAAAAGCTCTTCCTGAGAAACAAGAAATTGTTCCTATCAGCGAATATATACCTGATGCAAAATCTATATTGGAATTGAATCAACAAAAGTTAAATATTTCGATCCCTCAAATTGCGATGGATAAGCAAGCCTTAGGTACTGTGCCAACTAGTCAGTGGGAAAATGGCGTTCCCGCTTTGGTCTTAAATTATTATTATAGTGGTTCAAATAATTGGAGTCGCAATGAGTCTAAAGATACCAATTCCCATTATTTTAATCTTCGAAGTGCTGGAAATTTAGGTCCATGGCGTTTAAAAAATTATTCTACTTACACTGATAATGATGGACTGCGTCAGTGGAAGAACATTGAGACTAGTTTAGAAAGAGGGATTAACTTTCTAAAATCACAACTCGTAATCGGTGATACAGCGACACCAAATGAGATTTTTGATGGTTTTCAATTCCGAGGCATACAGTTACGAAGTGATGAGTCTATGTTACCAAGCTCCAAGAGAGGTTTTGCTCCTATTATTCGAGGCATAGCTCAAAGTAACGCAGAAGTCACAGTTAAACAGAATAATTATGTTATTTATCAATCATATGTTTCGCCTGGGGCATTCGAGATTGATGATTTATACCCAACAGGAACCAGTGGTGATTTAACTGTCTTGATTAAAGAAGCGGATGGTTCGGAACGTTCATTTGTCGTTCCTTTTTCATCGATTGCCATTATGCAGCGTGAAGGGCAATTAAAATACTCGTTAACGGGGGGGAAATATAAATCTAATACCTCTGGTGAAGTGGAGCCTGATTTTTTTCAAAGCACGGTTATTTATGGTTTACCTAAAGGTATAACAGGGTATACAGGGGTTTTACTATCAAAAAATTATCAATCCTATGCAGTCGGTATGGGCGTTAATTTAGGTCATTTTGGTGCACTATCGGCTGATATTACACAAGGGAATAGTCAAAATTTATTAGGAAAAGAAGATTCAGATAGCGGGCAATCATACCGTTTCCAGTATTCTAAAAACGTGATGTCTACAGGGACTTCCGTGACTTTAGCGAACTACCGTTATTCAACAGAAGGTTTTTATTCATTTAGTGAAGCAAATAGCAATCAGCCGAAACTCTATCGCGATAACAAAAAGAACCGTTTTCAAGTTTCACTTAACCAATCACTAAATGAGTACGGTAATATCTATTTCTCAAGTTATCAGCAAGATTATTGGAACCGTTCAGGTAAAGAGCGTTCATTGAATGCGGGTTATAACAATAACACTGGCGGGGTCACTTACAATTTTAATTACAGTTATTCTGATAGCGCTTATCAACGTAAAGCAGATAACTATTTTTCATTTTCGGTCACGATCCCTCTTCAGACTTCATCGGGTAATTACACCTCAATAAACAGTAGTATTACCGCGGATAATAGTGGTAATACAGATGCAATGATGGGCGTGAGCGGAACATTAGGTGAGAAAAACAACTTCAATTATACCGTTCAGCAATCTTATGGAAATAAAAAAACGCGTGCGAGCGGAAATGCCTCTGCATCTTATCGAGGAAGCTATGGTATTGCCAATGCGGCTTATGGTTATAATAAGTATTCACAAAGGGCAAACTACGGTTTAACAGGGGCAATTGTTGCTCACCCCTATGGCATAACCTTAGCTCAACCTACCTATGATTCTTTTGCCATTATTCGAACCCCTGGGGCAGAAAATGTGCAAGTTTCAAACAGAGCAAACATCTCAACAGACTCGCGTGGCTATGCGATTGTTCCTTATTTAAACCCTTATATTAAAAATGAAATATCGCTTAATATTGACTCATTACCTGACAATATTGAATTAAAAACGAATACCGTCAATGTTGTACCAACGAAAGGCGCAGCAATCTTAGCTAATTATCAAACGCATGTGGGGTACCGACTCTTATTCACTGTAACCCATAATGGCAAACCTGTACCTTTTGGTGCAATGGCGCAATTTGCTCAAAATGATGACCAAAATACTAGCTCAGGAATTGTTGGCGATAATGGTGATGTTTATCTCAGTGGAATGCCAGAACATGGGCGATTACAGATAAAGTGGGGTAAAAGTTTACAAGAACAATGCGTTGTAGATTATCAATTAACCGCAGAACAATTAAAACAGCATTTACCTATATTGCCTGTTAACTGCCAATGAGAATAGGTTTTTAATATGAATATAAAACAGATTGTTGCTTCGATTGGCATTATATTTTTTTCATTTAGCGCATCCGGTATTAGTCAATTTCGTATCAATTTAGGGGATCTAGAAATTGACGCTGCAGCGCATAAACTTCCTCGTGAATCCATATTAGGTAATGGATGGAAACAATTTGATCCTAGTTCAAATCATGAGTTGTGTGCTGCTGACATGGCGGGGAATTTTAAGTTTACCCCACAAGTGAATAGTCAGCCTACAGGAATAGTGATTAATGATGGTTCCGGAAGTTACCCTGTGTTTAACACCAATATTCGTGGTGTGGGTTATGTCGTTGGAGTAAGGCAAAAAGGAACAAGCCAATGGTATCCACTAACAGGAAATAATAGTGAAATTAGTGCGGCTGATGGCTCATCGACTCTACAACTTGAAACACGAATGATGTATATCAAAACAGTTCAAGGGGATATTGAAGGGACCGATACGGCGGCAACACACTTTAGCCCAATAAAAGTGCAATGTAGCGGCGATATGGACTGGAAAACATCTGTAGGGGAAATATTACCTACATCAACATTAATTTCTTGGGCACAGCGTACGTGTTCAATTTCATCTGTTCGGCAGTCTGTTGATCTTGGGGTCCATGATATAGCTAAAGTTCGTTCCTTAAATATCGGGGATACTTTTGGTCATGCTCAGCAGTCGATTACGATTAATTGCCCAACAATAATGTCCGTAGCTTATACAGTTGCAGATAATTTGCATCCCAGCAATGTTAATACAGATATTATTTATTTAGAAAATCACAATGAGAACCCTGGATTTGCTGTTCGTGTTTACGAAGCTGGGAAATCATCGCCGTTGAGGTTGGGGGGAGATCGCTCGTTATCCACTAATTATGTCTATTCTTTGCTAGATAAAACGAGCTTAAGCCCAATCATTACAAAGACATTTGAGTTCAAGTATGTCAAAACGTCTAATGAAGTCAAAGCGACTAATGGTAATGCACAGGTCACAGTTACCCTTGTGTATAAATGATAAAGGGTAAATACAATATGAAACATATACCAAATTTAGTAATAGCATTTTTGTTATTTCTGGTCTCGAAGAATGGAATAGCTGCGGATGCTTATATCAAGGTAAATTTTACAGGGTCAATTCAAGCTCAAACATGTAGTGTATCCTCAGCTGCACAGAGTGTGGATTTAGGTATGTGGTTTCTTGAAGGTAATGGGAGTAATTTTCCTCGTAACTCAGTAACAGATTGGGTGGAGTTTGACTTAGTGTTTAGTTGTTTTACAGCAAATCGGCAAATAGTCGGTGCGTTAGAAGGTACACCTGCGGAGCTAGACCGAAAATTATTTGAGATAGATAAATCAGATGGTTCAGCAAGTGGAATGGCTATTCAAGTTGAAGCTTATTCCGATGAGCGTAAGCGTTGGGAAGAGAAAAACGCAAATGAAGTGAGCACGTTAGTTAGTTCATCGGGAACGACATCAGGAAGCAATACAGTTCGGTTACGTGCACGTTATAAGCAACTCGCAAATAGCGCAACAGCTGGGCCTGCAAATGCCTCTATTACATTTGTGGTGCGAAATAATTAAGGATAAGCAATGAATAAAAATATCAAATATACGACTCATTGTCTTACTGCGTTAGTGTGCTTTTTTTCAGCTCAGTCTATCGGTTATGATGCCGTTTTTAACATTTCAGGACGTGTATCTTCCAATACATGTTCAATTCAATCTTCAAGAACACAAGACATTGATCTTGGTGTTCACGTAATAGGGTCGTCTGGCTTTGGGAGCGGTGTAAATACGAAAAGTAAAGCTGTCAGATGGCAACTTGATTTTGATTGTAATGAAGGGACAGTGATTTATCTCTATCTTCGGGGTAATAATTATTCAGGTAGCGAGACGACATTAAGGTTAGCTTCATCTTCAGATAGCGCCAAAGGGGTTGGGATAAGAACCTCATACAGTAACGATTATACTAGTTGGAACTTGATGAGGCTAGGGGGGAAGACATCAGTATCACCATCATATGTAAATGGGAAAACAATTATCTATTTTGAATCATCTTATATACAGATGGATAAAGCGATTACCCCAGGTACGGCGAATGCTTCGATGGATATAGAAGTGACCTATCAATAAATAATAGATATTGAATAAACTAAAGCGCCATTAATATGATGACGCTTTAGTCTTATGTTAAGCCACTTGTACGGGTACCGCTTTTGCCACACGACTCATAACGTTATTTTCATCAAAGTAAGCGACTTTAGGCTTATGAAGGCGAGCATCTTCATCTTCAATCTGTACATAAGAACAAATAATAAGTTTATCCCCAACAGCGGCACGACGTGCAGCCGCGCCATTCACAGAGATAATCTTCGAACCTCGTTCACCTGAAATCGCGTAAGTTGAAAAGCGTTCCCCGTTATCAACGTTATAAATATCAATCGCTTCGTATTCAAGGATACCGGCTGCATCCATGAAGTCTTGATCAATAGCACAGGAGCCCTCGTAGTGTAAGTCAGCCTGAGTAACAGTGACGCGGTGTAGTTTTCCTTGCAACATTCTTCTTAACATTTTTTTCTTCCTCATTCGGCCCACAGCGTTGTTGACGTTCTCCCTCCCTAGTCTTAGGCTCCTAGAGATTTGTTTATTGAACGCCTAGCTGTAAACTCTGTAATTGCAGTGTGTTGTTTTATTGTTATAAGTACTTTGTTTTTATGCAATATCGACGGGAAGGTCAACTTGCAAATTGTCAATTAGTCGAGTCTGCCCTAACCATGCTGCCATCAGGATGACGGCTCGTTTACTCGACCCATTAAGGGGTAACAAGGTTTCTGCATCACGAATAAATAGCTCATCTGGTGTAAAACCAGCTTGGCGTAAAGACTCTTCCATTTCATTGACAAGGTCATTTGCAATGCTAGGGGTTTCTGCTAATTTTTGCCCGGCTTGTAACATAATTTGATAAAGCTGAGGGGCTATTTTTTGCTCTTCAGCAGATAAATTATTATTGCGAGAACTTAAGGCTAGCCCATTTTTTGCTCTAACTGTTGGAATACTGATGATTTGGGTATCGAATGATAAATCATTAACTAATTTACGAATCAATTGTAATTGCTGATAATCTTTTTTACCAAACAGCGCAATATCAGGTTGTACTAAGTTGAACAGCTTAGTAATAACAGTTGCGACACCACGGAAATGCCCCGGACGACTTGCGCCTTCTAGTATCGTTGATAGTTCAGGGACTTCAACATATGTCTGCTTTTCCATCCCGTCAGGGTAAAATTCGAGAGGAGAAGGTGCAAAAACTAAATTGATACCAAGACGTTTTAATTTCTCACAGTCTTCTTGCAACGTTCGCGGGTAATTTGCTAAATCAGACTGCCTATCAAATTGCATTGGGTTAACAAAGATACTGGCAATAACAATATCAGCTTGCTGTTTAGCTTGGTCAATGAGTGTTAAGTGACCATCATGCAAATTGCCCATTGTTGGCACAAGTGCAATACGTTTGCCTTCTTGTTTCCAGCGACGGATTTCACGGCGTAGTATAAGTGCCGTTTCAACGATAAGCATACGTGTGTTCCTTATGGTTTTTTGTAGTCAATTAGGAAAAGGAGTGAGCTTCACTTGGGTAAATCCCATCTTCCACTTCTTGAATATACATGCGGATAGCATCATTGATATTACCCGCTTGCGCTAAAAAGTTTTTAGCGAATTTTGGTGGGCGGGCTGTAATACCAAGTGCATCATGCATAACGAGAATCTGACCATCAGTTTCATTTCCTGCGCCAATACCAATAACGGGGAGCAGTAATTCTTCAGTGATATGACTCGCTAATGAAGTAGGAACACATTCAAGTACTAATAATTGCATTCCTGCATTTTCGAGGGCGATTGCATCTTTCAAGACTTGATTAGCAGTCACTTCATCACGCCCTTGGACTTTATAGCCCCCGAGTATATTGACGGCTTGTGGTGTTAAACCAAGATGGCCACAAACAGGAACGGAGCGTTCACATAGCATTTTTACGGTGTCACACAACCAACTGCCGCCTTCAATTTTTACCATATTGGCGCCTGCTTGCATTAAAATAGCGGCATTTGCACAAGCTTGTTCTGGTGTGGCGTAGCTCATAAAAGGCATATCAGCGATGATAAAGGCGTTTGGAGCCCCTTTACGAACACAACGTGTGTGATAAGCAATTTGTTCAACGGTAACGGGTAATGTGGAAGACTCGCCCTGAATAGTCATGCCAAGTGAATCGCCAACGAGCATGACTTGAATTCCTTGCTCATAAAATAATTGAGCAAAACTAGCATCATAGGCTGTCATGGTTGCGAACTTGCGTTTGTCTTGTTTAAACTGACATAAATCAGCCAGAGAAATTGGTTTCATTATAATAACCTCCGGAAATGATCTCCTTGCGACCATACCTCATAAGAGGTTGCACACTTTAAGGGGTAATGTCCCAAAGCGTCAGGCCATTGCGAGGAACTTGTGTGAGTCTTTCCAAAAGCGTTTCGCCATCAGGAAAAACTAGGGTGGGGGCAATTTCACTGAGCGGATACAACATAAATTCCCGCTCTTTTAGCCCGTAATGTGGAATGGTTAACCGGGGGGTATGGATAACTCGGTTACCAAAAAGCATGATATCAAGGTCAAGAGTGCGAGGACCCCAACGTTCTTCTTTACGCACTCGTCCAAGATCTAATTCGATTTTTTGTGTGTGATCAAGTAGCTCTTCGGGCTCGAGATCTGTTTCTAGTAATACAGCCAGATTGAGAAAATCTGGCTGATCCTGTGGCCCTAAAGGCTTAGTTCGATAAATAGAAGAGATTGAAACGACACGACTGTTAGGGATCGCATCTAATGCTGCAATAGCTTGCTGAGCCTGTTGTAGTGGCTTACCAAGGTTACTTCCTACAGCAATATAGACTTGTTCCATGGTACTCTCTCTATGTATTACTATGACTTATTAGGCTTGCGAGCCCCAGCGTTTGATGAGCGTTGTGGGCGGTGACGCCGACGCGTTGGCATATTGCCTAATTCGGAAATCATCTCACGCTGCTTGCTATTATTAGCTTGTTGGAAATCCGCCCACCACAATGTTAATTCTTGTAGTTCATTCCGGTTTTCGACATTGGCTCTTAGTTCTAATAAATCAAACGCAGCACGGAATTTAGGGTGCTCCATTAGTTTATTTGCACGGCGGCCTTGACGACGAGGTAATCGAAGTTGTAATAACCAAATATCACGCATTGTGGTTGTGATACGTTTCGGTATTGCAATCGACCGACATTGTTCGTCTAAAATGTCATTCATGGCCAGCGCAAAGGCATCATAATAAGCCAATCCGCCCTCCTGAGTAAGCTTTTCAGCATGCTCGGTTACGGGGTACCATAACATAACCGCAAATAAAAAAGCAGGGTTAACGCGTTTATCATTTTTAAGCCTGAAATCGGTATTTTTCAGGACTTGCTCAATGATTTTTTCCATTGGTGAGTCACCGTTTTCAGTGAAACGGCTAGCAACAACAGGGAATAGCTGCTCAAATAAACCATATTTTTTGAGCATCATATAAGTGGTATAACCTTGCCCAGCTTGTAGCAACTTAAGTGATTCTTCAAACAGCCTTGCCGACGGTATCTCTTTTAATAAATGAGCGAGTGAATAAATAGGATCTGCGGTTTTTGGCTCGATACTCATATTGAGTTTGCATGCGAAGCGTACCGCTCTTAGCATCCTAACTGGGTCTTCACGGTAACGGGTTTCAGGGTCGCCAATTAAGCGAATAACCCCATCCTTTAAGTCTTTTAACCCATTAACGTAGTCACGTACGGAGAAATCATCAATATTGTAATAGAGACTATTCACTGTGAAGTCACGACGAATCGCATCTTCTTCAATAGAGCCGAAGATATTATCACGCAGCAACATGCCGTTTTGTGCTTGAGAAGACAGGTTTTTATCTTCTGAAGCATTTTGGTCATGATTCCCCCGGAACGTTGCCACCTCAATAATTTCAGGACCGAACATGATATGAGCCAAACGGAATCGGCGGCCGACTAGGCGACAATTACGAAATAGCTTACGAATTTGTTCCGGTGTTGCATTGGTGGTGATATCGAAGTCTTTAGGTTTTTGACCTAAAAGTAAATCGCGAACCCCTCCGCCGACTAAATAGGCTTCAAAGCCACTTTTATTTAATCGATAGAGGACTTTTAGAGCATTATCACTAATATCACTACGGGAAATAGAGTGCTCCGCACGGGGAATAACAGTAATGTTTTCGTCGTTAACGGTTGTCATTATGGTGTGTTTCTCAGGCGTAGGGTCGGCACGTTGAGATTGACGAACCGTTTTTTTAATAGGCGCTGTTTTATGAGTTTGCTTAGTGTTCTGTTCTTTTGATGCAGTTTGCGCATCAGCAGAATGAGTGACTGGCCTTTTACCGGCTGCCTGAGTATCTCGTAAAATGTCACGATGCTGTGATGCATCTTCATCTGATGCATTTGTATTGCGAGATAAAATATTACGGCAGAAATTTGCTACACGGTTAAAAATAGTACACCTCGATGTGATTACCAATATTCATTAAACAAAATAAGCGGCTAATCATAGCTCACAGAAGTTTCTTTGAGAATGGTTAAACGCATAAAAGTCATGTCTAATCATTAATTTTACCAATAAAATTAACTCAAAAAATAGCATAATTTATTTTTGCTTTCGTAAGATATGACCTGCAATGCCTTATTTTAAGCTATTTTAGGGCGTTAGGTTATTTGTTTTTTTTAATCATTGGCCAAAAAAATGGCTAATTTTAAGCCCTCTAAAATTTTAGGTGTAATGGATGAGTATTATTTAGTATTAATGATAATACTAAATTTAGATAAAACAGCAAGATAGCTTAAAAATACCATAAAAATGCAGGGGGTAACCAATATAAACCATGACTAACGGGGAGGAGAATGCTGGGAGAGCAAGTTTTCACGGTGACAAAACCTTATAACGGCGCACGTAATATGCGCCGTTTAGGACTCCATCTGAGCTATTAGCCTGCCATTTGCTTTTCGCGAATTTCAGCTAATGTTTTACAGTCGATACATAAATCAGCAGTAGGACGGGCTTCCAAACGGCGGATACCAATTTCTACGCCACATGATTCACAAAAGCCAAAGTCATCATCTTCAACTTTTTTCAGGGTTTTTTCTATTTTCTTGATCAGTTTACGCTCACGATCCCGGTTACGTAATTCAAGGCTGAACTCCTCTTCCTGAGCGGCTCTATCAACGGGGTCTGGAAAGTTAGCTGCCTCATCTTGCATATGAGTAACAGTCCGGTCCACTTCATCTCTGAGTTGATTGCGCCATGCTTCGAGAATGAGCTTAAAATGCGCCAACTGGGCCTCGTTCATGTACTCTTCGCCAGCTTTTTCATGATAGGGTTCAACCCCAGCAATGGCGAGAATGCTTAAGGACGATGTCTTACGTTTTTGCCCTTCTTGCATAATGCTTCTCCTACACACGCAAATTTTACAAAAACCCCAAAGGGGAAAAATTAAGGTCGCTATAAATAGCAGAAGAGAGCTCTCTTGGCAATCGTTCCTGCAATGAGTTTTGTAATGCTGTGAGGGCGAGCGTGTTTATTCCCTTTCTAGCGCCCAGAACTCAGCGGCCTCGTATAAAAATTGGTTAAAAAAACTTTATTTAATAGAGTTAAAGCGAATCTGCTTCCCTAACGCCATTTGTTGAACAGTTATATCAGCTTGATAACAAAGTACTTCAACACCACTTTGCCGCGCTTCCTCTAATAACTGCGCATATTTTTTATCAATATGTGCAGCCGCAGATGCTACGTGAATACCTGTGTGTAAAGCAACAAACAATAGTATGGCTCTTTTTCCTTCTTTAGCAATCTGTGATAGCTCGCGTAAATGTTTTTGCCCTCTTAGCGTGACGGCATCAGGGAAAAAACCGTGGCCATTTTCAAGTAAAGTTACTGATTTAACTTCAATAAAGCAATCTGGTAATTCACTGTCTGAGAGAAAAAAGTCAATTCGGCTATTTTCTGAACCATATTTCATTTCTGGCTTTATTACACTGTACTCGGATAATTCTGGAATGTGTTTTTCGGCTAAAGCTTGAGCAACTAATTGGTTCGCACGCAGCGTATTAATACAAATAAAATCGCCATTAGCTGTTTGGGTAAGTTCCCAGCTGTAGGGATATTTACGTTTTGGGTTATCAGATGTGGAATACCAAATAGTATCACCCGGTGTCGCACAGCCAGTCATTGCGCCGGTGTTAGCACAATGAATAGTGATTTCTTCACCATTAGGCAGGGTGACATCAGCCAAAAAGCGTTTATAGCGCTTAATTAGCGTGGCCGATTTTAAACAAGGATTAAACTCCATATATTCTCCGCTGTCATACGAGGTGAGTTGTCAATACACTGATTTTAATATGATTGAAAGTGGCTAATGCTACAATGTCTGATAGTAAAAGTTAAATGCATGGAGTGATAACCAAAGTGTTCCCCATATTAGACGTCAGAGAATCACTAATTACCGCATTAAAATCATCCCCTCAAGTGCTATTACATGCACCGACGGGAGCCGGTAAATCCACCGTTTTGCCATTAGAAATCTTAAAAAGCGGGGTGGTTAATGGGCGGATTATTATGTTGGAACCTAGGCGTCTTGCGGCTAGAGCAGTTGCCGCGCGTTTAGCGGAGCAACTTGGGGAAGAAATTGGCCATACCATTGGTTTACGTATGCGTTCAGAAACTAAAGTTAGTCGTGATACTCAGTTAGAAATCGTAACGGAAGGCGTCTTAACACGGTTATTACAAAATGACCCTATGCTTGAAGGGGTTGGGTTGGTGATTTTAGATGAATTTCATGAACGCAACTTACAAGCAGACCTTGGCCTTGCATTATTACTTGATTCACAACAAGCTCTACGGGATGACCTGCGGGTGTTATTGATGTCTGCTACCCTTGATAACCAAGGGCTCTCCCAGTTGTTCCCTAATGCTCCAGTGATCACTTCACAAGGACGCAGTTTCCCCGTTATTCGTGAATATCATCCCATAAATCCTAATAAATTATTTCATAAAGAAGTCGCGGCAGCAGCATGGCTGTTTTTGCAGCAAGAGAAAGGGTCACTATTATTATTTCTCCCGGGCGTGGGAGAAATAGAAAAAGTAAGAGCTGAATTAGCTTCGATAGTGAGTGAGGACATACTTTTGTGTCCTTTATATGGAGCTTTATCTCTTAAAGCACAGCAGCAAGCAATCCAAATAGCTCCTGAAGGGAAACGTAAAGTTGTGCTAGCGACTAATATTGCGGAGACCAGCTTAACTATAGAAGGTATTCGCTTAGTGATGGATAGCGGCCTGGAGCGAGTAGGGCAGTTTAACCCTCGTTCAGGGATAACAAAATTAGTTAAGCAACGCATTAGCCAAGCATCAATGACACAGCGGGCTGGGCGAGCGGGGCGCTTAGAAGCTGGGGTATGTTGGCATCTATTTAGTGAAGAGCAAGCGGAGCGTGCGGCTCAATTTAGTGAAGCACAAATCAACCAAAGTGACCTCAGTGGGCTATGGCTTTCTTTACTACAGTGGGGCTGCCATGATGTGACACAATTATCATGGCTCACCTTACCCCCAGCCCCCGCGATTGGGGCGGCAAAAAATCTACTTGCTAAACTTGGCGCGATTGATGCACAAGGGAAACTGTCTATCATGGGACAGAAGATGGCAGAACTAGGTAGCTCAGTACGTACTGCCGCGATATTGTATAAAGCACAAGTCGCTAAAGATGAGTCAGTTTTGCAATTAGCCGCATTATTAGTGGCTATTATTGAAGAGCCGCCAAGAGGTGGTGAGTGCGACTTACGTTATTACTTAGACCGGCCAAGCGAAAGCTGGTGCCGGCGTGCGACCATTTTAAGTGGACGAAAAGTTAACGCGAGTATAGGGCAGCAAACCGCACTGATAAGTAAGTGGTTACCAACATTATTAGCAGCCGGTTTTCCCGACCAAATAGCAAAAACGAGGGACAATCAATTGCGTTATCAGTTATCCAGTGGGCTTGGAGCATCGCTACACGAAACGGATAGGCTATTGGGAACTTCTTGGTTAATCGTGCCATTGTTGTGGCAACCAGAAAATAGCGCAGATGCACGAGTGGCACTTGCGTACCCCATTGATATACAAGAATTGCAAAAAGATTGTACTGAACTATTTAATGAGCAAGAAACCGTTGAATGGGATGAGCAAAAAGGGACATTGCTAGCATGGAAGCGCTTGCAGTGCGGCCAGTTAGTGGTGAAATCAGAACGCATGAGTAACCCAGATAAAGCTGATATCAGTAAAGCGTTGGTTTATTGGCTAAAACAAAATGGGCTGCAACAATTGAATTGGCAAGAGGATGCGTTGCAACTGTGTATTCGTTGTACGTTAGCACAGCAATATTTCCCTGAGTTTGAATTACCATCCTTTGATGAAAGTACATTGTTATCAACATTAGATGAATGGCTTGAGCCTTATCTTATTGAGGTAACCAATAAACAAAAGTTGCAGCAAATTAATTTAGCAGAATTGCTAATAAACCGGTTAGATTGGCAACAACAGCAGTGGCTAGCGAACATGTTCCCTACAACTTACCGCGCACCTTCTTCACATGATGTGAGTATTCACTATGCATTGGATAAGCCGCCTGTCATAGAAATTCGTATGCAAGAAATGTATGGTGAGAAAACGAATCCAACTGTTGCGCAAGGGAAAATCACGTTAACGGTTTGTTTGCTTTCCCCTGCGATGCGCCCATTACAAATTACACAAGATCTCGGCGCATTTTGGCATGGAAGCTACAAAGAAATACAAAAAGAAATGAAAGGTCGCTACCCAAAACATTTATGGCCCGATGACCCAGCAAATACAGCACCAACGCGGCAAACAAAAAAAGCGATGATGGGTGCGAAATAAACTATTTTTATGCTCTAATAGCAGGTTCATAAAAATGGCTTATCCCTGCTTAATGTGAGTAAGGAAATGTAATTAAGAGCTTTCTTTGGTGAAATCTCTAAGGTTATGAGCCAAAATTAACCACTAAGCTATTCAAATAGTGAATGATTATGTTGTTAAGTTATTTTGTAAGGTGATATGGAGCGACCATGTCAGGTAAAGATTTTGAACCAATAGGCAGACGCAACAAAAAATCTGCTGGGAAAAAACAATCTTCATCCCGCCGTCGCAGAGACCGCGATGATTATGACGATGAAGATTTATTCGAAAATGATGATATTGACCAACAATATCTCGATGATGAAGACGAAGAAGAGCAAATGGCTAAAAAAGGCTCGAAAAATAACAAACCACGTAAAGTGAAAAGCAAATGGCGTTGGTTCTGGCTGTTAGTCAAACTAATGATTGTGTTTGCTGTTTTATTAGCAGCATACGGTTTTTATTTAAATCAACAAATTAAAGAACGTCTCGATGGCAAGGTGTGGGATTTACCTGCGGCAGTATATGGCAGGATGGTTAACCTTGAACCGGGAATGGACTATAGCCAAGCTGAAATGGTTCGCCTGCTCGAAGGTATGCAATACCGAAAAGTGAGTAAAATCACCACCTCCGGCGAATTTGTGGTTCGCGGTAATAGCATTGAAATTTTACGCCGTCCTTTTAATTTCCCTGATCAAAAAGAAGGGCAAATATTAGCGCGTATGGTGTTTGAAAATAATGGGTTAAGTAAAATTGAAAATATGGAAAATGGCCGTTCATTTGGCTTTTTCCGATTAGACCCTAAACTGATCACGATGATGCAATCGGCGAATAATGAACAACGTTTAGTATTGCCATTGTCTGATTTCCCCGAATCGTTGGTCAAAATTTTACTGGAAACCGAAGATCGCAACTTCTATGAGCACGATGGGGTCAGTTTATACTCTATTGGCCGTGCTGTTGTTGCCAACTTAACGGCTGGGCGTTCGGTTCAGGGGGGCAGTACCCTGACGCAGCAGTTAGTAAAAAACTTATTTTTAACTAATGAACGCACATTAAAACGTAAAGCCAATGAAGCTTACATGGCTATTTTGCTGGATTATAACTACAGCAAAGAACGTATTTTAGAGCTGTATCTAAACGAAGTGTTCTTAGGCCAAAATGGTAATGATGAAATTCGTGGCTTCCCGCTAGCAAGTTTGTATTATTTCGGTCGCCCAATTAATGAGTTAAGTTTTGACCAGCAGGCACTGTTAGTGGGTATGGTACAAGGGGCATCAACTTATAACCCATGGACTAAGCCACAAAATGCAATTAAACGCCGTAACATTGTGTTGAAAATCTTGGAAACACGCGGCGTAATCGACCAAGAAATGTACCAAGTGCTCAGTGCAAGGCCTCTTGGCGTGAAAAATAAAGAAGGGTTGGTGGCTTCTCAGCCTGCCTTTATGCAAATGGTACGTTTAGAGTTAAATCAAAAACTGGGTGATCAAGTTAAAGAGTTATCCGGT
Organism: Providencia sp. 2024EL-00732; assembly: GCF_044006275.1. Classification (NCBI taxonomy): domain Bacteria; kingdom Pseudomonadati; phylum Pseudomonadota; class Gammaproteobacteria; order Enterobacterales; family Morganellaceae; genus Providencia; species Providencia sp. 2024EL-00732. Next base: position 316,740 of record NZ_JBIPDG010000003.1, on the reverse strand, counting down.
GCAAAAATCTTTACAACCTTAGACCCTGTCGCTCAAACGGCTGCGGAAAATGCGGTGGAAAATGGAGTCGCTGATTTACGTAAGGCTCGTAAGTTAGACGATATCGAAGGCGCAATGGTGGTCGTTGACCGTATTAATGGTGAAGTTCGTGCCATGGTTGGTGGCTCTCAACCTCAGTTTTCTGGCTTCAATCGAGCATTGAATGCACGCCGTAGTATTGGTTCGTTAGCGAAACCTCCTGTTTACCTTGCTGCACTGAGTGAGCCTGATCGCTATCGTTTAAATACATGGTTAAAAGATGAACCACTCACTGTTAAGGTGGGTAATCAAAATTGGAGCCCAAGGAATTATAGCCGTAATTTTAATGGCCGTATGATGTTAGTCGATGCACTTGCTCGCTCACAGAATATCCCAACAGTAAACTTAGGGTTGGAAGTTGGTCTAGATCAGGTATTTAATACCTTTGTACGTCTAGGAGCGCCAGCTGCAGCAATGGAAAAAGTGCCTGCGATGCTACTAGGGGCGGTAAATTTGACACCAGCTGAAGTCGCACAAGTTTATCAAACCATTGGCGGCGGCGGTAATCGTGCTAAATTATCTGCGCTGCGTTCAGTGATTGATGGTGATGGTAAAGAGATTTATCAAAGCTATCCATCTGCAGAGCGTGCTGTACCTTCACAAGCTGCCTACTTAGCGTTATACGGTATGCAACAAGTGGTTAAGCAAGGGACTGGCCGTGTATTATTGTCTAAATATGGCAAATATAACTTAGCAGGTAAAACAGGGACAACTAACGATTTGCGTGATAGCTGGTATGCCGGCATTGACGGTAAGGAAGTCGCGATTGTATGGGTAGGTCGTGATAACAATGGTCCTACGCAATTAACTGGTGCAACAGGAGCACTGAAGGTATATCAACGTTACCTTGATAATCAAACACCTTTGGCATTAATCAATCGTGCCCCAGAAGGGGTTGTAGATATGCAAGTGACTGCCGATGGGCAATTAAGCTGTTCAAATTTTGGTGGGGGTAGAATGCTACCAATCTGGACGGATAACCCCGAAGCTTTATGCCAAGCATCAGAAAACCAAGACCCAGTTTGGAACCTAAATGGCAATAACGATGAGCCACAAAATGATGCACCGGATTGGGTTAAGGATATGTTTGGCAATAATCCCTAAATTCTCGTCATACTTCAACCTGTAGCATTGTTGGTTGCACTCGCTAGACCTAGTCACATACTATTGTATGCTCCTAGGTTCTAGCTCACTTACCGCCTAGCTACAGGCTGAATTATTTAGAGAATTGCCGCGTAACGTTTCACTTTTTAGCGTTGTTGGCTGTATTCACTAGATTTAGCCCCACACGGTTGTATACCTTAAGTTCTAGCTCACTAACCATCTAGCTACAGGCTGAATTATTGAGAGAATTACCGCGTAACGTTTCACTTTTTAGCGTTGTTGGTTGTACTCGCTAGACCTAGTCACATACTATTGTATGCTCCTAGGTTCTAGCTCACTTACCGCCTAGCTACAGGCTGAATTATTTAGAGAATTGCCGCGTAAAGTTTCACTTTTTAGCGTTGTTGGTTGCACTCGCTAGACCTAGTCACATACTATTGTATGCTCCTAGGTTCTAGCTCACTTACCGCCTAGCTACAGGCTGAATTATTTAGAGAATTACCGCGTAACGTTTCACTTTTTAGCGTTGTTGGTTGCACTCGCTAGACCTAGTCACATACTATTGTATGCTCCTAGGTTCTAGCTCACTTACCGCCTAGCTACAGGCTGAATTATTGAGAGAATTACCGCGTAACGTTTCACTTTTTAGCGTTGTTGGCTGTATTCACTAGATTTAGCCCCACACGGTTGTATACCTTAAGTTCTAGCTCACTAATCATCTAGCGACGGGCTGAATTATTGAGAGAATTACTAAGTACAGTTTGAGTTATTGCATGAGGATATAGTTATCTATCGTTAACTATAAGAAGAATAGAGGTGAAAGTGGAGATAGCTTCACCTCTATAATGTTAGTGTAAATTAATTGTTTTTAATTTTCATCAGTGCAGTTTCGGCGGCTTTGATCGTTTTTTCAATGTCTTCATCACTGTGAGCGATAGACATAAAACCAGCTTCAAAAGCCGAAGGTGCAAGGTAAATGCCTTGTTCTAACATATAATGGAAGAATTTCTTAAACCGTTCTACATCGCACTTCATCACGTCTTGGTAGCAAGTTACAGTCGGTGCATCAGTAAAGAAAACCCCAAACATACCGCCCACATGGTTGATTACCATCGGGATACCTTGTTCTTGGGATACGCGTTTTAAACCACGGGCTAATTTTTCTGTTAGCTCATTTAAACGTGAGTGGACGCCTGGCTGAGCGACTTCTTTTAAGCAAGCGAGACCCGCTGCCATCGCGACAGGGTTACCCGATAATGTACCAGCTTGGTAAACAGGGCCAATTGGCGCGAGTTTTTCCATGATCTCAAGTCGGCCACCAAACGCGCCAACAGGCATACCGCCACCGATAATTTTACCTAAACAAGTTAAGTCAGGTTGAACATCGTAATAGTCTTGTGCGCCGCCCAGAGCTACGCGAAAGCCTGTCATGACTTCATCAATGATTAATACAGCATTGAATTCATCACAAAGCTCACGTAAACCCGGTAAAAACTCAGCTGTAGGAGGGACGCAGTTCATATTGCCAGCAACAGGTTCAACAATCACACAAGCAATATCTTCAGGGTAGTTTTCAAATGCTTGGCGAACTGAGGCAAGATCGTTATAAGTACAGGTTAAGGTGTGTTTAACAAAATCTTCAGGGACTCCTGGAGAATTCGGCTCCCCCATAGTGAGTGCCCCTGACCCTGCTTTTACTAATAGGCAGTCTGCATGGCCGTGGTAACAACCTTCAAATTTGATAATTTTATCACGTCCAGTGTAGCCCCGAGCAAGGCGGATAGCGCTCATGGTAGCTTCTGTTCCTGAATTCACCATACGTACCATATCCATAGAGGGCACTAGTTCACAGACGAGTTCAGCCATTTCAACTTCCGCTGCGGTTGGCGCTCCAAAACTTAAACCTTTATGCACAGCTTTAATTACTGCATCACGAATAACTGGGTGATTATGCCCTAAGACCATCGGCCCCCATGAGCCAACGTAATCCACATAGGCTTTGCCATCGACGTCATAAATATATGAACCGTCAGCCTTTTCTATAAACAAAGGGGTTCCGCCAACACCATTAAAGGCACGAACTGGTGAGTTTACACCACCAGGGATTTGTTCTTTTGCTAGTGCATAAAGTTTTTCAGATTGCGACATGGCAGGGCTCCAAAAAGAGGCTAAATAGAAATTTGCCTCCATTCTAAAGCACTGTCTCAATTAAACCAAATGTTGATCCTAAGATATGCACAATGTGTCTAATTGTGTAACAACACTTGAACGATTTAGTCAAGTGGCGGATAATTAGATTAATTGATCTGGGGCGGCTTTTGCTTCCCATGAATTTACCGGTTACCGGTTTGGAGCTAAAAATGAGTGATGATTCAGCTCTGCCCTTACAATTTACTGATGCGGCAGCAATAAAAGTTAAAGATCTAGTTTCTGACGAGGATAACCCAAATCTGCGTTTACGTGTTTATATTACCGGTGGCGGATGCAGTGGTTTCCAGTATGGTTTCACATTTGATGACCAAATCAATGAAGGTGATATGACCATTGAGAAGCAAGGTGTTGCTCTTGTGGTTGACCCAATGAGCTTACAATATTTAGTTGGCGGAAGTGTTGACTATACTGAAGGTTTAGAAGGCTCGCGCTTTATTGTGACGAACCCGAATGCTAAGTCTACTTGTGGGTGTGGGTCGTCCTTTAGCGTCTAATTTTCGTCATATTTCGAGCTGTGGCGGTGTTGGCTTCATTCAGCTACTCGGGTCACATACTTGTGTGTGCTCCCCGAGGTATCTTCATTTGCCGCCTTGCCAAATTTTCGTCATATTTCGAGCTGTGGCGGTGTTGGCTTCATTCAGCTACTCGGGTCACATACTTGAGTGTGCTCCCCGAGGTATCTTCATTTGCCGCCTTGCCAAATTTTCGTCATATTTCGAGCTGTGGCGGTGTTGGCTTCATTCAGCTACTCGGGTCACATACTTGTGTGCGCTCCCCGAGGTATCTTCATTTGCCGCCTTGCCAAATTTTCGTCATATTTCGAGCTGTGGCGGTGTTGGCTTCATTCAGCTACTCGGGTCACATACTTGTGTATGCTCCCCGAGATATCTTCATTTGCCGCCTTGCCACAACTCGAACTATTTAGAAAATTTCTGTAATCTGTAACCTGTAACCTGTAATCTGTAACCTGTAATCTGTAACCTGTAACCTGTAACCTGTAACCTGTAACCTGTAACCTGTAACTTGTAACCTGTAACCTGTAACCTGTAACCTGTAACCTGTAACCTGTAACCTGTAACCTGTAACCTGTAACCTGTAACCTGTAACCTGTAACCTGTAACCTGTAACCTATAACCTATAACCTATAACCTATAATTCTCGGATTTTAGTTCCTAATTATCAATTAGATAGTAAGTTTAGCTGTTCGCACAGTTGTTCGGTTGCATTCACAATCCTTGGGCCTGCTCGATGAAACCAATCTTCGTTTAACCGAATAACAGGGACATTGAGTTGGGGATGCCAAAATTCTTTCACTGCTTTTTCCTGTTCTGCTGAACCTGTCATGATAATCACATCTGGTTTGCGGGTGAGTACTTGCTCACGGCTGACTTGCGGCCATTGCACTGTACTATTAGCAAAAATATTTTCACCACCACAAAATTCCACAACATCATTTTGCAATGTCTGATTACCAGTACTAAATAAAGGCTGGATACCTAATTGAATAAACACACGTTTTGGTTTGTTGATTAAGGCTTTTTTATTTTGATAAGAGGCTAAGGTTGCCCGCATCATTTCAATATTGTGTTGTGCAATTTTGGGGTTAGGACTGTATTGTGCTAATTCAGTTACTGAATTAATCACTTCATCGATGCTTTGCGGGTCGAAATAAATAATAGGAATACCAAAAGATGCGAGTTGTTCGAGAGGGCGCTGTGGGTTTCCTCCTCGCCATGCAAGAATTAAATCCGGTTTAAGTGCGATAATACGCTCCACATTTAGCCCTTGCCAATCAGCAACTTGTTCTATTTTTTTTGCTTGTTCTGGATAGTCGGAGTAAGCACTAACTGCAACTAAATTATCACCTAATCCAGCCGCGTAGGCGAGTTCGGTGTTTGCTGGTGATAAACTAATAACCCGTTGTTTGGGGGTAGCTAGAGCAGAAAAAGTAACCAACAAGGTACATAACAAGGTAACTGTGAAGGAATAAAAATGAGGAATTCTTTTCATGACTATCATTTATCTTAGCTGCAATGAAAAAGCATAACGGAATGTTAGTTATGCTTTTTCATAGGAGAAAATTAAGCGAGTTTTGTTAAAATCGCGTTGATCATCAGTGAAGATTGGCGAGCAGCAATAGGTAAAAACTCATCAAAACTGGTATGAGACTCTTTATCGGCTACATCAGAAATGGCGCGAACGACAACAAATGGTACGCCAAACTGGTGGCAAACTTGCCCTATCGCAGTCGCTTCCATCTCAACTGCAGCAACTTGAGGGAACATGGCTTTGATACGAGCTAATGGTTCTGCTCCATTAATAAAAGCATCACCACTGCAGACTAAACCACGTACTGCATTCATATCCAATAAATTAATGCATTGTTCCGCAACGTTTATCAGGTTGCTATCCGCGACAAAAGCTGGTGGGCATTGTGCCATTTGGCCTGGCTCATAGCCAAACGCGGTGACGTCGGCATCGTGATAACGAACTTCAGTAGAGACAACAATATCACCAACATTTAAACGAGGATCTAACCCACCTGCGGACCCAGTGTTGATAACTACATCAGGTTGGCAATGTTCTAGTAATAATGTTGTACCGATTGCAGCCGCAACTTTACCAATACCTGATTTTAATAAAGCAACGTCAACACCATTAATTTTTCCGGTATAAATTTCACAGCCTGCGCGGCTGATCGTTTGGCAATTTTCAATTTGTGAGCGCAAAATAGCAACTTCTTGCTCCATTGCACCAATGACCCCAACTTTCATTTTGTCTCCTTCACCATATTCCCCTACTTAGTGTTTACAACACATTATTTAGGGAAAATAGAATTTTGTTGTGTTATTGCTTTGATCTTCGAGCGCTATCGCAACTAATATTGCAATATCTCATGTTTAAGCAATGAAATTACAAAGCTGTACGAAGTGTAGCATTGAAAGTTGAGGCGTGAAGTATTTTTCCTGCACTTTGGTTATATAATGACTAATAAATTTAGATAAGGGAGAGGAAAGAATGGGGGAGATTAACTTTCTTAAAAAGCTAAGCTTTCAGCGTAATTATACGAGTAGCGCAAAGAATCAAAAAGTTTCGGAAAAAGATGAAGACGCCGTTAATCGCTTATTTGAAAGTGATCGGGGGCGTATCATTAATTCTGCTGCCATTCGTCGCTTACAACAAAAAACACAAGTTTTTCCGTTAGAACAAAATTCTGCTGTACGTAGCCGATTGACTCACTCACTAGAGGTTCAGCAAGTGGGGCGTTACATTAGTAAAACCGTTTTGGGTGAATTAAAAAAGAGAAAGTTATTAGAAACCTATGGGTTAGATGAAAGGTGTGACGCCTTTGAAAGCCTCGTTGAAATGGCTTGCTTAATGCATGATATCGGCAACCCACCTTTTGGTCATTTTGGTGAAGCTGCAATACAGCGTTGGTTCAGTAAATTATTGGCTCCCGGCTATCTTTATACACCAGACTCTCCTGATCCATGCCAAATACACGCCTTACAATTGACAGGTAATGAAAAGCAAGACCTTTTTCGTCGTCAATTGAAGCACGATTTGTGTTCATTTGAAGGCAATGCTCAAGGGTTGCGTATGGCTCATCGGTTGCTCAAATTAAATTTGACCTACGCACAGATTGGTTCAATTTTGAAATATACTCGCGGGGCTTATGATTTAGCTCCGATCCCTGCAGAATTTGACTATTTAATGAAAAAACCGGGTTATTATTGGTCTGAATCAGATTTTGTCAGTGAATTGACAAAAAAACTCGATATGGAGAAATATTGTCGCTTCCCTCTCTCTTATATTATGGAAGCGGCTGATGATATTTCATATTGCATTGCTGATCTGGATGACGCTGCTGAAAAAGGTATTTTTACCGTCGAAAAATTAATCGATTATTTAAAGGCAGAATGGGGTCCTATTGAACCAAACGATTTGTTTGACCAAACCATTATGCGTGCTTATAACAATATTAGTGATAATCACACAAGGCGCATTCAACAAGATCAGTTTTTTATGTACTTACGCGTCAATATTACGAGTAAGTTATGCCATTACAGTGCTCAACAGTTTATAAAAAACTTACCTGAAATTTACCATGGTAATTTTAATAGCGCATTACTGGAAGATAAAAGCCCTGAGCATAGGTTATTGAAAGTATTAAAAACAGTGGCATTTAAGCATGTTTTTAACCACCATGAAGTTGAGGAACTAGAACTTCAAGGGTATCGCATTATTAGTGGGTTACTCGATTTCTATAGCCCATTATTAATGATGAGCAGAACAGATTTTGCGGAACTAGTGGACAAAAACTATCATAAGCATTTTTTTATTGAAACTCGTTTATTCCATAAGTTATCTAATAAGCACCGCTTATCTTATACTGAAGCGCTTGAAAAAATTTCTGCGACCAATGAGTCTGACCGCTCAATCCTCGAGTTTTATTACCGGGCACGTTTAATACAAGACTATATTAGTGGGATGACAGATCACTATGCCTATGAAGAATATAGAAAATTTATGGTCAGCAACTAACATTATATTGATGTTATGTAATAAATTCGCAAAGTATTCAATAAAATGATAGGAAAAACAGGTATACTAAGGGGACAGGTTTTTCCTTATTAATAGGCGGAAAAAGCAACGTGTTGAAACGGGAAAAACGGCAATCATTATTTTTATAACTTAATACTCCGTAGTGACTACTTATGGCTCAATTTTACTCTCCGAACCGCCGTACTACTTCACGCCGTCAAATAACGGTTATTGCTGAAAGCCTTGATGCTGCTGGGCAAGGTGTCGCTCGTGTCGATGGCAAAACGATTTTTGTGGCAGGCTTATTGCCTAATGAAGAAGCTCAGATTGAATTAACAGAAGATAAACGTCATTTTGCAAAAGCGAAGGTTATTAGGCGGTTGAGTACCAATCCACAAAGGGTTAAGCCACGCTGCGGTTACTTTGAACAATGCGGTGGTTGCCAACAACAGCATGTTGATATTGAACTACAAAGGGAGAGTAAAGCCCTTGCTTTACAGTATGTAATGTTACGCGAAACGGGGGTAGATAAACCAGCAACCCCGGTTATCAGCGGTGAGTCATATGGCTACCGTCGACGAGCACGCTTGGGTTTGCAATACCATTCTAAAAGCCATCGGTTAGTCATGGGCTTTCGAAAAACTCAATCGAATACTTTGGTTGATATAAAACATTGTCCTGTTTTATCACCCGATCTAGACATATTGCTTGAGCCGCTTTCACAATGCCTCAACCAACTCAGTATTGCCGCGAAACTGGGGCATGTTGAATTAATTTATGCGGATAACTGCAAAGTTGTATTGATCCGGCATTTGGCTCCTTTGCTATCTTCAGATAAACAAAAACTCATTGATTTTGAAAATCAGCACGGAGTGTCTATCTGGTTAGCAGGTAATGATGAAAACTTACATACGCTGACTGAGGCTTCCCCATTACCTGAATATCAAGTCGCAGGGGAAAGGTTGAGATTTAATCCGTCAAACTTTATTCAAGTTAATGCGCAAGTTAACCAACAAATGGTCGAGCAGGCGTTAGCATGGTTGGATATCAACAGTGAAGACAGGGTATTAGACCTGTTTTGTGGAATGGGTAATTTTACACTGCCTATTGCTCGGCTAGCGAAATCTGTCGTTGGGGTTGAAGGTGTTGAAAATTTAGTCGAACAAGCACGAAACAACGCTCAGCTCAATACTATTTATAATGTAGCATTCTATAATGAGAACTTAGAAGCACAAATTCATACACAGCCATGGGCAGCTCAAGGGTTTAATAAAGTGTTATTAGACCCTGCAAGGGCCGGAGCTGCTGGTGTAATGGAACATTTAATTAAACTGATGCCAGAAAAAATTGTCTATGTTTCATGTAACCCTACAACATTAGCTAGGGACAGCAAGGTTTTGCTTGGTGGGGGTTATCAATTATTACATTTGCGGATGTTGGATATGTTTCCGCACACTAGCCATTTAGAATCAATGGCGTTATTTATCCGTCGCCCAGAGGTTTAATCGGTAGGGAGAATATATGGTTGCAGTAAGAAGTGCACATCTTACCCCAGCAGGTGAGTTTGCCCCAGAAAATTGGGTTAATGGTTTAGGTTTGGGCAATAAGCAATCAGAAGAAAAGCTCATCCATACCTGGCAATACTGTCATGACAAATTAGCTGGACAAGAAAAAGCGCCTTTATTGCTATGGCGCGGCATTGAAATGACCGAGATACTCTCTACATTGAGTATGGATATCGGTAGCTTACAAGCAGCTTTGCTTTTCCCTTTAGTCGAAGAAGGGGAGCTAAAAGAGCAAGATGTGATTGATGAGTTTGGTAATTCTATTAACGAACTTGTTAAGGGCGTGTTGGAAATGGACGCAATTCGCCAGCTCAAAGCCACGCAGTCGAGTGAAACAAGCTCGATACAAGTGGATAATATCCGTCGTATGTTACTGTCGATGGTAGAGGATTTCCGCTGTGTTGTCATAAAATTAGCTGAACGCATCGCACATTTACGTGAGGTAAAAGATGCAACAGAAGATGAGCGCGTATTAGCCGCTAAAGAATGTTCAAATATCTATGCGCCTTTAGCGAATCGTTTGGGGATAGGCCAGCTAAAATGGGAACTAGAAGATTTTTGTTTCCGTTATTTGCACCCTGATGAGTATAAAAAAATTGCTAAATTACTCCATGAGCGCCGTATCGATCGTGAAGAATACATTGATAACTTCGTAGGGACATTACGAAAGTATATGTTAAAAGAGAGTATTCAAGCTGATATCTACGGTCGCCCTAAGCATATTTACAGTATCTGGCGCAAAATGAAGAAAAAATCTTTAGCGTTTGATGAACTGTTCGATGTGCGTGCAGTGCGTATTGTCGTCGAACGCTTGCAAGATTGTTATGCTGCTCTAGGGATTGTACACACCCACTTTCGTCATTTGCCGGATGAGTTTGACGATTATGTGGCGAATCCAAAACCAAATGGTTATCAATCGATTCATACGGTGGTACTTGGGCCAAATGGTAAAACCCTTGAAATTCAAATACGAACTCGTCAAATGCATGAAGATGCAGAGTTAGGGGTTGCAGCGCACTGGAAGTATAAAGAAGGCGCAACGGGTGTTGGCAAGGGCAGTAGCTATGAAAACCGCATTGCATGGCTGCGTAAGTTAATTGCATGGCAAGAAGAAATGGCCGATTCTGGTGAAATGCTGGATGAGGTGCGTAGCCAAGTATTTGATGACCGAGTCTATGTCTTTACACCTAAAGGTGATGTCGTTGATTTGCCAACGGGTTCGACGCCACTTGATTTTGCATATCATATCCACAGTGATGTGGGTCACCGTTGTATAGGGGCTAAGATTGGTGGTCGCATCGTGCCATTTAGTTACCAACTACAAATGGGTGATCAAATTGAAATTATTACGCAAAAGCATCCAAATCCTAGTCGTGACTGGTTAAATCCTAACCTTGGCTATGTTACCACTAGCCGTGGACGAGCGAAAATACAAAACTGGTTCCGTAAGCAAGATAGAGACAAAAATATCCTTGCGGGTCGCCAAATATTGGATAGCGAGTTATCTCACCTCGATATTAGTCTTAGAGAAGCAGAAAAGCTGTTGATAGCGCGGTATAACGTTCATTCATTAGATGAAGTTTTAGCGGGTATTGGTGGTGGTGATATTCGTATCAACCAATTAGTTAACTTCCTACAAAGTAAGTTTAATAAGGCGACAGCAGAAGAAGAAGACCGTGCAGCGATGAAGACGCTGGAAAGTAAGTCTTCAGTTCCAAGGGCACCATCTCATGGAAGTGGTCGTGTGGTCGTCGAAGGGGTGGGTAACCTGATGCACCATATTGCGCGTTGTTGCCAGCCAATCCCGGGTGATGAAATTGTCGGTTTTATTACCAAAGGGCGAGGGATTTCCATTCACAGTGCGGATTGTGAACAGTTGGCTGAATTGCAAAGCCATGCCCCTGAGCGTGTTATTGATGCCGTATGGGGGGAAAACTATTCAAGTGGTTATTCTTTAGTCGTCAGGGTAGTCGCAAACGATCGTAGTGGGTTATTACGCGATATTACGACAATTTTAGCGAACGAAAAAGTTAATGTCCTTGGTGTCAGTAGTCGTAGTGATGTTAAACAGCAACTAGCGACAATAGATATGACAATTGAGCTTTATAACATTGAGGTACTAAGCAGGGTACTCGCAAAATTAAATCAGTTACCTGATGTGATAGAAGCAAAACGCCATTCATCATAGGTTGTCGTCAGATATTGAGCCGCAGCGTTGTTGGCTGCGGTCTTTTACTTTAGCCAAATACTATTTTTTTGCGTGAGCAGGGTAATACTTATGAACACTCGCGATCATCGTTTTTTCTTGTGGTGTATTGTGGTCAATGACCGAAAGTAGAGGGTCAACATTGGGATTAGATAAATATTCAGAGGTATCATTACCTCTTAGCACACCTCCATCCCCATATCCTATGACTTCTCTGTTTAATTCATTCGCAAATGATTGATAGACACCATTAGTAACACCAAAGCATGATAGGACATGCAGTGGTTTTTGGGAAACCGTAAGGTCAACATTGTGAACTGATTTTATAGGAGATATCGCCTCTTTTACCGTTAAGTATTTTCTATTGGCCGTATTATTCGAATACATTGAAACTTGTCCATTAGGAGTTCCGTGTATGGTTAGAGCCTCTTCCTTCATTCCTTTAAAATCACTGATATAACCGATTTTAAAGTAGATATCTGATCGAGTACTTTTCTCAAAGCTAAAGGCTTTGCAAGTTTCATACCCTTTACCAACTCCTTTCGGATGAAGGTTGATTGAAGAGTTGCTAATTAATTTTACTTTTTTTTGAAAACAAAGATTTAAGGCGATTTTTTGGTGTGATATCCGTTGTGTTTAGTTCACTGACTGGATACGTAATTTTATTAAACATGCTATTAGCTCTTTAATGTTTTTCTTACCATACTTATTTTTTGGACAGTATTTTTCATAAATGAAGGTAAAAATGTCGAATTTGTTTTTTTTTATCGTCATTGATAGTTGATGAAGGGGAGATAGCTTATTGAATTCCCATATTATACTCGTCATACTTCAAGTTGCATGGAACGGGCATTCAGGTAACTGCATTACGCATTGGTGTATGCCTATCAGACTATTTTTGTTTGTCGTCTACATGCAATTTGCATTAATTAAAATATAAAACTGCCATTGTAAAAATCGTTTCAGTTGGTTCTATCTTGTAATCAGTCAGTGATAAAAAGCCAACGCGTACAAAATCAAAGAAAAAAGGGAATAAAAATGAGTCAGGCCAATCCTCAGATAGAACGCTTATTGTCTATTATGGCACAGCTACGCGACCCTCAAAGCGGTTGTCCATGGGATAAAGTACAGACGTTTAAAACTATCGCACCATACACACTTGAAGAAACTTATGAAGTGTTAGATGCAATAGAGCGTGAAGATTTTGCTGACTTAAAAAGTGAATTAGGGGACTTATTATTTCAGGTGGTTTTCTATGCACAAATGGCGAATGAAAAGTCATTGTTTGATTTTAATGATGTCTGCCAAGCCGTGAGTGATAAGCTTGAGCACCGCCATCCCCATATCTTTGATGCTGATAATACGCTGAGCAGTACAGAGGTGATTGACGGGTGGGAAAAACGTAAATCGAAAGAGAGAGCTGAGAAATCCCAGTTTTCTGTGCTGGATGATATTCCAAGCTCATTACCCGCGCTGATGAAAGCGTATAAAATTCAAAAACGATGTGCATCAGTGGGTTTCGATTGGGATACACTGGGTCCTGTAGTTGGTAAAGTTCATGAAGAATTAGAAGAGGTTATGGAGGAAGCAACTCAGGTTGTTGTCGATGAAACGCGCCTTGAAGAAGAAATTGGTGATTTATTATTTGCCACAGTAAATTTATCTCGCCATTTGGGGCATAAACCTGAAATAGCGCTACAAAAAGCATGCAACAAATTTGAATCTCGTTTTCGTCAAATTGAAAAATGTTTAGCTGAAAGTGGTAAATCTACAGAAAGTGCTACACTTGAGGAGATGGAAGCACTTTGGCAGCAGGTTAAGCGCCAAGAATAAAATGTCTCGTCATATTTCGCACTACAGCGTTGTTGGCTGCGTTCGGCTACACAGGTCACATACTTATGTATGCTCCCCGAGATATCCTCTCTTGCTGCCTAGCTGTAATGCGAACTATTTAGAGCCATTATATGTAAGTATTGAAACTATCTGTCGTTTTAAGATTTGGATATTGTTGGTTTATTCTAAAAGTAATTTATTCAACATTCCCAAACAAAGCTTCAAAAACAATGAATAACGTGGCATTTTTGGGCGTTAAATAGCGGGTGATAGAGTAAATAGTTATTCAAAATCAAAGTTAGTGCAGAATCGCATTTTTTACGCCATATAATCAGCTGAAAGGATTTAGCTTTTGCCTTTAAACTGTGTTAATCTATAAAAACAGACATAGATGACTACTTTTAAAGCGATAAATAATTTTCGTTTTTAACTTGCTGATAATATTAGAGTATTGATGAAATTTAGCCTTATTATGCTTAGAACATTTGTAGCGAAATTAAGGTTCGGGTATACTGTTTTCCCGTCCTGTTATATCCATCATCTTTTAAACCTAAACTTTCAGGTTCAGCATGAAAACTAATTATATTTTTGTGACCGGCGGGGTCGTATCCTCTCTGGGTAAAGGCATTGCCGCAGCCTCTTTGGCGGCTATACTCGAAGCCCGTGGACTCAATGTGACGATTATGAAACTGGACCCCTACATCAACGTAGATCCAGGTACAATGAGCCCTACCCAACACGGGGAAGTTTTCGTTACAGAAGACGGCGCTGAAACTGACTTAGATTTAGGTCATTATGAGCGTTTTATCCGTACCAAAATGACACGTCGCAATAACTTTACGACTGGGCGTGTTTATTCCGAAGTTCTGCGCAAAGAGCGCCGTGGTGATTACTTAGGTGCGACAATTCAAGTTATCCCGCATATCACTAATGAAATCAAAGACCGAATTATCCGTGGTGGCGAAGGCCATGATGTCGTTCTTGTCGAGATTGGTGGTACTGTTGGTGATATTGAATCATTGCCATTCTTAGAAGCTATTCGTCAAATGGCGGCAGAAGTAGGTCGTGAGCGTACTTTATACTTACACTTAACTTTAGTGCCATACCTTGCAGCAGCGGGTGAAGTGAAAACTAAGCCAACGCAGCATTCTGTGAAAGAGTTACTATCAATTGGAATTCAGCCTGACGTATTAATTTGTCGTTCAGACCGTGTTATCCCTGCGAATGAGCGTGCAAAAATTGCGTTATTCTGTAATGTACCAGAAAAAGCGGTTATTTCCTTAAAAGACGTTGATTCTATTTATAAAATCCCAGCATTGTTAAAATCACAAGGTTTGGATGAATATATTTGTAACCGTTTCCGTATCGAATGCCCAGAAGCGAATTTATCTGAATGGGAACAAGTTATTTACGAAGAAGCTAATCCTGCAGGTGAAGTCACTATTGGGATGGTAGGTAAATATGTTGAGTTACCAGATGCATATAAGTCAGTTATTGAAGCACTAAAACACGGTGGTTTGAAAAACCGTTTAACAGTGAACATTAAATTAATTGATTCACAAGATATTGAAACTCGTGGTGTTGAATTACTAAAAGGCTTGGATGCTATTTTAGTTCCAGGTGGTTTTGGTGAACGTGGCATTGAAGGGAAAATTCTGACGGCAAAATATGCACGTGAAAATAACATCCCTTATTTAGGTATTTGTTTGGGAATGCAAGTTGCGTTGATTGAATTTGCTCGTAACGTTGCCAATATGGAAGATGCAAACTCAACAGAATTTAAAGCAGATTGTAAATACCCAGTTGTTGCGTTGATTACAGAATGGCGTGACGAAGAGGGTAACCTTGAAGTTCGCTCTGAGGAGAGTGACCTTGGGGGTACCATGCGAGTCGGCGGTCAGCCATGTCACTTAGTGAATGGTAGCTTAGTGCGTGATATGTATGGTTCAGAAACCATTATTGAACGCCACCGTCATCGTTACGAAGTAAATAATTTACTGTTGAAACGCATTGAAAATGCAGGCTTGAAAATTGCAGGTCGTTCAGTAGATAACAAATTGGTGGAAATTATTGAAAATCCAAATCATCCATGGTTTGTGGCATGTCAGTTCCATCCTGAATTTACTTCTACTCCAAGAGATGGTCACCCATTGTTTGCAGGTTTTGTTAAAGCCGCTGGTAAGTACCAGAAAGGTGAGTTGAAATAAGATATGGGGAAGTCGGTGCAGGTGTGCCAGCTTCCCGAAATTTAACTTGTACTGAGGAAAACCTAATGTCCAAAATTGTTAAAGTGATCGGCCGTGAAATCATTGACTCTCGTGGTAACCCAACTGTAGAAGCTGAAGTTCATTTAGAAGGCGGCTTTGTTGGTTTAGCAGCTGCACCATCAGGTGCATCTACAGGTTCTCGTGAAGCACTGGAACTGCGTGACGGTGATAAAGCACGTTTTCTGGGTAAAGGTGTTCTGAAAGCAGTTGCCGCTGTAAATGGCCCAATCGCAGAAGCCCTAACTGGTAAAGATGCAAAAGATCAAGCCAATATCGACCAAATCATGATTGACCTTGATGGCACAGAAAACAAATCTAAATTTGGTGCAAACGCAATTCTGGCTGTTTCTTTAGCAAGCGCAAAAGCAGCAGCAGCAGCAAAAGGCATGCCTCTGTATGAGCATATCTCTGATCTGAATGGTACTCATGGTCAATATTCTATGCCTTTACCTATGATGAACATCATCAATGGTGGTGAGCATGCAGATAACAACGTTGATATCCAAGAATTTATGATCCAGCCTGTTGGTGCACCAACACTGAAAGAAGCGGTTCGTATGGGTTCTGAAATCTTCCATCACTTAGCTAAAGTACTTAAATCTAAAGGTATGAATACAGCAGTTGGTGATGAAGGTGGTTATGCTCCTAACTTGGAATCAAACGCAGCAGCTTTAGCCGCAATTAAAGAAGCCGTTGAACAAGCTGGTTATGTATTAGGTAAAGACGTTACTCTAGCGATGGACTGTGCAGCATCTGAGTTCTATAACGCAGAAACGGGTAACTACGAGTTAAAAGGTGAAGGCAAAACCTTTACTTCACAAGAGTTTACTCACTATTTAGAAGAACTGACTAAACAGTATCCAATCGTTTCTATCGAAGACGGCCTGAACGAATCTGACTGGGACGGTTTCGCATACCAAACTAAAGTACTTGGTGACAAAATCCAATTGGTTGGTGACGACCTATTTGTAACGAACACTAAGATCTTAAAAGAAGGTATCGATAAAGGTATTGCTAACTCTATTCTGATCAAATTCAACCAAATCGGTTCGTTAACTGAAACTTTGGCTGCAATTAAAATGGCGAAAGATGCCGGTTATACTGCGGTTATTTCTCACCGTTCAGGTGAAACTGAAGATGCAACTATTGCAGATTTAGCTGTAGGTACAGCAGCAGGCCAAATCAAAACCGGTTCTATGAGCCGCTCTGACCGTGTTGCTAAATACAACCAGCTGATTCGTATTGAAGAAGCATTAGGCAAAAATGCGCCATTCAATGGCCTGAAAGAAGTGAAAGGCCAAGCTTAATTTAGTTTGACCTTAATAATATTATTACATGGGAAGCTTAGGCTTCCCTTTTTTATCTACTATTCATAGATAATAAATTTAAATAATTAATATATTATTTTCTACCAGCTGAATTAGTTCTTATTTTAGTTCTATTACCTAATGAGTTATTGCTTAAATTTTTTATAACTAATAGTGTTTAACTGTTTTTATATTAATTTTAACCTGTATTCAATAGGGATGGGTATTTAATGATTGTAATAAATGATGCGCAAAAAAAAATAGGAAAAGAACTAATTAAAAGCAATGATATTAATTTAACTACGTCTAATTTTATCGAGTTTACTCAAAGAAATGCCATTAATACTGATAGCATAACACATTTTGAGCAGCCATTTACAGAAGGTCGAATACAATTCATTAAGGTTGCGGATGGCGCTTATAGTATGGAATATGTCAGTGGTTCTGACGTACTTAGGAATGGAGAAAGTATTGAAAGTTATTTTTTAGGGTGTAACAGAATAAACGATAATAATAAGCGACCTATTTATATAGATATCCCTAAAAATGCAAAAGAAATAAAGTTTTTATTTACAGGGACGCTTTCAGGTCACTCAATAATAGTAACTGACTTAAATTCAGAGAGTTATCGGGTTTATCAAGATAGGCGAACTAATAGTTCTATCCTCTATGATAATGTCGTTATGGCTATTGACTATAATGACTATAGAGTAGAAGGGAGTCACGGAGGAATTGCCGCAGCATATATGCAATATATTAACGGTAAATGGCAACTTTTATTACAAAAGCAAAAATATAAAATAGAGGGCAATATTGCTATCCCTATTTTTCGAGATGAAAACAAACCATTAGATAGCTATCATGCAAGTGTTAATTTTCTATCATACAAAAAGCGAAAATTTATAGAATATAGGGGTAGGTTACACAAGAGAATATTGAATTTAGCAAAGCTATATAATGTTCCTACAAATGATATAAATAAAGATAATTTTGAATTTGACGATTTTTCATTAGATAACTTAGCATCTAATCCTTGGGTGGTAATAATAAACAATATAAGCAATAAAATTAAGTCGGACTCAATCTTACTTAAACAGCTTTTAAAAAAATGGGAATCTGAATTAAAACATTTAGAATCATTAAGTCTTAACAAGGTAAAAGAAAGAAATAGAATTAATGTTTTAAAAACAAAAATAGCCAAAAATAGAATGTATTTATTATTTATAACAGAACAATATGAATCGCTTCTTTCAGAAACTCGGGATGCGGAGCGGAGTTGGTTATGGTATCAAGTCAAAGAAAAAAAAGGGATGGATTGGGTTATTGAACGTAAGTCAATTAAACGACGAAATATCGAGTCTGATCTTTTAATTACAAACCGTTATCATAACTTGGTTTATATCCACAAAAACTCAGATAATATAAAATTCAAAATAGATTTTAATAATGGGATGCAAAAATTTAGTGAGATTAGCATAGCTTTAGTTAGGGATGATATGACATCCCTACAAATGAAAGAAATATATGTAAATCAAAATTTAACTGCATTAAATAGAGGGGCGTTATATAAAAAAATAGAAGAGTCTGAGCATAAAGAATATATCGATAATATATTAAATAAAACGGAAAAAATTAGCGAGCTTTTTTATTTAAATGGTAGTGTAAAAAATCGCCTTGCACCACAAGATTTCTATTTGATGCTTGCTGATGATACATCTAATGGGCGGTGTTATCCATTAGTTAGGGCCATGTCAGTTGCATTATCAAACCGAGGAACAAAGGGCGCTAATTTATTAATTGATAGGTTATTTGTTGCTTCAGCAACCCCCAACGAAACGGATTCTGTTTTGTTTAAATCAGCATTAGCTAAATTACATTCTAATATTAGTGCAGTAGAGGCTTCAATTCCCCATGGATATATGGACTTAAATGACATAAAAAATTTATTAACTTTAAAAGAAAAAAATATGATGTTTGCAGTAAATACAAGAACACATTCCATGTTGATTGGTAAAACAGTTACGGATGGTTATACACTATATTATTTTTATGACCCTAACTTTGGGTTATTCTCTTTTGATAAAAGCAAATCTCTTTTTTCTGCGGTAAATAAGTTTATGATAGATAACCAAATGGCGAAGTATTATTCTGCCTTTGGTACAGATAGTACGCCTACTTTTTCAGTGCTGACAATTGTCAATGATGATATGGCATTAGTTCCTGTTGGTAATTATTTAAATGTTGACAATTTAAGTGATGTAGAGTCTCTCAGTACAGCTTCAGAGCGCCAACAATCGGTTGTTCAACTAATTGAACGACAGGATATAGTTGAAGTAGATATTCAGTTAAAAACATCACTTACTATTTTAGATGCACAGCAGTGGGGGAAATCACTAAGTAAATCGATAGAAAAAATATCATCTGAACATCGGTTAGGGAAAAGTTGGCTTCCTTTATTTTCAAATATCGAGGAAATTGAAGATAACCACTATCGGATTCAATTCATTAATAAAGATGATCCACAATCAACCTATTGGGCTGAAACAACAGACAGCTCATTAATGGCATTTAAAAATTACTATGAAAAAAATATGCTGGCATTTGAGCAATATTATTATATTAATGAAAATAAAGTGGTTCCAAAAGGGGGGGATATTAATACAGTACCTATTGAAGGCTTAAATGCGGGAATAGCAATACAATCTATAATTCAATGGGCTGAAAATAGAACGAAAAAGTTGAGTGAAGATAACGAGAACTCCTCTAATTTATCATTAGCACTTAAATTGCATAGCTATGTTAACTATACGATGACGGCTCATGGGACAATGACCGATGCAGTGAAAATAACGGAATTAGTTAAAACAGTATTAATCGAAGAATCCAATACATCGGCGATGGTAATTAGTGATTTTTCTTTTTCTTTAGCTAATGTAGCAAATGAAGGTGTAGGGCTAATTTTTAATGGTGCAGTTGTTGGCTTTGATATTTATGAACTAGAACATGCAGAAAATGAATCTCAAAACGTGGTGTTTGGTACTCAATTAGCTTTTGATTCAGTAGGGCTAATTGCAGGGGCTGGTAGTGCGGGGGCAGGTTTTTTAGGTGCAGCGAGTACCTCGATGGCTTTGGGAGGTGCGAGTGTTATATTCGCAGGACTTGGCATTGGGTTTGCGGGGCTAGCACGTAATTTTGCTATTATAGGTGATAATGCAAAAGCAGTTGGTCGTTATTTTTATGCTCTTGATCAAGCTTATAAAGGTAATGGATATGATTATTTAAGTGACAAAAAAGCGTTAGTGCCTCGTTTTGGTGCGGTATTTAGAAAAATTGATTTAAGGTCGAAGCAAATTGAGTTTGATAGCCAATATATTTATCGAACCAGTTCAGTATCAGCCGGTGGTGGAAGGAGAAATTATATTTTTTGGGGTGGCAATTTCCCTACAATGGTAATTGATAAAGATAAAGCGATTAATATTCGTGATGGGATAGGCTATCAAAATAAGGTACATAAATTAGAGACCGAAAATGTAGAAGCGCTAATTTTGCCAGTCATACCTAAATCGTATATTAAATATAATTATAACTTATGGCCAGGAGCAACAATGCGCCATGATTGCGGTTTTGATGTGATTAGGCGCCTAGAAAATGAAGATAACTTTGATTATGATTTTTATATATTCCCGAGTGAGAATACAATTACACAAATTTACCATGAATATGTTGATACACCAATTGAAGTTAGGTTAGATAAACAATATAGGTATTTATTTGTTCCAAAATTAGCCAAGGAATGGCATGGGTATATAAAATATGAAATCCAAGGTGGTGGGGGTGAATATCAAATAAGCATACAAGAAGGCGTTAAAATTAAGTTAATGGATGATGATGGGAAGGCATCTCGTTGGGTGATAAATACAGAGCAACTGAATAACCCAAGCATTAAGGTTCTGGAAAATGGCCTGAATATCGGTGGTGTTGAAATAGAAATTTCATCTTATTTAAATAAAGATAATATTTTTGTATTAGATAAAAATAATGAGTTGAGCAAAGTAAATTTTGAAGCATTAACAGTGAGTGTTGTTAGTGAAGATGCGAGTCAATGGGGAAATAGTCAGCAAACGCTTGTTAGTCATCTTAGGCAATTATCTCATGAAAATAAATTATATGAAAAATATATAGTTATAGAAAATTATAAACACAATGAGATAAACGTCGGGCGTGCTTTTTTTGAAATGGATAAAGAACGATTTATATTCATTAATTCAGAAAAATATAAAAATAATAATATGGTCCTTGGAACGGCATTTGACGAAGTGGCATACTTTTATGTATTAAAAAGTAATGTAATGTTGGGGGTTGATATTAGCTCCGGAGATATTCTGTCTGAGTATAAAATGACCTATCCGGAAACTGCTTCAATTGAAATTATTGATATATGGCAAGAGGATGAAAGTATTTATATTTCATGTGAAATAATGGTAAAAGGTAATTTAGTTAAAACTACCCACTTATTTTATAATAATAAAATACAGTTGTTGAGTATTACCATTGATGTGATATCACAAGAAAATCCCTCTGAATTATTTGATAAGATATCATCAAATAAAACGGTGTCTTTTTTAGCTGAACATATGGTAGGTATTACAGACAATGGTCGGATATCAAACTATACTACTTCTGAATTAGCAAAAATAGTTATGATATCAGAAGAAAGTGAAGGTAAGGTATCACAGCGTTATTGGTATTTTATAGAAAATGATAAAATAATAATTCCTAATTATAATTCTATAAGAGAAAGAGGTGGTTTATCATTAAATCCGACTAAAGAGGATACATCTCTACTTTCTAATTTATTTTTAGTGGGGGGCTTGTTAGATGAAAAAGGAAATGAAGTATTTTATTTTTATAATGATAAGAATAAAATAATCTATCGCCAAGAAAGTTTTGAAAAACAAAATTTAAACTCAACGTCATCAGTCATGGAGAGTATTGAGATACCTGATTTAAAAAATGTTATTCTTTGGGAAAAAAGTATTTTAGCCATAGATGTTTATGGAATAGTCTATCAAATAAATGCAGATGGGAAATCACATCAAGTCGCACTTAATACTTTTTGGTTTGAGCAACACCCTTTTTGGTGGGATAGTTTGAATGAATTATTCAGTGACTTGCCTATACTGACATTATTCGGTATTAAATCGTCAAATGGTAAGGATACGGTACCTGCATGGTATGTAGATAACAAAGTTGTTATCGCCCAAGAATTGTTAACAGGAAACACACTAAAATTATTAGGTAGAAATAAGGACGACTCCGGTGTACTTATTTTTGATACAGTTAGTCGTAAAATTTACATACAAAAGTACGCAACTCCTGAGCAGTTAAGAGACTCGTTTGGTTCCGGTTACCAAATTAAGGAGGTTTCTAGCTTGCCTTCTATTATTGAATTACATCCTAATACTAAGTTTAAAAGTGTCAAAAGAGTCAATTCAGGGGTGCTTCTTTTTACAGAAAATGATGAAATACTTTATCATGATATAATTTTAAATGGTGAGGATAAACCTAGCCCTGTGGGGACATCATTAATTATCCAAGCAAAAAAAGAGAATGGAATACTTATTCCTCCAGTCATTTCTAATGTTAAAAATTTAGTATTGAGCGGAGGTGAGGGACTAGGTAGGTATGTATTAATCAGATCTGTTTGGCGGCACTATAAGGTAATTGTTATTGATAATTACGCAAATGACTCTTTAATAGATACAATCTCTTTGCCTGTTGATGATTTAGATTCTTTACTAGTAAATCAGTACAATGATGATCTGCTTTTAACTGACCCCAGTACGGGGACAATATTAATGTTACGCCAAGTTTTCGGAGAACAATCTCAAACTCATAAACATTTACAGATAAACTGTATTAATAAGTTTGCTTCGTACAACGTGGATGAACTGATTCAGAAAGCATCATTTGAAAGTCGATTGAGTACTGAAGTTAGTTTAAGAAAAAAGCTTGAGAGTGCCCCTTATAAAGGGGAGTTTAGTGATCTTAGTATATCTAGGTTAACTGAAGTGATGGCGCCTTTTAGCAGTGAGAAATCATTTTTAACCAGTGACGCAACAAATCAACATCTTCAAAAACATACATCTGAACAGGTTTTTTCTTTATTTAATGAAAAACAGTAATTGTTAATTATGGATTAAAATACAGCCAGTGTTGTTAGGCTGGCTGACATAAGATGCTAAGCTTAGCGAGGCTTGTTTCTATCGGGGACTTAGGGCAGCATATCTAAGCTACTTTAATCGATAAAGTCGATTATTTATTGTCATTACAATGAAAAAATAGCTAAATTACACAACATAGATCGCAATTTTGGAGTATCCACATTTTCATCCTAATAAATTAACTCTATATTTCACTTCTCGTAAATAAATATTAACAATAAAACTCGAAACTGAATTTGCTTCCGAGCTATGGAGTTTACATGGATGCTTCTGAATCTTTAACACCAGCAGTAGGGCCTGGTCCATCAAACAAGCGGGGTTGGATAATCTTAGCGGTTGATATCGTACTATTGCTGTTACTGTTGAAATACTTGCCATTTGATGACAAAGCTAATGCAGGCCTCGCTATGATGGTCTTTATTGGCGTGCTTTGGTTGACCGAAGCTATTCACGTTACAATCACTGCTTTATGTATTCCAATTCTCGCTGTAGTGCTTGGGTTAATGAATACAGGTGATGCGCTGAAATCTTTTGCGAACCCAATTATCTTTTTATTTTTTGGTGGGTTTGCATTAGCAACAGCATTGCACATTCAAGGTCTTGACAGGCTAATTGCTAATCGTTTACTGATGGCAGCTCGCGGTCGCTTGTCTGTTGCTGTTTTATTATTATTTGGCGTTACAGCTTTACTGTCGATGTGGATCAGTAACACTGCAACTGCTGCTATGATGCTACCGTTAGTGTTGGGTATTTTATCTAACCTAGATGTTCGCCATGAACGTAACACTTTTGTATTTGTATTATTGGGTGTTGCGTATAGTGCCAGTATTGGTGGTTTGGGGACCATTGTTGGTAGCCCACCTAATGCGATCGCAGCTGCTGCATTAGGGTTAGATTTCTTATCATGGATGAAATACGGTATTCCTATCATGGTGGTATTACTGCCAATGATGTTTGTATTGATGTATATGATGCTGCGTCCTAATCTTAAACACCGTTTTGAAATTGAATTAGAACACGTGGAATGGAATGGTAAACGCATAACAACAATGGTTATTTTCTTATTAGCTGTTGTATGTTGGATCACCAGTACATTTATCAGTGATGCATTCGGTGGTGTTAAAGACTTAGATACTATTATTGCAGTCAGTGCCGCGATCCTAATTGGTATTTCTGGCGTAGCTAGTTGGGCGCAAATTCAAAAGAATACTGAATGGGGCGTGCTAATGTTATTTGGTGGAGGTTTGACCCTGAGCGCAATTTTAAGCTCTTCAGGTGCGAGCCGCATCATGGCAGATTGGATGCAATTAACATTTGGCCAAAGTCACTGGTTTGTGATTATTATCGCCGTCACAGCTTTTATCATCATTTTAACCGAATTTACCAGTAATACAGCGAGTGCGGCATTATTAGTGCCTATTTTTGCGACAGTTGCTGAGGCATTAGGTATGCCAGTTATTGTATTAACGATGATCATTGGTATTGGTGCATCTTGTGCATTTATGTTACCAGTTGCGACACCACCAAATGCGATTGTGTTCGGTTCTGGCTATATTAGGCAAATCGAAATGGTGCGGGTTGGGGCAGTGTTGAACGTTGCTTGTATCATAGTGATTTCACTGTTTGCATGGTTCGTTTGGATGTAACTTAAGCCCAAATTTGAATTAACACACGGCCTCTTATTCGGAGGCCGTTTTGTTTGTTATTTCGTAAGATTGGTATTACTGGGGTGGCTGAGCGATGAGTATTTGTTGGTTTTTACCTATCTTTATAGCACCTTTATCTGAAAGCATAATATCACCGTCTCCACGTACTGAAAGACTCATTGCACTGATAAGGCCTTTAATATCAATTTTATTTTGTGGGCAAAGGAAGTTATCTTGGCATTGGTACTGATGGCTCTCAAGTGTAATATTTCTCCCAGTTAATTTTGCTTGTTCGTCCAGTTCAAATTGGTTTCCTTGGATGTAAGGAATGTCTGTTTTAAACTTTGAGCTATATTTAATGACTGCTTCACTAGGTGACAGTGTACCGATACCGGATGCACTAATATAATTTTGTATAGCTGCATTGATATTGAGAGTGTTTTGTAGCTTTATTTGGTCAGCGAATACATTTATTTTTGACAATAATATAGGGTTACCTTGTTGTTGAGTAATGGTGACAAGGCTATCTGGCTGGGTTGAAAACTTTAGTTGGCTGTAGTCCTCTAATTTTTTTGGTTCAAGTTGGTTATCTTTTTCTTTATTTTTGATATATTGCCTTTCAAACTTTCCTGCTACTAATGACAAACTATTTATATTATTAGTTATGCCATTCTTCCATGAAATACCATTTGGGTTTGCGATAACTAGGTTAGCCCGTTGGCCTTTTATGCCTAAAACTCCTTGTAATTGGCTTTCTTCATTTCCTGTTACTTCAGCAAATATAAGCTTGGCAGCTTTATTATTAAGATTGCTATTGCTGTTTATATCATTGTTAAAAACTAAACCGTCTTCATTGGAAGATAAACTCTCAAAAGTATTGAATGAAATATGGTTTTTAAGTGGAGCTTCAATGTTAATGACTTTTGCTTTATCGATGTTGGGAGGGGTTGAGTTAGAAATAAAAGGTAGAAATAAACTTAGATATGTGGCGGTTTTTACAATTATTAATTTCATATATAACTTCCTTGCTATTATAATGACTCCTGAACAGTGTTGATTATACTTAAAAGTAAGGTTTTTAAAATAACAAAAAAAACACCATGATAATAAAAAATATCAGTTATTTCCCATGGTGACTGTATGGGGTTTATTTGTTTATTTTTGTTTTTTAGTTGAATTATTTAAATTTATAGTGTTAATTAATAAATGATTATTTAATTAATAGATTATTACATCAAAGGAATGATATAAATGTTGAATGATAAATATAGTTTGCTAGATTTTTTAATTATAAAAAAACATTTTGGGATTAAGCTAATATATGTAGGAAATGTATTAGCACAGAAAATAATGCAAGTTAGCCCCGAATTAATAGCTCAAGTATTGCGGGATAGATCTTTAAAAACGGGCCTTTTGGGGCGAAGGATACAAACAAAAAATGGTCTTGCAAGCCATGATATTCAGCAATTAGCCACAGACCCATTATCCTTTATTAGACTGAATGCCATTAGTGGCGATAACATGACAAAAATGGGGAAGCTTCCTCCACACGGCCGTGCTCAATTAGTCAAGCTAGCACCAAACAGTTATGCAGCTGAATATCTGTATGAGCCTTCAAGAATGGACCCTAAATTAGCCGTTGAAGCCTATTTTTTAGGCTATAATGGGGCTAATCAGTCAATTAAAACACCTGCTTATGTTGATATACCTATACAAGCAACTGAAAATAGCTTTTTATTTACAGGGTCTTTGACAGGGTGCTCTGTTATTGTCACAAAGTTAAACGAGACAACATACCGTGTTTATCATGATGGCCGAGTAAACAGTTCAGTATTATATGATAACGTAGTAATGGCATTTGATTTTAAAGATTATCAAATATCTGGCACTGAAGAAGGGCTTGCCGTTGCTTATATGCAGTTTAATCATGGTGGGTGGCAATTATTACTACAACGCCAAGAATATGAAGTCATTAATGGCACTCCCACCCCCATATTGCGTAGAAATAGTGCCTCGATTAGTGCTTTATACCCAAATGAGCGGCTTTCTCATGATGTTTTAGATAAATTTAACCTTCATCGTAATGAAATACATAAAAAATTAAAACAAATTGCAAGTGAATTTGGTATTGATACTGATAATATTTTAGATGGCGTGTATTTTGAAGGGGAGTTTTCATTACAGCATCCTGCTATTACGCCTTGGTTAAATTTACGTGATGAGATAAAAATTCAAATTGCTAAAAATATTAATATACTAAATAATAAAATAGAAGAAATAAATTTAGAATTGACAGCGTTAAATAGAAAAGAAACACATAGTAATGAGGATTCGATTAGAATTGCACAATTTAAAAAATCTATTGAGGAACATAAGATTACACGTGGATACTATAGGCAGAAGTATGGTTCTATTTTGGCAGAAGCATTAGTCGTTGAACGCAATTGGTTATGGTTACAAATAAAAAACAACATGGGGAATCTTCAATTATTCAAATGGAAGACCCGAGTATCCAGAGTGGAATTAATTTTAAAACCCAGCCAATTGAAAAGCTTTATGAGCTGGTGTTATATAATGACATAGTAAAACATAATGTTAAATTTAATGAGGGTATTGAACAATATGATCAGATAGTTATTGATGGTTTTAATGATGATATGTCATCATTAAAAATGAAAGAGTTATATATTAAGAGTGAATTAAGTATTGAAAAGAGGGGGGCTTTATACCAACATATAATTAGAAAGGAGAAAGCAGAGTTTGAAAGTAATATTTTAAGCTTCACTTTGAAATCTAATTCATTGTTTCGAGACGCGGGGGGGATTGACCAACGAATTGCTCCCCAAGATTTTTACTTGCCTTTAATGGGGGATAATTCGGGGGGGCGTTGTTATCCTTTAGTTAGGACGATGTCTGTTGCATTAAAGTCAGAGGGGATGATAGGTGCAAATAAATTTCTTAATAAAATGTTTTTTGCAGCAGCATCACCTGAAGATAAAAACTCAATTTTATTAAAATTTGCACTGGAGAATCTCCATTTAAATATAGAGGCGACTCAGGCATCAACAGTTCTTGGTACATTTGAATTAAATAAGGTAAAAGAAATTCTGGTTGATTCTAAAGGATCAAATATGTATGCACTTAATAGTGTTACACACTCGATGCTATTAGGGAAAACGATAATTAATGATGAAACAAATTATTATTTTTATGATCCTAACTTTGGTATTTATGCTTTTGATGATCCTGATAAATTATTTTCTGCTTTGAATAAATTTATGTTTGAAAATAACATGGCTCAGCACTATTCAGTTGTCGGTGGTCAATTTGAAATGGTATCAATTGATACAGAGCAAATGTCTGATGTTCAAATTGGTAGCCGTTTAACTGTTGCCGATTTAGTTCAGTCGGATGATTTAACGGAGTCTATTCACCAAAGCGAGGAGGTAGCAGAGATAATTGCTCGTCAAGACTTAATCGCAAGAGACAAGCAAATACAGGCTTCCTTAGCCATTTTAGAGTCAGAGCGGTTGGGAGAACGCCTTGAATCGGCTCTTTATGAAGTGATTAATAAACATCAATTAGATGAAAAGTGGTTACCCGTTTTTGAAAATGTTGAGAAATTGAGCGATGACCGATACCGCATTCAATTTATTCACCAAGACGTAGAAGCAAAAACACGGTGGATTGAAACAGAAAACGCAACATTTTTTGAATTTAAAGAATATTTTCATAAACAGATAGCAATACTAAAGAAAAATTATTCTTTTAATGGTAAGGAGTTACAAAGAAAAAGTGGTATTGGGGAAGCGGAACATGTAGATGGCCTCAATATAGCAATGGGTATACAAGCAATAATTCAATGGTCTGCAAATCGAAATCGCAAGGCAGCGGCTTCTTCGGAACAGCCATCAAATCTAGAAACAGCATTACGTATTCATACTTACATTAGTTATTCAATGATGGCACATGGGGTGATCAATGATGCTGCTAAAGTAGGGAAAATAGCTTACTCATTGTGGCGAGAAGGAAGCGTAGCGGCTAAAACAATGATGAACAATTTTTCTTTATCGCTAGTACGTATGGCAAATGAAGGGCTTGGTATTCTTTTCCAAGGAGCAATGGTTGTATTTGATATTTATGAGTTAGCTAATGCACAAAATGAAGCACAAAGAGCCGTGTTCGGAACGCAATTGGCTTTTGACTCAGCGTCACTCGGAGCTGGTCTTGTCGGTATAGGTGCCTCTATACTCGGTGCTGAAACCGTCGCAGGTATTACTGGGCCATTATCTGTACCGATTATGGGGGTAGGGATTGGTTTTACTGCTTTAATCAATATTAATGAACGCCACGCACAAAAAGCAACTGCTGTTGGTCTGGAATTTACGGCTTATCAGCAAAGTTACCAGAATGCGGCAATAGCTTATGATGATGAAAAAAAACTTTTAATCCCAACTTATGGAGTAGTAATAGAAGAAATTAACTTTCAAAGAGGTTTTTTTAAACTGGGGAGTCAATATATCTACCGTGGTGAAAACATGACATGGACTATTCCGCATTGTTGTATGAGTGATTTTCAGTCAGCGCCACGAGCAGATATTGATAGAAAGAATGCCATTAATATTAGGGAAGCGGTTGGCGTTGTAGATAATCAGGTCAGCTTTGATGGGGGACAGTCTCATATTATTGTGTTGCCCGTCGTTCCGCAATCTTATATTCGTTATAACTACAGTGTTCTTTTCGGGGGAACAGTACGTGATGATAATGGCTTTTCAATATTGCGGAAAATGGAGGAAGACTACCAATTTTATTTTGATTTTCTCTATTGTAGTGCCGAGTACATAATCTCAGAATTAGTGCATGAGTATGTCAATACTAAAATTCAAGTTACGCTTAACACTGAAAATAAACATTTGGTTGTTCCACTAATGCCTGAACCATGGCGAGGTCATATAGAACATGTTGTTAAAGGGAATGGCGGGGAATATCAAATTACAGTTAACCATGGTGCTTCCTTGCGGCTAATGGAAGGCTTAAGCAGTGATAAGCTATCCCAATGGATACTTGATACAAGTCTGATTGATGATGGTAAAGAACTTAACGTTTCATTTTATGATGACCATATTAAAATAAATGGGTTTACGATTGGAATTGATGCTACAGCTAAATCAAGCCTGATAAAAGTTATTAATAGTAAGAATGAGCTTAATATAATTAACTTTAGTGCTCAAACAATTGAACCCATTAGTTTAGATGGACACCGATGGAGTGTAAAAGGCCAATCTATTGAACAACACCTTAATGAATTAGCGGATAAACATGAATTACATGGGCAATATGTAGTAGTTAATAGTTATCAGCATAATGGCTTAGATGTTGGGCGTGCTTTTTATGACGTTGCAACAAAACGTATGTTATTTACGAATTCATTATCAGAAGAAAACCAAACAGCAGAATTAATCGGCGTTATTGGTGATGTGGTTTATTTCTATTCGAGAGAAAAAGCGATAGCTTGGCAAGCCAATGTTAAGACCGGCGATATTACCCATAAAATAGAGGCTTCATCAGTTTTAGGTAGTGGAGCAGAAATTGTTCATGCTTCATTAGAATATAATCAATTTAATATTACATTACGTCAAAATCATCTGGGGCAGAAAATAGATAGCACTTATCGAGTGCTTAGAGATAAATTAGAGCTAACAAAGGTATTTAATAATAGAAAGTTAATTAATATGCTTCATAATACCCCGACTATATTATCTCAAGAACAACGTCAAAAACTGTTACAACATGACTACTTAGTTTTTTCTGATGAAGTAATAAATTCTAGTTCAGATTTATACATGCCTATTGAGCCAAATGTTAGGAAAGTCGTCATACTCACAGAACAGGAGCAAAACCACGAAAGGGAACAAGGTTTTACTTATCATCCTGAACATATTGGAAACCCTAGTTCACAGACCGAAACTTCCGTTGGGAAAATCGTAAAGCTAATAGGGACAGACAAAGGTTTTACTTACCGTTATTGGTTACGAAGTGAGAGTGGGACATTAATTAAGTGTAATTTAGCCAGACCTGATAATTATGATAGCCAGCTAAGTTCACAGTTATTACGGCGATATTCCATAACGGCAGAAAAACAAGTCGAAATTGATTTGCTATTAGCTAAACCAGGTATACCACTAAAAACAATTATGGAAAGTTCTCATTTTGGTATATCACAAGAACACTTAATACGAGCTGAGAATTTATTTAAAATTAGTGGAAAGAAAGCAACCTTAGCCAAGGTTTTGGGGGTAGTTCATGATCTCTATGACTTGAGAAGCGACCAGTGGGTATGGCAATCACCTGAAGATTTAATATTGGTTGGTAGCCTGTTTAATCAAAGTGGACAGGAAGTATTCTTTTTTTATAGTCGAAAAGAAGATGTAGTTTTTTACCAAGAGGGGCTTGGGCAAGATATTATTGAACCAAATAACCCAACGGCTTTACGTTTAAATTTCCGCCAGATCGAGAACGTTATTAACTGGCAGAATAATATTTTAATTATTCAAGATGATGGCACAGTAAAGCAACTTAATGCTGACGGCACTGCTGATACAGTTGCCCTTAATAAAAATTGGTTTAATAAGTCAATTTTTAAGTGGAGTAATTTCAACCAATTTTCAAATGAAAAACACCCTATTGCGTTATTTGGGTTAAAAGGTGCTGATGGGAAACGTATATTACCTGCATGGTATTTAAAAGGTAAAATTATCATATCACCATCATTTTCACCGGAGAGTGAATTACAAATCATGGGGTTTGATGATGCTAAACAGCAGGGCATAATTTTTGATACAAAATCAAAGAAATTATATCAAGTAAAGGCAATTGACTCTGCTCAATTTAACCGCATTTTTGATCAGAATAGGGTTATGATACACCCTGAGAACCTACCTGAATATATGGATTTATACCCAAACCTCAGCTTTAAGTCCGTAAAAAAAATAGCGGGTGGTTTAATGCTACAAATAGATAGTGATGAAATTATATATCACCCAATTTTGCAGAATAATAAACAGCTAAGTTCATCGTTAATTATAAAAGGAACAAGGGGTGATGATAATTTAAAGTTAGAGGAATTCAGAAATACATTTGTTTTGATTATTAGCTTAGGTGAAGGCTCAGATACGTATAATTTCGAGAAAGCAGATTGGCAGTATTATAAAGCGATTATTATCAATAATTACTCGGCAGATCGGGTTGTTGATCGGCTAGTTCTCCCCATAGAAGCTCAACTGGGGGATATATATGCTAGTCGCCAAGGGGAGGATTTAATCATTACGGACCCAATAAACAATACATCGTTATGTATATATAAAGCTTATAGCTCACAGGCTGACTCCTACCGTCACCTACAAATTCAAATTGGTGAAACTGAACAATTTATTGATATTAGTATTCTTGCTGAACGCCCTCAGGTTCGTCATGGCTTAATGTATTTATCCGCTTATTTTAATGAGCAGCTAAGAATAAATGACGAAATTGCGCTATTAGGGGGATTTACAACTCAAATGGCTGTGGATGATGGAGTCAATACGTTGCAGAAATTAGCCTTAGGGCAAGGGCAACGTTATTCCGATACATTATTATTCGATACAGTGAATCAACATTAAATAGTGATCAGGTTAAAAAAAAGAGCCACGTAAGTGGCTCTTTTTAAGTCTTATAGGTAATTAATGCGAAGCTGGTGGATGGCTGTGTTCAATATCTTCAGACTTCTTAGAGAAACGGCGACGGATCACCACGAAGAAGACTGGGACAAAGAAAATAGCCAGTGAAGTTGCTGCGAACATACCACCCAGAACACCCGTACCTACTGAGTTCTGAGATGCAGAACCTGCACCATTACTAAATACCAGTGGAATAACACCTAGCATAAATGCCAGTGATGTCATCAGGATTGGTCGTAAACGCATCTTAACTGCGTCAAGTGTTGCCTCGACTAACCCTTTCCCTTCTTTTTCCATTAAGTCTTTGGCGAATTCAACAATCAATATTGCGTTTTTCGCCGAGAGCCCAATGGTTGTTAGTAGACCTACTTTAAAGTAAACGTCATTATCTAAGCCTCGAACTGAGGTGAAGATTAATGCCCCGATAATACCTAGCGGAACGACTAACATAACAGAGAACGGAACTGACCAACTTTCATACAGTGCTGCCAAGCATAGGAAGACGACTATCAAGGAAATCGCATATAGAGCAGGGGCTTGGTTACCTGCTAAACGTTCTTGATAAGACATCCCCGTCCACTCATAACCAATTCCTTTTGGCAGGTTTTCAGTCGTGAGTTTTTCCATTAGCAGCATAGCATCCCCGGTACTTTTACCTGGGGCAGCCTGACCTTGAATGTTCATTGATGGGACACCGTTATAACGCTCTAAACGTGGTGAACCAAACTTCCAAGGGTCTTGGGATGTGTCCAAAAATGCAGAGAATGGAACCATTTTACCTTGGTTGTTACGAACATACAGGTTACTGATATTTTTTGGCAGCATGCGGCTTTCTGCGTCACCTTGTACGTAAACTTTCTTCACACGACCGCGGTCGATAAAGTCATTCACGTAGGCTCCACCGAAGATCGAGCTTAATGTTGCGTTAATATCACTAATCGCAACACCTTGTGCCTGTGCTTTTTGTTGGTCGATATAAATACGGTACTGTGAGGTATCATCCTGACCATTTGGACGGACACCTTGCAGCATTTCTGGGTGCTGAGCTGCTAATCCAAGTAACTGATTACGGGCTTCCATTAATTTTTCATGCCCTAAGTTAGCTTTATCTACAAGCTCGAAGTCGAACCCGTCGGCGGTACCTAACTCAACAATTGCCGGTAGGTTAAATGCGTAGATTAGCGCTTCTTGTTTTTGTGACAGCGCGATATTAGCGCGTTGTACAATCGCATCGACGTGGTTTTCATCACCTTTACGCTCGCTCCAGTTTTTCAGAACGATAAAGGCTAGACCCATATTTTGTCCTTGACCTGCGAAGCTAAAGCCCCCAACGGTAAAGACTGACTCAACGTTTGCTTTTTCTTCGGTAAGGTAGTAGTTGTTAACTTCATCCAATACCGCTTGCGTTTGTTCTTGGGTTGATCCAGGTGGTAATTGGATCATTGACAGGAATACCCCTTGGTCTTCTGCTGGTAAGAAAGAAGACGGCAAACGCACAAACATAAAGGCCATGCCCGCCACTAATATCAGGTAGATGACAAGATAACGGCCTGTACCGTTAAGCATGCGGCTTACACTGTCAGTATAATGGTGAGCTTGCTTTTCAAACATTCGGTTAAACCAACCGAAGAACCCTTTCTGGCTACCGTGACTGCCTTTTTCAATCGGCTTCAACATGGTTGCGCACAGTGCTGGCGTTAAAATCATTGCCACCAGAACTGAGAATACCATTGATGATACAATCGTGATTGAGAACTGACGATAAATAGCCCCCGTAGACCCTCCAAAGAAAGCCATTGGGATAAATACTGCCGAAAGTACCATTGCGATACCGACTAATGCACCTTGGATTTGACCCATTGATTTTTTGGTCGCTTCTTTTGGTGACAAGCCTTCTTCTTGCATTACCCGCTCAACGTTTTCAACAACAACGATGGCATCATCGACCAGAAGACCGATGGCAAGAACCATGGCGAACATCGTCAGGGTATTTATCGAGTATCCGAATGCCGATAAAATAGCAAAAGTACCCAATAATACGACTGGAACGGCAATTGTAGGTATTAAGGTTGCACGAATGTTTTGTAGGAACAAATACATTACCACAACAACTAGCATGATTGCTTCAACCAACGTTTTAACCACTTCGTTAATCGAAATTTTAACGAATGGGGTTGTATCGTATGGATAAACAATTTCTAACCCTTGAGGGAAGAAAGGTTTCATATCTTCAAGAGCTGCGCGCACGTTATTAGAGGTATCTAATGCGTTTGCACCTGTCGCCAACTTAATACCAATACCAGCAGCAGGTTTACCATTAAAACGGGCAATCGTGCTGTAGTTTTCTGCACCTAATTCGACATCAGCAACATCTTTAATGCGTACTTGTGAACCATCTTGGTTTACACGCAGCAAAATATTGCTAAATTCTTCAGCATTATTTAAACGTGTTTGTGCAATGATAGAAACGTTTAAACGCTGGTTAGCAATTGAAGGTGAACCACCGAGTTGCCCTGCTGCTACTTGGTTGTTTTGAACCTTGATAGCATTAATGACATCCGTTGTGGTCATGTTGTATTTAACGAGCTGTTCTGGTTTTAACCAGATACGCATCGCATATTGCGTACCAAATAGTTGCGTTTCACCGACACCATTTACTCGGCTAAGTGGGTCTTTAATATTTGACCCAACATAGTCAGCAATGTCGTATTGCCCCATTGAGCCATCATTAGAAACGAAACCGGCAACCATTAAGAAGGAACTAGTTGATTTATCAACACTAATACCTTGCTGCTGAACCTCTTGTGGCAGCAATGGCATTGCCAGTTGCAATTTATTTTGTACCTGTACTTGCGCTATATCACCATCAGTACCTGCTTCAAACGTTATTGTGATGCTAGCAGAACCTGATGAATCACTGCTCGATGACATATATACCAAGTTATCGATACCGTTCATATTTTGTTCGATAACCTGAGTTACGGTGTTCTGTACAGTCTCAGCATCCGCTCCCGGATAGTTAGCTGAAATAGAAACAGCCGGTGGCGCGATGGTTGGGTACTGTGAAACAGGTAACTGGATAATTGCCAACAGACCAGCAAGCATGGTGATAATTGCAATTACCCACGCAAAAATTGGTCTTTCTATAAAAAACTTAGGCATTAATCAGCCGCTCCCTTATTTAGACTTTTCTTCAGGTTTTGCCTGATTGTCTATGGATTGCGTTTCTAAGTTAGCTTCCTTAGGATTCACAACAATTCCTGGTTTGATTTTTTGTAAGCCGATGACAATGATGCGATCACCTTCTTGTAAGCCATCAGTTATCAGCCATTTATTGCCAATAGCTTGACCAGCTTTAACCGCCCTGACTTCAACTTTATTCTCAGCGTTGACGACCATAACTTGAGAAGTCCCTTGAGCTGTACGGGATAACCCTTGTTGTGGCACCAAAATCGCTTTTTCAATTATGCCATCTTCTAATACCGCACGAACAAACATACCTGGAAGTAACTCTTTGTTCGGATTAGGGAAAACGGCTCTCATTGTGATAGAACCTGTTGTTTCATCAACAGTCACATCAGAGAACTCGAGAACACCTTTTTGTGCGTATTCTAGGCCATCATTACTGATTAAGCTTACAGGGGCTTGACCAGATTCTCTTTGGACAGCACCTTTGGCTATCTCATTTTTTAGACGTAAAAAATCATCGCTTGATTGAGTGACGTCTACATAGATAGGGTCTAGTTGCTGAACACGCATTAACTCAGTTGCTTGACCAGTAGAAACTAATGCCCCTTCAGTGACATTCGATTTACCAGTACGACCACTGATTGGCGCAGTTACTTTGGTATAGTTCAGGTTAATACGTGCAGTTTCAACTGCGGCTTCAGCCGCTTTAACAGCAGCAAGAGCTTGTGCATAAGTTGATGTTGCTTGGTCGTATTCCTGACGGCTAATGTAATTAGTGCCTAACAATGGTTTATAACGTTTAACTGTCAATCCTGCTAAATTTGCATTTGCTTGCGCTTTCGCTAATTCAGCTTTTGCACTGTCATAGGTTGCTTGGAATGGTGCAGGGTCAATCTGGTACAAAGATGTGCCAGCTTCGACATCGCTACCTTCTTTATAGTTGCGCTTCAAAATGATGCCACTAACTTGAGGACGAACCTCAGCAACACGAAATGCAGATGTACGGCCTGGTAACTCGGTTTTGAGCGTCAGAGGTTCGGCTTTAAGCGTAACAATTCCTACTTCAGGCGCCGGGCGTTCTCCGCCACCTTGTTGTTCGTCGTTACAACCGGATAAAGCTAAGCCACCTGAAAGAACCAACAGAGCCAGAGGTAACACCCCTCTGTTTTTTCGCATAAGTTAACCTCAATTAATCAATATGAGTTCAAAACAAAAATAAGAAAAATGGTAAACAATATGATTTATCACTGTGCTATAGTACAAACATACACGATTGTATGTAAATCAGCTTTCGATAGAAACGGGTCACAATGGCACGAAAAACTAAACAACAGGCTGAAGAAACTCGTCAGGAAATATTAGATGCTGCTATCAAAACATTCTCTGAACGAGGCGTTTCTGCCACATCATTAGCCGATATTGCAAAAGCCGCCGGGGTTACCCGTGGGGCGATATATTGGCATTTCAAAAATAAAGTTGATCTTTTTTATCAAGCCTGTGAGTTTGGTGATAACCAAATTGTACAAGCTGAAGAATATTATCGTTCTAAATATACCAATGATCCACTTTCAATACTAAGAGAATTGTTAGTTTTTATTTTAACTGATTTCATTGAAAGCCCTAAAAACCGCGCTCTGATGGAAATATTTTTTTTGAAGTGCGAATTAGTCGGTGAAATGGCGGCGCTAGTTGATTTTAAACGGGCTAATTATGTTGCTAGCCAATGTCGAATTGTTGAAAACTTACACTCGTGTATTGCGGCAGGGCAATTACCGGCAGACCTAAATGTCGACTGCGCTGCTATTATGATCCGTTCTTTGATGTCAGGTTTATTGGAAAACTGGCTACTCCAGACAGAAAACTTCAATATAAATCAACACACCATTACATTGGTTGATACACTATTAGAGACTTTAAAAAGTAATGCCGCAATACGGCTTAAACCAATTCAAACTGAATAATTGGAGTGTAAAATGTCATCTATCCTGATTATTGCCAATGGCGCACCTTACGGCAGTGAAACATTATTTAACTCATTGCGTTTGGCGATCACCTTAAAAGAGCAAAATTCACAGTTGGATTTAAAAGTTTTCTTAATGTCAGATGCAGTGGCTGCGGGCTTGGCTGCGCAAAAACCCAAAGAAGGTTATAATCTTCAACAGATGTTAGAAATTTTAACCGCACAAAATGTTCCCGTGAAATTGTGTAAAACATGTACGGATGCACGAGGAATTAGCGAACTTGCTTTAGCGGACGGTGTTGAGGTTGGGACGCTTGTTGAACTCGCCAGTTGGACATTAAGTGCTGAGAAAGTATTAACGTTCTAGTCTGGGGTCGTGCAATATTTACCTAGTGTGCTGATAGTTGTTTATCAGCACTTTGTGTAATAAAACAATATGTGAAAGCTTATTATGAGTATATAGGGATGTTGTTATGATGAAACAACAACGGAATTGGCTACATTTAATTAGCATAATCTTATTATTTGCCACAGTGCTTTTTTCCTATCCTGTTAACGCATTAACCACGAGTCATTTACCGAGTAAAAATGAGATTAAAAGTGCACTCGATGCATTGAATAAAAAAAGTGCCTTGAATGAAGATGATAAATTAGCGTTAGCGGATTTAGAAAAAACATCTGATTTTTATGAGGAACTGAGTAAATTAGAACAACGAACTGAAGAACTACAAGAAAAACTCAACAATACCAGTGAAGATTCGAGAAAAGCGGTTCAAGGTTTACAGCAAATAAAAAAAGAAAATAAACAAGTTGCAGCAAACTTCGCTGAACAAATTCAAAAAAGCACACTTTCCCAATTAGAAGCATTGAAATCATCTTACCTAGAAAACCTTCAAGTTGAACACAGTGACCTCGCTACCTACAGTAGTCAATTGATAGGGTTACAAACTCAACCTGAACGAGCCCAAGCGCTGATGCTAGAAAATGCGAAGCGTTTGCAAGATATTCGTAATGAATTAAATAATACACAAGACGATGTGGTGAGCTTAAGGCCAACCCAAATCAATATGCTACTGGTAGAACAATATCTATTACAGCAGCAAAATGAGTATCAAAAACGCATTCTACAAAGCAATACCCAATTGCAAGATGTATTGCAAAAACAACGCGATTATACCGCGGCTTATATTGAACAGCTCGAAGTCTACATTCAACAGATCCAAGCTGAAATTAGCCACCGGCGGCTTAATGATTCCCAATCGACGGTACGTGAAGCATTGAGTACCTCTGAAACAGATATTAACGTTCAACAAAACCCGATTATTCAAAAAGAAATTGCGATTAATAATACATTAAGTGATCGGCTTATTGCGGTGACAGAAGACAGTAATAAATTAGTACAAAATGGTATACGAGTTAAAACGTGGCTTGAAAGAGCGACACAATCAGAGCGAAACTTAAAAGAACAGATCAATGTATTACGAGGTAGTTTGTTGTTATCTCGAATTTTATTTCAACAACAAA
Source organism: Providencia sp. 2024EL-00732 (assembly GCF_044006275.1). Classification (NCBI taxonomy): domain Bacteria; kingdom Pseudomonadati; phylum Pseudomonadota; class Gammaproteobacteria; order Enterobacterales; family Morganellaceae; genus Providencia; species Providencia sp. 2024EL-00732. The sequence goes on along the minus strand of NZ_JBIPDG010000003.1, from coordinate 277,366 downwards.
TTGATTTACCCGCTAATATTTTAACTAAAAACTTACCTACGACAATTGCTGATTTGCGCCTTGAACAATTTGATATTAATCAGCAGCGTGATGAACTATACCAACCCAGTGATTACATCACTAAATTAGAACAGCAATTAGAGGTTAAAACGGGGGATGACCCAGAAGCGTCAACCTTATTATCAGAGGAAGACAAAGCGGTTTTAATAAAACTGTTGGAAGTTCGCCGAGGGTTGTTAGATGAGCTGAATCAACAACTCGGAGGGCAAATTTCACAAGCAATTAATTTAGAGTTAGATCAAAACCAATTATTGAGTGTTGTGAGTTCTCTTGAAAACATATTGGCACAGCAAATATTTTGGGTGAACAGTAATAAACCGATTGATTTAGAATGGCTGAAAGCCTTTCCCGAAGCGGCGACTGCACAATTCGACAATGTTGATTTATCCATTTCAAGCCGTAGCATTATGAAGGGCGTCAGTAACTCTTTGCTGGTGGTTATTCCGTTAGTGTTAGTCGCGCTAATTTTTATTTGGTTTAACCGTAAGATTAATCGACGATTACAGGATATCGACCAGCACCTTTCAAGTTTACGTAGTGACAGCGTATTAAGTACACCATTTGCCTTATTATTAACGTTAATGCAGACCTTGCCCGTATCATTGTTTTTATTAGCTATTGGTTATTGGTTTTTGAAAACAGGTAATGCTCAAGGGCCCTTTGTTTGGAAATTTTGTCAGCAATTAGCCATCTTCTGGGTGTTATTTGAGCTAACTTATCGGGTACTTAAACCCCAAGGTATCGCGCAAAAACACTTTGCTATCGAAAAAGAGAAAATAACACTTGCTCGACGTGGTCTGTTCAGATTATCTATCCCTTTGTTACCGCTTATTTTCTTTTCGACTTACGGAATTAGCAATCCATTAAAAGTGTCAGAAGATGTGATTGGTCAGCTAGTAGTGTTAATTTCCTTAGTGCTACTGTGTATTTTTACCACTCCATTTTGTAAGCGGGTTTGGCAAGAAAGGGGCAGTCATTTAACTCGGAGTATTGTTGTGGCACTACTGACATTTTCACCATTGATTTTAGTGGGGTTGATGATGGCGGGGTACTACTACACCACATTACGTTTGACGAATCGTTGGATAGACAGCTTATATTTATTGTTGCTGTGGCATATCACTTATAATGCCTGCTTGAGGGGGTTGACATTAGTCGCTCGAAAGCTTGCGTATCAACGAGCTATTGAACGACGTGCGATGTCTAAGCAAGAAGAGACAGAAAATGAGCCAATTAAAGAACCCCCTATGGCCATTGATTTAATTAGCCAACAGTCGTTGCGCTTAATGACAATGGTCTTATTTATTATCTTTGCACTAGCGTTCTATGCTATTTGGTCTGACTTTATTACGATTTTTTCCTTCTTAGACAGCGTGAATTTGTGGGGCTACACGGCGACTTCGGCGGAAGGTGGCAATATTTTACAATACGTGACGCTTGCCAATTTAATTTTAGCGTTAGTGATTATTGTTGTGTCATGGGTGATGACGCATAACTTACCTGGGTTATTGGAAGTCCTGGTATTATCTCGTTTGAAGTTGCGTCAGGGCTCAACCTACGCCATTAAAGCCATATTAACTTACAGTATTATTGGTATAGGAGCGATTGCTTCGCTGGGGATGATTGGCGTAACTTGGAATAAATTACAGTGGTTAGCCGCTGCTTTAACCGTTGGCTTAGGGTTTGGTTTACAAGAAATTTTTGCTAACTTTGTTTCTGGGATCATCTTATTATTTGAAAGGCCAATTCGTATTGGTGATACGGTGACGATCGGCGAATATTCAGGGACGGTGAGTAAGATCCGCATCCGAGCGACTACCATTGTTGATTTCGATCGTAAAGAGGTCATTATTCCCAATAAGGCTTTTGTGACTGAAAGGTTGATCAACTGGTCGCTTTCAGACACCGTCACACGGGTAACGATAGCAATTGGTGTTGCTTATGGGTCAGATCTCGACAAAGTTAAGCAAGTTTTATTATCTGCGGCGACCAGTAACAGCAAAGTAATGACAGAACCTGCGCCTAATGTTTATTTTACTAGTTTTGGCGCGAGTACTTTAGATCACGAATTGCGTTTTTACGTACGCCAAATTGGTGATCGGTCTGTAACGAATGATGAAATAAACCGAGCGATAGACAAACTATGTAGAGAAAATGATATTGATATTGCCTTCAACCAACTAGAAGTTCATTTGCATAATAGCCAAGGGGATGAAGTGCAAGAAGTCAAGCGTACATTAAAAGACGGTGATGGCAACTTAGCTAATTAGCGGTCTTTCGTGCAGGTGGCTTGGGCCGCCTGCATTTGCTTCGAAATATAGTCATTTCTAACAATATCAAGGGCTTTTAGTACGATATCTGTGTCTATTTCTGAGGTTTCTAATAAATAAATCAAATCAACGGCAAGCTGTATTTCTAGCGGTGCATCTTTAAGCGAAGACATGGCAATTCCTTTTGTCGTTAATGTTGATTAATCAAAATATTGGTTTTCTTGGTGCTCAATAGCTTTTTCTATCCGTAACAGTGCTTGTCGGCAACGGTATAAACGGCCTGCCAATACGGCAAGTTCTTTTTGGCATTGGTGCTGTAAACGATGATCCGTTAGTTGGCTTAGGTGAAGTTCTTTTTCACTGACCATTGACTGCAAACGGCGTTCGTAGTCTTGATGTTGTGATAAACGTTCATATAAATCAATCTGCTCTTTCTTCTTGGTAAATGTTGATTCTTTCTCCCGCAAGGGTTGTGTCGAAATCTCACGAGAAATTGCCTGTATCTGGTGAACGATTTTTTCTGTGAGGAAATTGACCTGCTCTGCATGGTTTAGCGTGACACTATGGCAAAGCTGTAGATAAAGCGCTTTTAACTCGTTTTGGCAATCACCAAGGCGCGTCGACTTACGATTAAATAATTGCACATCAAAGCGGGAATGCGAAAACTCAAGGTCCTTTATTGGGCTCACTCGCGTCTCTAATTCATCAATCTGCTTTTTTAACGCATCTAAAAGAGCGGGGATTTTCATTTTTTATTCTCATTAAATGTGAAAAATAGCGTAATATTGATATTCAGCAACAAAAGCAACTGCAAATAGTCGGCTTCTTGTTGCATTTTTATGGTACTTTACATAAATTCTACACTTTCGTGTTTACTATATTGGCTTTTATTATGACCGCTAAAGAGCAACAACTGCAATTGATTAAAGAAAGTATCGCATCTATTCAAGATTATCCAATCGAAGGTGTGATTTTTCGTGATATCACGACTTTGTTAAACACCCCAGCAGCATACCAAGCAACCATTGATATGTTAGTTGAGCATTACCAAAATAAAGGGGTTACTAAAATTGTAGGGACTGAAGCACGTGGTTTTCTATTCGGTGCACCTGTCGCATTACGTTTAGGTGTTGGTTTTGTTCCTGTACGTAAAAAAGGGAAACTACCGCGTGAAGTATTAAGTATGACTTATGACCTTGAATACGGTACCGATACCCTTGAAATCCACAAAGACAGCATTACCCCAAATGATAATGTATTGGTTGTTGATGACCTATTAGCAACTGGTGGCACTGTCGAAGCAACAGTTAAAATGATCAAGCAGCTCGGTGCTAATGTGGTTGAAGCCGCATTTATCATTAGCTTACCTGACCTTGGTGGTGTGGAGCGGCTACAAAAAGAAGGCGTATCTTCTTACAGCTTAGTTGAATTCCCTGGGCACTAATCTTTATTTTCCCTCTATTTTTATCACAACCTCGCCGTAAGGGTTGAGGCTGTGGTAGCATGTACTAAGATTATATTTATTCACGTATCATGTTAAATTACTGTGGGAACCATGAGCTATCAGGTACTTGCCCGTAAGTGGCGACCTCAAAAATTTTCAGACGTTGTTGGCCAACAACACGTCTTGACTGCACTTGCTAATGGGCTGGAGCACCAGCGGCTTCATCACGCCTATCTTTTCTCGGGCACACGAGGCGTAGGGAAAACGACGATTGCTCGCCTTTTTGCCAAAGGTCTTAATTGCGAAAAAGGGATCACGGCATCCCCTTGTGGTCAATGTGTCAACTGCTTGGAAATTGAACAGGGCAGGTTTGTCGACCTAATTGAGATTGACGCAGCTTCACGAACTAAAGTGGAAGATACCCGCGAATTACTCGATAACGTCCAATACGCACCAGCACGCGGTCGCTTCAAAGTCTACTTGATTGATGAAGTCCACATGCTGTCACGTCATAGCTTTAATGCCTTGTTGAAAACCCTTGAGGAGCCGCCAGAACACGTAAAATTTCTTTTGGCGACGACTGACCCACAAAAACTTCCCGTGACTATTTTGTCACGTTGCTTGCAGTTCCATCTAAAAGCGTTAGATGTCACTCAAATTAGCGAACAACTTGAATTAATTCTTAATGCTGAAAATATTGAACATGACCTGCGTGCTCGCCAGCTGATAGCGAGAGCCGCTGATGGTAGTTTACGTGATGCATTAAGTTTAACAGACCAAGCCATCGCGATGGGGCAAGGCAAGGTAACTGCTGACATAGTGAGTCAAATGCTTGGCACACTGGATGATGAGCAACCATTAGCTATCATTGAGGCATTAGTCCGTGCTGATAGCATCGCCGTGATGAGCCAAGTGGAGCAAGCGGCTAGCCGAGGTGCGGACTGGGAGAATTTACTGGTTGAAATTTTAACCCAGTTACACCGCATCGCGATGATCCAACTTCTTCCTGCGGAGCAAGAAACAGACCCATCTTCGATAGACGGGCGCTTGCGGCAAGTTGCAAGGGTTATTTCTCCAGCAGATTTACAGCTTTTCTACCAAACCTTGTTGGTAGGAAGAAAAGAATTGCCCTATGCACCTGAGCGGCGTATGGGGGTAGAAATGGCCTTATTGCGAGCACTGGCATTTCACCCTAAAAGTGTAATCGAAGAAATTGAAGCGCCTCCTCGGGTGATCACACAAACGGTAACACAGAGTGCACCTCAAAGGGGAGCGCCGCCACAAACTCGTGCAGAGAATTTGCCAGAAAATAGCCCAACCTTGCAGTTATTAAAAGCTAGGCAGACCCTGCAATCACCCCAAAGCGAGGACCCTGGCCTAAAAAAGGCTAAACCGGCGACGTCTGAAAAGGCTAAGCCGGCGGTATCAGCACTAGAAAGGCTGGCCGCCGTGACCAGCAAACACCAACAAAATGTGGAAAACAAAGCTTCACAAGGGGTGAAAGCTCAGAAACCAAAGCCGTATCAGTGGAAAGCTCAGAACAAAGAAACAATGGCTCAAAAAGATGCCGTTACGACGCCAAGTGAGATCAAAGAAGCGTTAGAATATGAGAAAACCCCTGAATTAGCAGTAAAAATTATTGAAGAAGGGCGGGAGCGAGACAGCTGGTCCGGGACAATAGCAAAATTAAATATTCCTAAGCTGGTTGAACAATTAGCTTTGAATTCATATATAGAAGAATTAAGTGAGTCGCAAATTGTTTTACATTTGCGTTCATCTCAGAAGCACCTCGATAAGCCCCAAGCGCATAAAGCGCTAGAGGAAGCTCTGAGCGAGCAGTATGGTCGTTCTGTTGAACTGAAAATCGTTCATGATGATAATAGTGATGTGAAAACACCACTAGAATGGCGACAGGCGATTTATGAAGAGAAACTGGCGCAAGCTCGTCAGTCAATTATTGCGGATAAGACGATTCAAAAACTTCGCTCTATGTTTGATGCGCAGTTGGATGAAGAAAGTATTCGCCCCGTTTAACGCTACAGTATATTGGTTAATCTGTAGCCTCAGTTGTGAGAGAAAACTATGTTTGGTAAAGGTGGATTGGGTAACCTGATGAAACAGGCCCAGCAAATGCAAGATAAAATGCAAAAAGTTCAGGAAGAAATCGCTCAACTTGAAGCTACAGGCGAGTCTGGTGCTGGCTTAGTGAAAGTGACAATTAATGGTTCGCATAATTGCCGCCGTGTTGAGATCGACCCTAGCTTGTTAGAAGATGACAAAGAAATGTTAGAAGACTTGATTGCAGCGGCATTTAACGATGCGGCTCGACGCATTGAAGAGACACAAAAAGAGAAAATGGCGAGCGTTTCTAGTGGTATGCAATTACCACCAGGCTTTAAGATGCCATTCTAATGCAAACAAGTCCGCTTCTTGAATCATTAATGGAAGCGTTGCGCTGTCTTCCCGGCGTTGGGCCAAAGTCAGCGCAGCGTATGGCTTTCCATCTTCTACAGCGTGACCGGAGCGGTGGGATGCGTTTAGCGCAATCTCTCACAAGTGCAATGTCTGAAATTGGTCATTGCCGTGATTGCAGAACGTTTACCGAGCAAGAGGTTTGTAATATTTGTGCGAATCCGCGTCGTCAGCAAAATGGTTTAGTTTGTGTTGTCGAAAGCCCAGCAGATATCTATGCCATTGAACAAACTGGGCAATTTTCAGGGCGCTATTTTGTTCTTATGGGGCATTTATCGCCATTGGACGGTATTGGTCCGATAGATATTGGCCTTGATAGGTTAGAAGAACGCTTAGCGGTAGAGACGATCACAGAAGTGATTTTAGCGACAAACCCGACGGTAGAAGGTGAAGCAACAGCAAACTATATTGGGGAAATGTGCGCACAATATGGGGTGGCAGCGAGCCGAATTGCTCATGGGGTGCCTGTGGGTGGGGAATTAGAGTTAGTCGATAGTACGACGCTGTCTCATTCGCTCTCCGGCCGCTCTCGATTGTAATATCCTCGTCATATTTCAAGCTGTAGGGGTGTTGGCTGCACTCGGCGACTCGGGTCACATACTGATGTATGCTCCCCGAGATCTCCTCATTTGCCGCCTACCTACAACTTGAACTATTTAGAGGATAGTATTGATTTCGTTTTTCTAAAATCACCCTACAGAATTCAGTTACTAATTTGAGTCGTGGGGGCTACACTCGGCGACTCGGGTCACATACTGATGTATGCTCCCCGAGATCTCCTCATTTTCCGCCTATCTACAACTTGAACTATTTAGAGGGTAGTATTGATTTCGTTTTTCTAAAATCACCCTACAGAATTCAGTTACTAATTTGAGTCGTGGGGGCTACACTCGGCGACTCGGGTCACATACTGATGTATGCTCCCCGAGATCTCCTCATTTGCCGCCTACCTACAACTTGAACTATTTAGAGGATAGTATTGATTTCGTTTTTTTAAAATCACCCTACAGAATTCAGTTACTAATTTGAGTCGTGGGGGCTACACTCGGTGACTTGGGTCACATACTGGTGTATGCTCCTGGGGATTAACGTATTTTGATGCCTAGCTACAGCACAAATTATTTAGAGTATATGATTGGAGATGAGTAGAATTATTTCTTTCATTAACTATCTTTAAAATGATTGCGGTTGTTATTATTTCCTTTCTAATCATTGGTTTTGGTTTTTTCTTCAGTAAATTTTTTTGTCTTTATCGCTTGAATTTTTGTTTTTCGCCCCCAACTAATCTGCATCGATAAGTCAAACCTATCCAATTAGATTGATGAAATAGAGGCGATTAATGAGTATGAAAGGACAGGAAACGCGTGGTTTCCAATCAGAAGTTAAGCAACTCCTCCAATTAATGATCCACTCTCTTTATTCGAATAAAGAGATTTTCTTACGCGAATTGATCTCCAACGCATCAGATGCGGCGGATAAACTGCGTTTTCGTGCGTTATCTAAACCAGAACTGTATGAGAATGATGGTGAATTGCGTGTACGTATTAGCGCAGATAAAGACCAAGGTACATTAACGATTAGTGATAACGGTATTGGTATGAGCCGTGAAGAAGTTATTGATAACTTGGGGACTATCGCAAAATCAGGTACGAAAGCATTTTTAGAATCTCTAGGTACTGATCAGGCAAAAGATAGCCAAATGATTGGTCAATTTGGTGTTGGTTTCTATTCAGCTTTTATTGTCGCAGATAAAGTCACAGTACGTAGCCGTGCAGCAGGAGCCCCTGCGGATGAAGGTGTTTTTTGGGAATCTGCGGGTGAAGGTGAGTATACTATTGCCGATATTGAAAAAGCGGAACGCGGTACAGAAATTACGTTGCATTTACGTGACGATGAAAAAGAATTCCTTGATAACTGGCGTCTACGCTCAGTAATTAGTAAATATTCAGACCATATTGCCCTACCTGTTGAAATTGAAGATAAAAATGAAGAAGACGGTACGGTAACGTGGGAAAAGATTAACCAAGCTAAAGCACTATGGACACGTAGTAAGTCTGATATCTCTGATGAAGAGTATGTTGAATTCTATAAACATATTTCCCACGACTATGCTGACCCTTTGACTTGGACGCACAACCGTGTTGAAGGTAAACAAGAGTATACCAGTTTACTGTATGTTCCTTCTCAAGCACCATTCGACTTATGGAATCGTGACCAACAGCATGGCCTGAAATTATACGTTCAACGCGTATTTATTATGGATGACGCTGAACAGTTTATGCCAAATTACCTACGGTTTATTCGTGGTGTATTAGATTCCAATGATTTGCCATTGAACGTTTCTCGTGAAATATTGCAAGATAGCGCATTAACACGCAGTTTACGTAGTGCATTGACTAAACGTGTTCTACAAATGCTTGAAAAATTGGCGAAAACAGATGCGGAAAAATATCAAACTTTCTGGCAACAATTTGGTTTAGTGATGAAAGAGGGCCCTGCGGAAGATATGGCAAATGGTGAAACCATTGCTAAACTTCTGCGTTTCGCGACCACTCAAACAGATAGCAGCGTGCAAAATGTTTCTTTAGAAGACTACGTTAGCCGTATGGTGGAAGGGCAGGATAAAATTTACTATATCACCGCAGATAGCTATGCGGCGGCAAAAGGTAGCCCACACCTCGAATTATTCCGTAAAAAAGGTATTGAGGTATTGTTGTTATCCGACCGTATTGACGAATGGATGATGAACTATTTGTCTGAGTTTGATGGCAAACAATTCCAATCAGTCAGTAAAGCTGATGAGTCATTAGATAAACTTGCGGATGAAAACAAAGCTGAACAAGAAGAAGCGGATAAACAATTAGCACCATTTGTTGAGCGTGTAAAATCATTCTTGGGTGAAAGGGTTAAAGACGTCAAACTGACGCATCGTTTAACCGATACTCCAGCGATTGTCACCACAAATGCTGATGAAATGAGCACTCAGATGGCGAAATTATTCGCTGCGGCTGGTCAAGCTGCGCCAGAAGTGAAATACAACTTCGAATTAAACCCAGCACACCCATTGGTGAAAAAAGCGTCTGAAGTGTCAGATGAGTCTGTATTTGCTGATTGGGTTGATGTGTTATTGGATCAAGCATTATTGGCCGAGCGTGGTACATTGGAAGATCCAAATTTATTTATACGGAAAATCAACGAATTGCTTTTAAAATAAGTTAATTTTGTACTTTCGTTTTTGAACATAAACCACGCTTTTGCTTGTGCTTTAGCGTGGTTTTTTTCTTTTGCGAAAAAAGATAAATGCGAAAACGTTTACGTGTGTTCTTGAGTAAAGCGCCATGCTAATGGTATGGTAGCTTGTTTTCTTTTCAAATTATAAAAATCTAAATAGCAAGGGGTTTACGCAATGCGTATCATTCTGCTTGGCGCTCCAGGCGCTGGTAAGGGCACTCAAGCTCAATTTATTATGGAAAAGTTTGGGATCCCTCAAATTTCAACAGGTGACATGCTACGTGCAGCTGTTAAGTCAGGGAGCGAACTTGGTTTGCAAGCTAAAGAATTAATGGATAACGGTAAATTAGTGACTGACGAATTGGTTATCGCATTAGTTAAAGAGCGTATCAAACAAGATGATTGCCGTAATGGGTTCTTGTTAGATGGGTTCCCTCGCACAATCCCGCAAGCGGATGCCATGAAAGAAGCGGGTATTACCGTTGATAACGTCCTTGAATTTGATGTACCAGACGAAATCATCGTTGAGCGCATCATTGGCCGTCGTGTACATGCACCATCTGGTCGTGTTTACCACATCAACTTTAATCCACCGAAAGTGGAAGGTAAAGACGATGTAACCGGTGAAGAATTAACGATACGTAAAGATGACCAAGAAGATACCGTACGTAAACGTTTAGTTGAGTACCATGCATTAACGGCTCCTTTAATTGCTTATTATCAAAATGAAGCAAAACAAGGTAATACGAAGTACTTCAAATTGGATGGTACACGTAAAGTTTCTGAAGTTAGTGAAGAATTAGCAAAAATTTTAGGTTAATATTGGCACTCCTTATGCTTCTTGTTACTGTATAACAGTAACTTGCGTTATTAAGGGTGTAAACCAAGTATAAGGCAGCGAGATCGCTGCCTTTATTGTTATACCACTTGGTGATAAAAATAGTTATTTAACTATGTTAATGTTGGGAATGATTATCAATTAGGAGTTGTTTCATGTCAGAAAAAAAATACGGCATTTTATTGGCTAACCTAGGAACACCTGATGCCCCAACAACCTCAGCAGTTAGACGCTATTTAGCAGAATTTCTTAGTGATACTCGCGTTATTGATGTACCTCGTCTAATTTGGAAACCTATTCTATATGGTGCAATTTTGCCTATTCGGTCGTCGAAAGTCGCGAAATTATATCAATCTATTTGGTTAGAAGACGGCTCCCCATTATTGGTTTACTCTTTACGCCAAAAGCAAAAATTAGCCGCTTTGTTGCCTAATATTCCAGTAGATATAGGGATGAGCTACGGTTCACCATCAATTAAAACTGCGATTGATAACCTGATGGAGCAAGGGGTTACTGATTTAGTGGTCTTACCTTTATATCCACAATATTCATGTACCACAACTGCTGCGGTTTATGATGCAGTTACAAGGGCATTTCAAGGTCGACGTACTATTCCGTCAGTTCAATTTATTCGGAGTTATGCCACTCATCCTGCGTACATTAAAGCACTGGTAACTTCTATTGAAGCTAGTTTTGCCAAGCACGGTGAACCAGATAGGCTGGTATTGTCTTTCCACGGCATTCCTAAGCGTTATTGTGATACAGGTGATATCTATCAGCAAGAATGTGAAAAAACCGCTCAGGCATTGCGTGAAGCCTTAAATTATCCAAGTGATAACGTGTTACTCACTTACCAGTCACGTTTTGGACGAGAGCCTTGGCTCATGCCCTACATGGATAAAACAATGCATGAATTACCCAGCCAAGGTGTAAAATCAGTTCAGGTTATTTGTCCTGGGTTTTCAGTTGATTGTTTGGAAACATTAGAAGAGATAAGCGAACAAAATAAAGAGTTCTTTATTAGCAGTGGTGGTCATAAATATAATTACATATCGGCTTTAAATGATAATCAAGATAGTATTAGCATGATTAATTTAATAATTGAAGATGTATTAAAGTAGTCAATGCATACAATTAATACAAAAAAGTTAGCTTATCGATATATCAAAAATTCGATTATAGACTATAATAACTTATCTGAAATTAAAAACGATTAAACAAATTTTATGTCTTTTGGAATTAATATGAGCAATGAGCAACCGCCACGAGGCAATAATATAGAGCAGAAATCAAATACTGCTCCTCAGTTTCATTTACAGCAGAATGATGAAATTGACCTCATGGCATTATTTTCGATTTTATTAAAGCATAAGCTCTTAATTATTATTTTTACTGCTTTCTGTATTGTGTTGAGCGCGGGGATTGTCAGCTTTTTACCCCAAAAATGGAGTAGTACAGCAATTGTTATTCCTCCTACATCTGAAAACATCCAAGAAGTAAACAAATTAAAAGCGCAATTAGACGCACTAGAAATCCCTATTGATTTAAGTGCTCAGCGCATTTTTAGCGTGTTTGTTGATCAGTTTCGTTCAAAAGTTAACCAGAGCGAATATGTAAAAAGTACACGGTATTTTCAGCAGTTAGCGCAAAATATCGAACCGAAAGATGATGTTGCTAGTCAACAACGGTTAGTGAATCAAATCATTACCAACGATATCCAAATTCAAGACCAATCGAAAGAAAAAAACAGTACCTCCAATGACATTGTTTTAAAGTTTACGGCGTCTTTACCTATCGAAGCACAAGACTTACTTGAGGGGTATATTCGCTATAGTGCATCAAAAGTGAGGCAGCAAATTAAAGTTGAGATAGATAACACTGTTTCTCAGCGGTTGATCTTTGCTAGCGAATCACTGAAACGCGAAGTCAGTAAAATCCAAACGGAATATGATGTTAAAGTTGAACGCTTAAAGCGAGCTGTTGACATCGCGAAAGCTGCTGGGATAGAAAAACCGATTGCGAGTGATTCTGTAACGATCAACGATGACCCTGACTACCCAATTGCGCTTGGTACAGAAGCCTTAGAAAAGAAATTACTGATTGAGACACAAAACCGTGATTTAGCTTTAATGAGCGAAACCTTGCAGAACCGTCAAATTTATATTGATGAACTTAATGCGTTAACGAGCAAGGAGTTAGACTTTGCACCCGTGATGTTTATTTTGACACCGGATTTCCCACTACAAAAAGATTCACCTAAATCATCGCTTATTGTGGCATTGAGCGCAGTTCTCGGCTTTATATTGAGCTGTTCATTTGTATTGAGTCGCCAGTTATATCGTGATTATAAACAGCAAAATGTGTAATTATTCAGCTAGATGATAGTAATCAAGCCAGCACTTTCTTTTGAGGTGCTGGCTTAGCTTTATCGTGTTAGAATAGGGAGATGTTCCATTTTTAATCTCCTAATTATGAAATTCCCCGGTCAGCGTAAGTCAAAACATTACTTCCCTGTTAGTCTCAGAGATCCGCTTTTACAGCCCCTAAAAGAAACGTTGGCTGATGAAGAAAACTGTAAATCCTATATTGTTGGTATCGACCAAACTTTGGTCGACATCGAAGCAAAAGTGGATGATGAGTTTATTCAACGCTATCAATTAAGCAAAGGGCACTCACTGGTTATAGAAGATGCTATTGCTGAGGCGTTATATAAAGAATTAACAGATAACGCATTGATTACACATGAATTTGCGGGTGGTACGATTGGTAATACATTGCATAATTATTCTGTCTTAGCGGATGATCGCTCTGTCCTGTTAGGCACAATGTGTAACAATATCCAAATTGGCAGTTATGCTTATCGTTATTTATGTCATACCTCTAGCCGTATGGATTTAAATTTCTTGCAAGGTGTTGATGGCCCTATTGGGCGTTGTTTCACGCTAATTACTGAAAATGGTGAGCGGACGTTTGCTATTAGCCCTGGCCATATGAACCGCTTACAGCCTAGTAGTATCCCTGAAGATATTATTGCAGGGGCTTCTGCATTAGTATTAACGGCCTATTTAGTACGTTGTAAGCCAGGTGAGACCATGCCTGAAGCGACGATGCAAGCCATTACATATGCGAAAAAACATAATGTGCCAGTGGTATTAACTTTGGGGACTAAATTCGTTATTGCTCAGGACCCACAGTTTTGGCGTGATTTTCTCGCCGAACATATTTCAGTAGTCGCGATGAACGAAGATGAAGCACAAGAACTAACCGGTTTAAGTGACCCTCTATTAGCCTCGAATATGGCTTTAGATTGGGTTGATTTAGTGCTTTGTACCGCTGGGCCGTCAGGGTTGTATATGGCTGGGTACACAGAAGAAAGCTATAAACGTACAACACAGCACCCATTGTTACCAGGGGCGATTGCAGAGTTTAATTTGTATGAGTTTAGTCGTGCAATGCGCCAGCAAGATTGCCAAGTACCATTACGGATTTTTTCTCATATTGAACCTTATATGGGGGGGCCGGAAAAAATAATGAATACGAATGGTGCAGGAGACGGCGCATTATCTGCATTACTCCATGATATCACAGCAAATTCTTATCATCGTTCAAACGTCCCAAACTCCAGTAAACATGAACGCCAATACTTAACATATTCATCTTTAGCTCAAGTGTGTAAGTATGCTAATCGTGTTAGTTATCAAGTGTTAACACAGCATTCACCACGGTTAACTCGCGGGTTACCTGAAAAAGAAGATAGTTTGGAAGAATCCTACTGGGATCGCTAAGTTAAAAATGATATTCAATATTTATATTATTGAAGTATGTTAAGTTAATTGACCCCAATATAAATATTGGGGTTTTTTATATCCATATATAACATCTATATATTAATTGATTAATATATTAATTAATTAGTAACAAATTATGAGATAAATTGTGAATAATGATGACAAGAAATAAATCATGGGGCATTAACTAAATGTAGTTAATGGATGAATTTTGGCATTTAAAAGCGACGAATAAATAAAAGCTGCATCCTACTTTATGGGTATAGACATTTCAAATGCAGCTAATCTCTAATAATAATTATATAAACATAACTAATGTGAATTATTTTTATTTAGTGGTAGCAAGTTGGTGCTCTACCTCCACCTTTTCAGATTCTTTTGCATCTTCCTCTTCATAGCGCATAGCTTGAGGGACTGATATTTTGATTGCAATAAATACGGCTAAGGCCCCACCGACCAATTTACCAAGTAAAATGGGGAGAACAAGCGTCGGTTGGAAATTTGCGGTAAAGGCTAAGTGATCACCAATGGTAGCCTGTGCACAAACACCGAATGCAACACATAATACTTTATCTCTTGCACGCATATCTTTGAATAAGTGATAAGTTGCAATGATGTTTGCCATTACCATAATAAAACCTAACGAACCGGTATCACTCAATTTTAAACGGTTACTTAATGCGCGAACTAATGGTTTACAGTAACGTTGGAACAGGTAACAAATTGGGAATGTCCCTGCCAGCATGATACCAATATAACCTGCAATTTCGATTGCACGGAATAGCTCATTTTGATCTGCAAACAGTGGGTCAAAGCCCCATGCACCGAAGACTTTACTAAATACGCCAGTAAAATGCTCAACAATAGAGAATGCTAAGACTAATTTCACAAATGCATCCATAATCTTACCGAAAATTAAAAAACCGGTAACCATTAGCATTGGGCGATATTTTAACCCAGCAGCGAGTAAGAAACAGAATACAAACAGTGGCATCAAGTATTGCAACATCGTGAAGAAGTCTAAGGTTAATTGATGCGCTGCGGGTGAGTTAGTCGAAATAATGTCTCTAACTGGAATATTATTGAATGTAATTAACAACAGGGATGCCAGTACGCCAAAGGGGATCGAGATCAGACCTGCCATCGCACCCAGTGCTAGATATTTATGATCTTTACGATTTAACATGGTTAAACCAACAGGGATCAAATAAACAATGGTGGCACCAGAGGTATAGCCGATCAACATGGCCGTGATCCACATATCGCGGTTTGTTGTGAGTGCATCAGCTAATTGATAGCCACCCATATCGACTGCAATAATTGACAATGCAGCAATTGAAACATCTGACCCTACAGATGAAAAAACAGGGCCAAGCACATAGGATATTAACTGTGATAGTAACGGTACGGCTGCCATAATCCCTGCTTGTGCAAGGAAAACGGGACCAATAGAGAATATACCATTAACAAACTCTTTTCCGAGGTCACTTGTTGGTCTAACAATAGATGCGACTGCGCCTATAATCGCACCGCACATGATTAAATAGATAATGTAATTTCCGAATTCAGCCATGGTAGGGTCCTTTTATTATTTTAGTGTCTTAATTGGCGAGAACGGGCAATGATGTCGCGATACTGTTCCATCACGCCTTGCATGTTGGTTCCATCTGGGCGTGTTATGGTTGCATTGCGTCTAACTGCCATTTCGTGAGTGATACCTAGGCCTTTACGAGCCAATAAGGCTGCGCCTAATGCTGTTACTTCACGGTTTGCTGGTGCTTCAATATTTTTTTGTAATAAATTGGCTAAAAACTGCTTAAAGTATTGATTTGAAGATAACCCTCCATCGACTGAAATTGACTGACCTAAAGGTGAAACTTGCTCCATTGCAAAAATAACTTCCGCTGAACGAGCTGCTATTCCTTCAAGAACGGACTGCATCATATCTTTTTTATCGGTATCTAGAGAAAGCCCCGCCCATAACCCCGCGGCACTCCGATCCCAGTAAGGGCAGCCTAAGCCAGATAATGCAGGTACGAATGCAAGGCCGCGTTTAATTGCTGGTTCAGTTCTAAAATCGGTGAGTTCATCGAATGAGTCGAAAAGGCCAATTTTACGCGCCCAATTAATGGCTGATGCTGCGTTATATACCCCTCCATCTAATCCGAAAACGGCAGGTGTACCCGGAAATTTCCAGCACAAGGTTGGTAATAATCCACTTTCGTGAGTTTTAGGAATATCAGCCCCTGTCAGTGCTTGTAAAAAAGCGCCTGTACCGAAAGTAATTTTTGCATCCCCTTTTTCACGGCAGCCATGACCGTATGTGCCGGCAAACTGGTCAACAATGATTGCCGTGACAGGGGTTAAATGCCCATCGAGGTTGATGGCACCAAAATCACCAATATTGTCTTTAATAGGTGGCAAACAATGAATAGGCACACCAAAAATGTCACATAGTTGTTGATCCCACTCTAAAGTGTGAATATTGAGTAGTGAGGTTCGTGATGCGGAATTATAGTCAGTGACAAATACACCACATAAACGGTCGAGGAAAAAAGCATCCATTGTGCCTATCCGTAGCTGGTTTTTATCCGCTAGCGTTTTCGCTCCCACCACATTCTCAATAATCCATCCCATTTTGCTGGCGGAAAAATAAGGGTCTAGTGGCAAACCTGATTTAGATTGCACTAGTGGTTCCAAGCCTGCTTCTTTCAGTCGTGAAATGGTTTTTTCAGTGCGTAAATCTTGCCAAACGATCGCATTGTATAAAGGGCGCTTACTTTGAGCATCCCATGCGACAATGCTTTCACCTTGATGACAAAGACCAATCGCATCAACAACCTCGCAGCTATTTAAGCATTTAATAATATTTGCCAAGATTTCCTCAGGGTCATGTTCTACCCAACCACTGTTCAACGTGATTTGTTTATGAGGAATGCTCATTGGGGAGTGATAATGGCCGCCTTCTTCAAAGACAACGACCCGGGTTCCCGTTGTTCCCTGATCGATAGCCGCATAACGTTGATTGAGCATCGCAATATTCCCAGTGTTGTAAATGTTGTAAATTAGTCTGTTTTTTTGCTTACTATCGTTTAATCGGAAATAAAATCCACAAAAAACTCACAATAAGTTTCACTAATGTGATAAAACTCACAATATTGTAACAATGTGAATAATATTTTTGTTAATGTTGTGGTTTGTGTTGTTTTATTTGTTGTGGTTGTGGGAATTATGTGGTTTTATGTGTGCAAGTTAGAAATTAAGGATCTCAGCCATGGATATTAATAATAAAAAAATTTGGGATGTCATTGTCATCGGCGGTGGTGTCATTGGCTGTGCTGTGACACGTAAATTTACACTAATGGGTGCCAAAACACTGCTGTTAGAGCGTGGTGGAGACATTCTTTCGGGAGCAAGTAAGGCAAATAGTGCACTATTACATACGGGTTTTGACGCCACACCAGGGAGTCTGGAACTTGAATGTATGCAAGATGGGTATCGTGAATTCATTGAAATCAGAGAAAAAATGAATTTACCGTTACTCGAAACCGGAGCATTAGTTGTTGCATGGAATGAAGAGCAATTGAGTAAACTCCCTGCGATTGTTGAGCAAGCACACACTAACAATGTATTAGATGTGGCAATCATCGATAAAGAGGAGTTATATCGCCGAGAACCACATTTGGCTCAGGGCGCGCTGGCTGCAGTTCATGTCCCCGGTGAAGCGGTTATCGACCCTTGGAGTACGCCACTGTCTTATTTAACTCAAGCAGTGAAACATGGTGCTGAATATCGTTTTCATTGTGAAGTAAAAAACGGTTCGCTAAACAATGGGGTGTGGGATTTAACCACATCAAAAGGTGAGTTTTCTGCCCGTTTGGTAATTAATTGTGCTGGTATTAACGGTGATATTGTGGAGTCGATCTGCCACCCATCACCATTCCAAATAAAACCACGCAAAGGGCAGTTTTTGGTTTATGACAAAGCCGCCGCTGCCGATATTAATGCGATCATTTTACCAGTGCCAACCGCAATAACTAAAGGCGTACTATTATCAAAAACTATTTTTGGTAACTTATTATTAGGCCCAACAGCAGAAGAACAGGATGACCGTTGGAAAGCGGAAGTGAAACAAGAAGTGCTAGAGGGTTTAATCTCCCAAGGCTCTCAGATGTTACCTTCATTACATAATTATAGTGTAACGGCAACTTATGCGGGACTGCGCCCTGCAACAGAAGAAAAACATTATCGTATAAATGATTATCCTGAAAAACACTGGATATGCGCAGGCGGGATCCGCTCAACGGGGTTAACCTCTGCTTTAGGTGTTGCTAACTACTTGGCAAAACTATACCAACAACACTTTACGCCATTATTTGAGCTTTCTCCTCCAGAAACGCTAATTTGGCCAACAATGCCAATGATATCCGAATATCACCAACGGGATTATCAGTGTAAAAGTAACGGTGGCATCGTATGTCACTGTGAGCTTGTTACGCAGCGAGAAATTGAAGCTGCGTTTGACTCCGATATTCCGCCTGAATGCTTAGGGGCATTGCGACGTAGAACGCGCGTGATGATGGGGCGTTGTAATGGGTTTTATTGTAGCAGTCAGGTAGCAGAAATAATCAATGGCCGGTTTGACCATACATTAGCAGTGGAGGCAGTAAAATGAGTTTGAATTATGATGTGGTTATCATAGGCTCAGGGCCTGCTGGGGTTGCTGCTGCGTATTCGTTGCGCCGTCGCGGTATTCAACGTGTTGCTATCATTGAACGTGAAGCTGACGCTGGCGGGGTTCCGCGTCATTGTCAGCACCCAACGTTTGGGGTACTTGCCTTTAAGCGCCCAATGAAAGGGAACCAGTTTGCTAAAAAGATTGTAGCTCAACTGGGAGACACGCCTATCTTTACCCGTAGTACGGTGACTCAGCTTCACCCTAATGGGCATTTAACCATTTCTACTCCTGATGGGCTTGTAGAGGCGCAAGCAAAACGTGTTTTAATTGCAACAGGAGTGCGGGAGACACCAAGGCATCCACGCTTGGTATCAGGGTTGCGTCCCCAAGGTATTATCACTGCAGGTGCATTACAGCAATTTGTGTATCTTAATGGTAAAAAACCGTGTCGTAACCCAGTTATTGTGGGGAGCGAACTGGTAAGCTTTTCTGCTTTATGGACACTAAAAAATGCAGGCGTTAAAGCGCAGGCTATGATTGAAAGTGGTGATCGCATTTTGGCCTTTAAGCCAGCCACATTATTTGCCAAAGCAATGGGAACGCCAGTGTTTCTTAATAGCCAAATTACTGAAATTGGTGGATTAGAGCGTGTAGAGTATGTGGTAGTTGAAAGTGCCGGTAAAACTCACAAAATTATGTGTGATTCGGTCATTTTTACTGGGCAATTTGTTGGGGAAAATACATTAATTCGCAAAAGCCACCTTGATTATGATGCGGCGACAGGCAAACCTGTAACGGACCAACGGGGTCGTTGCTCTGATACGAGTTACTATGCTGCTGGTAATATGTTACACCCTGCAGATATGGGTGATCAGTGTTACCAAGAGGGGCTTTGGGTAGGTGAACAGATTGCAGATGACCTACTGGCGAATCATCACCAACAGCAACTAAAAGAGACTCAACGGCTTCCAGTGCATCTGGATGATAAAATTTGCTTTAGTGTGCCTGCTTGCATTGATATTAATGATAATTCAATAAATAAAATTAATTTTAATATTAAAGTCGAGCACGCGGTGAATGGCACTATTAAGGTTATGGCTGGCAGTACATTATTATATGAAAAGCACCATCGAGGTTTGCCAACTAGGCGTATTTTGCTGAAAAATATAGATTTAACAAAAATACAACGAGATGCTACTGAAATTAGTATCGCTGTTGTATAGTGCTAGAAATGTAAATGGTCAAGAAGGGTTAAACTATGTGTGAGGGGCGTTCCTCAAAAGTACGTCATCAAACCATCATTGAGTTACTTTCTACTCAGGGTCAGGTGTATGTACAAGAGCTCGCAAAGCATTTTAATGTCGCGCAAGAAACTATCCGTCGAGATCTGAGTAAGCTCGAAACTCAAAAATTACTTAAGAAAATTCATGGTGGCGCAGTTAATATTCAGTCAAAGTTTGAACGTAATTTTACTGAAAGGGCTCAAGCCGCGGTTGATGAAAAAAAAGCGATTGCAGCGAAAGCGGCTGAATTTATTAAACCGGGTGATACGTTGTTTATCGATTTTGGTACAACAACATTTGAATTTAGCCAGCGAGTAAAGCTAATTGATAACCTAACAATAATTACTAACTCACCGCTATTAGCGAATATATTGCAGGAAAACCCAACAATTGAAACTATTTTAATTGGTGGGCAATTTAATGCAGCGCAAAATGCCTGCTTAGGGGCTATTGCGCTAAAGAATATTGCTGAATTTTTTGCTGATTATGCGGTTATAGGTGCAGGGGCTATTCATTCATTACATGGGGTTATGGATCAACATGTTGATGAGGCTGCTATTGCGCAAAAAATGATGGAAAATAGTGACAAATTAATGGTATTAGCGGACGGCACAAAAGCCAATAAGCATGCCATTAATTTTGTTACAGGTTGGGATAATATTGATTATTTAGTGACAACCAGCAAAGACTTTAAATTACCTGAAAATAAAAAACGACCAAAAACAAAGATTATTATTGCAGAGCTTGAATAAGCTGTAGTTTTAAAAATTAAATTTTAGTTCTCCCTATGGAAAATAATGAATTATTTTTTATAGGGTTACTTTATCCAAAATACGTTATTGCCAACACTAGGAATTATTATGAGCCTTTATTTTATTGCTTGCCCTTACTCAGACCCTGATAGCAATGTTGTGGAAATGCGCTTTCAGGAGTGTACAAAATTTGCCGCTGAACTCGCCCTTCAAGGGATTGCAACTTATAGCCAGATCACAATGACTCATCCAATAAATCAATTTCTTGCAACACAAGGACAAAAAGTGGCTTGGTCTTCCATCGATATGGAATTCTTGAAACGTTGTGATGGGTTAATTGTATTGACGTTACCCGGCTGGGAAAAGAGTGGTGGTGTTGCGGCAGAAATTCAATTTTTTAAAGATAAAGGCTTGCCTGTTTGGACTGGCGACGAGTTTAAGGCTCAAATGGAAAAATAATTTCCAGCCATAAAATAAATCGGTCCATAACCTATTGTTGTTATGGACTTTTTATTTATGCCAATTATTTAATAATATTCGTACTGATATTTGAACGTTTCAATTAAAGTATCAGGTAGATTACTACGTGAATTCGTTAACTTTTCTGTTAGGCAGTTACCAAATTTATCAGTTTCTAAACACTCAATAGTGGTGGAGACTTCCTCATTATTGAGTTTGATTTTACGTATTTCTTGTTTAAAAAAACCGTGAGTGTCATAACTAAACTGGCGGATATCTTGCCCTGAATTACCGACCATTGAGACCAGTTTTCCTTGGTCATCATAGGAATATTGGTAAAATACCTCGACTCCTTCAGTAAAGCCCTTTGTGGAATCTATTTTGCCATTTTTGTACGTGGTACTGACTGTATAGTCATTACCTGCTTGGTCATGGGTTTTGACTGTGGATATTTTCCCGGATGGGTCTTGCTCAAAGGTGAACTTACCTTCGATACTCTGTATTGGCTGGCCGAATGAAATAATATTTACCATTTCATAGGTTGGATTTTTTTGGATGGTTCTCTTTAGTGATGAGTTTAGTTCTTTGTCTAAAAACCATTTTGACTCACTTTGATAGCTTTCTAAAGCACCACAAGTTGAAAACTGCATTTGTAGCGTTTTTGTATCTAGAGGCGAGCCTGTGGGAGTTGATGCATAGCTTACTGACTTTATTGATTTAATAGGGCCATAGACTATCTTTTGAGTCATTAAATGCAAGTTTTCACGATGTGTGTTTCGTAACTCATCACGACAGTCATCTACTGCATAAGCCGATGAAATAAATAATGACAATAAGCAAAGCAGGTGGTTTTTTTTCATTTATTATTTTCCTGAATTTTAACGAGTAGGAAATAATATAGAAGGTGTAATCAAAAAGTTTGTGTAAAAAAGCCGTAACTCGAGTTACGGCTTTAAAGGGGGAATAAGGCTCTAGTGGCTAGGTTTTAGGTATTCCGCTAAATTCTTGCCTTCACCTTTTTTATCGTTGTCACCATCAATAAAATCATCGACAGAACAGCCAAATTCCTCTACATCGTGGCACATGAGTGTCGCCATTGATTTGGCAATTTCATGTTCACCAATAATGATATGGTCAGCACCGCGTTCTTTGATAAAGCTGACTTCGTCATCATAGTGAGCACGAACAATCACAGTAATGTTAGGGTTCATTTCTTTAGCTGTTGCCACAATTTCACCTGCTTCATAACCATTAGGAATGGTTAGCAGTAACGTTTTGGCACATTCGATGCGGGCAAGGCTAATAATGTCTTTATTCGCGCCATTACCTAAAATCGCACTAAAGCCATTTTCGGCCAGCTCTTCAAACCTTGCTCGAGTATCTTCAACGACAACAACAGGGATTTCTTTTCTACGTAGCTTGTCTGCTAGCATACCGCCTACACGCCCATAACCGACAATGATGGCATGGCCACAAATATCGACAGGCACTTGAGTTTCTTCTTCCAGCGTTTCTTCCAGAAGTTGTTCTTCAATGGTTTCGGTACTTTCGAGGTATTTATCTAATAAAGTAAATAACACAGGGTTAAGCATAATAGAGACAATTGCCCCTGCTAACACAAGGTTCTGCGCGTCTTTATCCATGACACCGAGTGTTAAGCCCATACCTGCTAAGATAAATGCAAACTCACCGATTTGTGCAAGGCTAACTGATATGGTTAAGGCGGTTCGCCGTGAATGGCCAAACATCCTGACTAGTGCTAATGCCGCCGCAGATTTACCAATGATAATAATGGCGAGTACACCAAGAATGCCTAAAGGTTGTTCAATAAGTACGACTGGGTCAAATAGCATCCCGACGGAGACAAAGAACAGAACAGCAAATGCATCACGTAATGGTAAGGTATCCTGTGCTGCGCGGTGGCTCAATTCTGATTCGTTTAATACCATCCCAGCAAAGAAAGCACCAAGAGCGAATGAAGCGTCGAAAATCGCGACGGCTGCGTAGGCAATACCTAATGCTAGCGCAAGTACTGCAAGGGTAAATAGTTCACGAGACCCCGTAGAAGCGGTGCGCGATAAAATCCATGGAATGACCTTTCTGCCAATCACTATCATAATGAAGATGAATAGAACAACTTTCCCAATAGTCCAAGCTAGGCCTAATGCTAATTCACTAAAGCTTGCGTCATCGGTATTCATGATGGCAGCGGCTGCGGGGAGTAGGACCAAGGTTAATACCATGGCTAAGTCTTCCACAATCAGCCAGCCAATCGCAATTTGCCCACGTTGACTTTCAATCAGTTGCCGTTCTTCTAATGCACGAAGTAATACCACAGTACTGGCGGTCGAAAGACAAAGACCAAAAACAATACCCGTAAAGATCCCCCAGCCGAACAATAGGGATAACCCAAGACCAAGTAAGGTGGCTACTGCGATTTGTGCAATTGCCCCAGGAATGGCGATGGATTTAACGGCGAGTAAATCTTTCAGTGAAAAATGTAGGCCAACCCCAAACATCAGTAAAATAACACCGATTTCAGCTAACTCGGGTGCAAGAGCCGCATCCGCAACAAACCCTGGCGTAAATGGACCTGCGAGAACACCTGCTGCAAGGTAACCAACTAAAGGGGAGATTTTTAATCGCTGTGCGATCATACCTAACACATATGCAAGGGCGAGACCACCAACAATGGTTGTGATTAAGGGCGTTGAATGCTCCATTTAGTCTCCTCTGATTAGTATAAATAATAATAGGTGGGTACATGCCGTTGACTTTTAAAATGAGGCCTTCATTTTAAAATGCAAATGCGATGTTTTTATATTTTAACTTTTTTTGAGAAAAATTTCCTTAAAAAAATGAAATGTTTTTAAAAAAAAGACACTTTAAGGGTGCTAAATCGTTACAAACGATAAGATTATGGGATTTTTATCTGGAATTTATCTCTAATGTGGTGAGAAAGACCCACACTTATTTTTAGGTAAGTGTGGGAAATATAACAAAATAAATCTATTTGTGACCGATATTCGGCAGCAATACTGTAAAAATGCCAAGTAATGGTAGGAAAGCACAATAATGATAAACTTGTTCTATACTGGTTAAGTCAGCGATATGCCCTAAGACGGCAGCACCGACGCCTCCCATTCCAAAAGCGAGACCAAAGAATAACCCTGACACCATGCCTGTTTTACCGGGGATTAGTTCTTGCGCATAGACCAAAATAGCAGAAAAAGCGGAGGCTAAAATCATCCCGATAATCACGGTAAGGATACCAGTCCAATACAGTGAGGCATAAGGTAAAATTAAGGTAAAAGGTGCAACTCCGAGGATTGAGAACCAAATAACGTATTTACGCCCTATTTTGTCACCAATAGGGCCGCCAATCATGGTGCCTGCTGCAACTGCGAATAAGAAAACAAATAAGTGGATCTGGGCGTTTTGCACAGAAACACCAAACTTATCGATCAGATAAAAAGTGTAATAGCTGCTAATACTGGCCAAATAGAAATATTTGGAAAAAATCAACACTAACAATACTGCTAGTGAACCAATAATCGCTTTACGTGGTAACACGTTAATATCAGCGGTAGAAGCGGGTTTTTTACTTGCAGCACGGTGCTGTTGCTTATACCAATTACTGACTTGTAATAAAATGACGATGGCGAGTAATGCCGCTAATGAAAACCAGCCAATATTCCCTTTCCCATAAGGCTCTATAATTAAAGCCGCGAGTAATGGTCCTAAAGAAGCGCCTAAATTGCCGCCAACTTGGAAAAAGGACTGAGCGAGGCCATGACGCCCCCCTGATGCCATACGAGCAACACGCGAAGATTCAGGGTGAAAGACCGAAGAGCCGGTTCCGACTAAAGCGGCAGCGAGCAAAATGGTAGGGAAAGTTTCAGCCATTGCGAGCAAAATAAGCCCCGTTAGGGTAAAGGTCATTCCAATCGGCAATGAATACGGCTGTGGGTGCTTATCGGTATAGTACCCAATGATAGGCTGCAATAATGAAGCCGTAATCTGATAGGTCAAGGTGATCATCCCTATTTGGGCAAAACTCAATGAGAAATCAGCTTGCAACAAAGGGTAAATCGCTAATATCAACGATTGGATCATATCATTGAGTAAATGAGAAACACTGATAGCAGTTAGAATACTAAAAACAGTTTTCCCAGTTTTATTCAGTGGTTTTGATGGATTCGTGTTATTTGGGGTTGTGGTTTGCTCACTCATAATTATCAACTTTCTGTGTTACATAATTGTTATCAATATAGCTGAAATACAATTTATTTAAATGAATAAATAAGTCACATGAAAAAATAACACCAGTGATTTATTTGATGGCGATCTCATTTTTATGAAACGAATTTCTTATTCTGCAATAGGTATCAAATCCTGTTCATATTTTTGTGCTATAAAACTGAGGGTCGTGACAAGCTATAATCTAATATTAGTCAATTAAAATTCCTATACCAGCAGGGAGAAATGTATGAGGTTTACATTTAAGGCATCCGCATGTGCATTGACGGTATCATTAGCGTTAATACCTGCCACTATGGCAAATGCGTGGGAAAAAGATAAAACCTATAATATCACTATTTTGCATACCAATGACCATCATGGGCACTTTTGGCATAATGACCATGGCGAATACGGGCTAGCAGCTCAGAAAACAGTGGTTGATGAAATTCGCGATGAAGTAGCAAAGCAGGGTGGTAGCGTTTTATTGCTGTCTGGTGGTGATATAAACACAGGTGTTCCTGAATCAGATCTGCAAGATGCAGAGCCTGACTTCAAAGGTATGAACCTTGTAGGTTACGATGCAATGGCATTGGGTAACCATGAATTTGATAATCCTTTGGAAACTCTGCGCCAGCAAGAAAAATGGGCAACGTTTCCTTTCTTATCTGCCAATATTTATCAGGCAAGCACAGGTAAGCGTTTATTTAAGCCTTACCAAGTTTTCGATAAGCAAGGCGTAAAAATCGCCGTGATGGGGCTAACAACCGATGATACAGTTCGTATCGGTAACCCAGCAAACTTCCCTGACGTTGAGTTTCGCGTACCTGCTGATGAAGCGAAAAAAGTCGTCGAAGAGTTACGAGAAACAGAAAAACCAGACATCATCATCGCCGCAACCCACATGGGGCACTATGATGATGGCAATCATGGTTCAAATGCGCCGGGTGATGTAGAAATGGCTCGTAGTTTACCCGCGGGTTATTTAGATATGATTGTTGGGGGGCATTCACAAGACCCTGTTTGTATGTCTCAAGAAAATAAAAACTACAAGCAAGCTGATTATGTGCCAGGCACGCCTTGTGCGCCAGATAACCAAAATGGGACTTGGATTGTTCAAGCACACGAATGGGGTAAATATGTCGGACGTGCTGATTTTGAATTTAAAAATGGTAAGTTTACCCTGAAACATTACCAGTTAATTCCAATTAACTTAAAGAAAAAAATCACGAAAGAAGACGGCACGAGTGAGCGCGTTTATTATACGCAAGAAATAGCTCACAACCCTGAAATGACCAAGCTTCTGACGCCTTACCAAGAAAAAGGTGATAAGCAACTTAGTGTGAAGGTGGGGTCAGTTGAAGGTAAACTTGAAGGTGACCGCAGTAAAGTTCGTTTTGTTCAAACCAATATGGGGCATCTTCTGTTAGCTGCACAAAAAGAGCGAGCAGGGGCCGATTTCGCCATCATGAGCGGTGGTGGTGTTCGTGATTCTATTGAAAGTGGTGATATTACCTACAAAGATGTCCTTAAAGTTCAACCGTTTGCTAATGAGCTAGTGTATGTTGATTTTAAAGGGGATGAAGTGATCCCTTATTTGACAGCTGTGGCAAATATGAAGCCTGATGCGGGTGCGTATGGTCAGTTTTATAATGTGAATTTAACACTGAATAAAGATGGCACTATCAGTGATGTTAAAATTGATGGTAAGCCTGTTGACCCTAGCAAAACTTATCGCATGGCAACATTAAACTTCAATGCTATCGGTGGAGATGGTTATCCGAAAATCGACAACCATCCAAACTACGTCAATACAGGTTTTGTCGATGCAGAAGTCCTCAAGGGGTATATTGAAAAACATTCACCTCTGAAGGCCGCGGACTATGAACCTAAAGGTGAAATTATTTACAACAATAAATAATTCATAAAACCAGTAGAAAAGCTCCATTTATATGGGGCTTTTTTATCGCAAAAATACATTTGCCACTAAACGTGGTCCTTCAAAGATCTTGAAAGTAGATAAGTGCTTAAAATAGTCATTAGGTGCATGGTCAACAAGGAAACGAACTTTTCCTTGTGTTAACCACAACTGATGGCTATTTATTAAGTGGATTTCAAGTTGAAATACTACACTCCAATTTTTACTGTTAGGGATATCGAAGTGAGCGACTGCATAATAGAGCCCGATTGGCGGTAGTTGTTTTCTACCACCATTTTTAGTTAATACCCATTCAATAGTAACGGGAAACATTAAATCAGCAGCTACTTGCGAATTTCAGCAAAGGTGGCATTCAGTACGTTAGCGAGGTCTGTGGGGGCGAGTTCAATATCTAATCCACGTTTTCCCCCGGAAATAAACATCGTCGCATATTGTTGTGCTTGGTCATCGATAACGGTGGGCAGACGCTTCTTTTGGCCTAATGGGCTAATCCCCCCAAGCAAATACCCCGTTGTTTTTTGGGCTATCTGAGGGTCGGCCATTTCAACTTTTTTTACTTTAAATACTTTGGCGACTAACTTTAAATCTAATTGACCTGAAACAGGGGTGACAGCAACGGCTAATGTTTTTTGGTCACCATTTAAGGCGACTAAGAGTGTTTTAAATACCTGTTTGGCATCTAACCCGAGCTTACGCACGGCTTCATCACCAAAGTTACTTTCATTGGGGTCATGTTCATAGGGATGCAGTGTAAATTGAATTTTTTGTTTTTCGAGTAATTTAACGGCTGGAGTCATTCTTTTGCCTTTTATTGAGTTATGACTTACTAACGCAAATATTCAACAAGACTATTTTCACCAAATAAATGCAATGCGCCCACGGCGACAACATAATTTCCATCAGGGAGCGCTTTGAGCTTCTTTCCCCAATCTGCATTACGTTGATTCATTAATACTTGATATGTCCCTTCGCTAAAGGTATTTGGGAGAATCGTTCGATTATTGGGTTGGTAATCTAGCCACCAACCTATCATGGTTTGCAGTAAACGTGCGTTTTCTCGCCAGTGAACCAGTGAGTCTTGTAATAACGTAAGCCCATTATTAGGCAAGGAAAGCAACAATTCAACTTGGGAATGGGTTCCCTCAAGCTCGATAATAGGTTTATTCTGCGATTGGGCACTGCGGAGTAATTGATAGTCTATGCCATAATGACCGCGCAAACCCAGTTCTTGGGCTTGTGTTGCTTGTAAGATCAATGCGATTTGCCATGAAGGTAGTGCGTCAAAGCGTTCAGGTGATTGGTGTATTTCTTGGCAAGACTGTAAGAAAAGACTGAACTCTTTATCAGTTAACCGCTGTTGGACTGGAGGTAGCTCAGTATTACCGTCAGAAAAAGGTGAGTGGGTATCAGTAATATCCGCTTCAACAATCAATGCATCTGCTTGGTTAAGTTTGTCTAATAGTACGCTAGATAAGGGAAACATATTTTCTGTTCCCATATGAATACTGCCCACTATGTGCAGTTTGAGGTACTTTGATAGTCGAACATCAATGGCGGGATAAGGATAGACTGGCGCAGTTTCCATATGGAGCCAATTTTTTAAATTTTCGATAAGTTTTCCCATGTTCCCTACCCAATTCTTAGTTAGACAACTAGGTTAAACAATCTTTGGTCATTTTGCGAATGTTGAACGTCAATTGCGCATTTTTAGTGTGTTTGTCATTAAAAGTGATTAAATAAAGGGCGGATAAAACCGAGGAAATAATGCCTCTATAATAGAGGCATTATCAGTGATTAACTTTGCTTATTGATATTTTTAAACACGCTTAACAACGTAAATAAGCTAAAGGAACTAAATACCATTTCAATACCAATCAATGTTGTCAGTAAAGTGATTGACGTAATTGGGCCGTTTCCGATGAGTAAATAGGCGATAAAGAAATCTAAAAGACCAATAATAATTTGCAACCAACCGCTAGCGGAGCTGATTTGTTGGAAGCCAACATATAGCCGAATAACACCACCAATAATAAAAAGAGCGGCTACAAAAATGGCGAGAGCAATTAGACTTTGGAGCGGGTCTTTGATAAAGGAATAGCCAACAATGATATAGATTAGCCCAATAATAAAGCCAAATAAGCGTGACCACCCCGTGTAAATAACGGTGCTTAAGATGCTCACAATTGCGCCAACACCACCAATAATAAGCAAAACACCTAGTACTGTACTGACGGCGATACCAGATATCATTGGGTTAATAATACAAAAAATCCCACCTGCTAATAGTAAAAAAGATAATATTAACAAAATGGTGCGCTGTTTTTTAAACTCTTCACTAGCGAGTTTTGCGAGCTTATTACTATCAATATTAAGCATTTTGTACTCCAAATATTAAATAACGGGATATTTAACATTATAGACTTCGCTTTCAATTAATAACATATAAGATAATAAGATTTTACTGCATAAAGCATTTTCTGTGAGAATGGATAAAAGGAGAGGAAATCAATTTCCTCTCCTTACAGGGTTATTTCTCAGGTTTAAAGCGTAATAAGCGGTTGGCGTTACTGACCACGGTAATGGATGATAAGGCCATTGCTGCACCTGCAACGACAGGGTTAAGTAAAGTCCCCGTAATTGGGTATAAAATACCCGCCGCGATTGGAATGCCTAATGTGTTATAAACAAAGGCACCAAACAGGTTTTGTTTCATGTTACGCAGTGTTCCTTTTGAAATAGACACTGCATCGGCAACGCCATGTAAGCTTTGGCGCATTAAGGTAATGGATGCGGTCTCAATCGCGATATCACTACCGCCACCCATCGCAATACCAACGTCAGCTCGGGCTAGAGCAGGGGCATCATTGATACCATCACCGACCATCGCCACTTTGTGGCCTTTGGCTTGCAAGGCTTCGATTGCTGCTGATTTACCGTCAGGCATTACGCCGGCGATAACTTCATCAATACCCGCTTCTTTGGCTATCGCATTGGCGGTTACTGGGTTGTCTCCGGTTAACATGACTAAACGGAAACCTTGTTTATGTAAACGCGCCAGCGCACTTATGCTGTCTTCACGTAATGGGTCACGGATAGATAATAGTGCAGCGACTTTGCCATCCACCGCTAACATGACAGGTGTTACACCTTGAGTTGCTTGTTGATGCAATGTCTCTTCAATATCGCGGGTGTCGATATTATTTTGTGTTAACAGCTTTTGGTTGCCTAATAAAATGGTTTGCCCATTAATGATGGCGCTGACACCAAGGCCTGCGAGAGTCCTAAATTGTTCATTGGTTGGTAATGTTAAGCCTTTTGCTCGGGCTAATACCGCACGTGCTAATGGGTGATTAGAACCATTTTCCAATGAGGCCGCCAGTTGTAAGGCGGTATCTTGTTCATAACCATTAAATACATGGATATCGGTAACTTGTGGCATACCCTCAGTCAATGTACCTGTCTTATCGAATACTATGGTATCTAATTCACTGGCTTGTTGTAACGCATCTGCATCACGCACTAAGACACCAAATTCAGCAGCTCGACCTACGCCTGAAATAATGGACATAGGCGTCGCTAAACCTAAGGCACAAGGACAAGCAATAATAAGTACCGTGGTGGTAATGACCAGTGCATAGGTAATTTGTGGGGCAGGGCCAACAAAGTACCAGATGGCACCTGAAATCAAAGCAATAGCCACGACGATAGGTACAAACACCGCAGAAATACGGTCAGCAAGTTGGCCGATTTGTGGTTTGCTGCTTTGTGCTTGGCGAACAAGATAAATAATACGAGCTAAGGTAGTTTGACTCCCCACAGCTGCTGCGCGAAATAGCACAGTTCCATCCTGAACTACAGTACCTGCATGGACTTGGTCACCCTTGCTTTTTTGCTGAGGGATTGGCTCACCAGTTAGCATTGCTTCATCTAGCCAGACTTCTCCTTCAATGATTTCACCATCGACAGGTACGCGGTCGCCCGTCGCTAAGCGTAACACCATCCCTTTTGTCACCTGCTCTAATGGCATATCCACTTCGCCTTGCTCTGTGACGACACGGGCAGTGGGGGGCGTTAAATCCAATAGCCTTTCGAGAGCTTTTGATGAACGCTGACGAGCACGTTGCTCTAGCGCATGGCCTAGGTTAATCAGACCGATAATCATTGCACTGGCTTCGTAATAAAGGTGCCTTGCCTGATCAGGAAACCACTCTGGCCAAATATTGACGACGATAGAGTAAAGCCAAGCTGCACCTGTTCCTAGTGCAACTAGGGTATCCATTGTGGCACTGCCATTTTTTAGGCTTTGCCATGCATTACGGTAAAAGTGGCCGCCTGCAAACACCATGACGGCAAGGGTTAACAGACCAATGGTTAGCCAAATAGTATGGTTTTGCTCAGTGAGCACCATATTATCGCCCATCATCCCCCAGACCATCACTGGGATACCAAGAGCGAGTGCTAACGCTGATTGCCAGCGAAAACGACGCATATTTCCCTGCGCCACTTCTTGCTGTCGTTCGCGGCGTTTTGCTTCATCTTGAATAATTTCAGCGCCATAACCGGCTTTTATGACGGCGTTAATCAGGTCTTCAGGGACTGCGGTTCCTGTAACTAACGCACTGCGTTCAGCTAAATTTACACGTGCATTCTCAACACCTGGGACGCTATTTAATGCTTTTTGCACTTTACTGACACAACTGGCACAAGTCATCCCGTCTAATAATAATTGAACACTGTCATCAGTTGGTGTTATGTCAGGTTGTTCATCTAAATCAGACTGCTGTGCCGGAATATCACATATTGCCGCTGAATCAGCTTCCGGCTGTTCAGTTTCTATCGTCAGCGGCTCAGTTTTTGGGGATTCAGAACCTTCTTGACTGAGGGATGCTTGATATCCTGCCCCTTCAATTGCACTAATTAGTGCATCAACGGAAGCATGACCGTGAACAACAGCCGATTTAGTATCAACTTCAGCACGTTCAACCCCCTCAACGGCTTCTAAAGCTTGTTGCGTTTTCGCTGCACATTTCATGCAACTTAAGCCAGAAAGAGCTAGTGTTGTTGTATTAGGTAGTGCAAGCTCCGCATGATAACCGGCTTGCTGAACCGCGCTAATTAAAGCTTGTGGATCAGCGGTTCCATAGACTTTTGCATGCGTGGTATCAACAATTGCGACGGCAACACCATCAACGGATTCAAGTGATTGCTGGGTTTTAGCTGCACATTTCATGCAGTTTAGACCGGAAAGCTGTAATTGTACGTCAGGGGTTGTTGCGACTGTAGCTTCATAGCCAGCGTCGGTGATTGTAGGAATAAAATCAGTTGCATCGGTATCACTGTCAAAAACAGCATAGTCGATGGTAACTTTAAGGTTAGCCACATCATCACGACTTTCCAATGCTTTAGTGACTGAACTGACGCAATGCATGCAGCTTAGCCCTTGTAATTTCAATATAACTTTATTACTCATTTTCCAGCCTCCAAACCCTTTTAGTAAATGGGTCTATAATTTTATCTTTAATTTGGTCTATAATTCGTCGATATGCAAAGGTTACACCTTCCAGCAAGGTTAAGGTCAAGAGGAATTATGAATATTAGTGAAATTGCCAAAAAAACTGGCCTAACTGCAAAAGCGATTCGTTTTTATGAAGAGAAAGGGCTAATTACTCCACCAGAAAGGGGGGAGAATAGCTACCGCTATTATCAAGAGAGGCACTTGAATGAACTTGTGTTACTCAAACAAGCAAAAGACGTTGGCTTTACACTGGATGAATGTGGCGAGCTGTTAGGGTTATTCCGTAACCCCAGCAGACATAGTGCGGATGTAAAAAGCACAACTATTGCTAAGATAAATGAAATAGAGCAGACAATCGTAAAATTGTCTGCTATTCGAGATACATTACAAGAGCTTGTCGATGTGTGCCCCGGGGATGATGGTGCTGACTGCCCAATTATTGACCATTTGGCGCGTAGTTGTTGTCACCATCAGAAGGCTTAACTTTCAAAGTGATACCATCAACGGCAACGACGACCACTTCAGTGTTTACAGAAAGAGGGACGTCGCTATAAACACGCCAACTGCCATCGGCAAGGCGTATGCGGCTATAGCCCTCTTCAGTATCGGTTAATAAACGTGCTTTGAAGCCAACCAGTTGGTGACTAATTTGATTGACGTCATCGGCAGTCGTTTTCTTTCGCCCACTTAACCACTTACGCCATAAAACGGCAGACACAACCGTTAATACGGCGAATAAAATTCCTTGCCATTCCCAACCAAGAAATGGCAGTAACCAAGTGAGTAACCCGACGGCAACAGCGGCAATTCCTGACCATAGTAGATAGCCGCCAGTACCAAGTAGTTCGGCAATTAGCAATAGCCCACCAAGACACAGCCAAAACCATGCCGGCTGAGCACTGATAAGCTCTATCATTCTGCGACCTGTTTTTTGGTATTGTTGGCTTTTTTACTTTCGCCGATTAGCTCTGTAATTCCGCCGATTGCTCCCATTAGATTGCTAGCTTCTAATGGCATCATAATCACTTTGCTATTTTCAGCGGAACCAATACTGGTTAGCGCATCAGTGTACTTCTGGGCAACGAAATAGTTAATCGCTTGCATATCCCCTGCGGCTATAGCATCGGACACCATTTGAGTCGCTTTCGCTTCGGCTTCCGCGGCTCTTTCCCGCGCTTCTGCTTGTAAGAAAGCAGACTGGCGTTCACCTTCTGCTTTTAGGATTTGGGATTGTTTTTCACCTTCGGCTTTTAAAATAGCCGCTTGGCGAACCCCTTCAGCTTCCAAAATATCAGCACGCTTAGTCCGTTCAGCCTTCATTTGTGCATTCATCGCGCTGATAAGTTCTTTTGGTGGTTTGACATCACGAATTTCAATACGGGTGATTTTAACCCCCCAAGGGTTAGTTGCTTCATCAACGACATGTAATAAGCGAGTATTGATAGAATCACGTTGAGACAGCATTTCGTCAAGTTCCATTGAACCTAATACAGTACGAATATTGGTCATGGTTAAATTCAGTACGGATAACTCTAGATTACTGACCTCATAAGCTGCACGAACAGGGTCTACGACCTGAATAAAGCACACGGCATCGATAGTGACGTTGGCGTTATCCCGAGAAATGACTTCTTGAGATGGGATATCAAGGACTTGTTCCATCATATTAATACGACGGCCTATTTTATCCATAAATGGCACGATGATATGTAAGCCTGGTTGTAAGGTACGGGTGTAACGACCAAAGCGCTCTACAGTCCATTGGAAACCTTGAGGCACTGTTTTAACACAGGTAAAAACAATAACGATAGCGACAAAAATGATAATCGGTATTGCACCATAGGCGAACAAGTCCATATCGACCTCTTAATTAATAAAGTAATGAATAAACTTGGCGGCGATATTTACTTGCTAACGCATCGCCAGTACCCATTGCTGACATGATATCCATCATAGTTTTTTTAACGGCACCTTCACCAGCGCCCAAATCTTTACGTAAGAAGCCAAATAATAATTCCAGTGCTTCTTCATTACGGTTCACTTCATGGAGTTTTAATGCCAATTGTACTGCTAAATTTGTATTTTGTGGTTCTTGGTTAAATTCATCCTGCAATTGTTGAATTTCTGGGGTATCTGCAGCTTGTTTCAGCAATTCAATCTGAGCAACTAAACCTTGATAACGGCTGTCTTTATCTTGTAATGGAACACTATTTAGGGTGATTTGGGCATCATCAACTAAGTTTAAGCTAATTTGTGTTTCTGCCAATAATAGTGTGATGTCACTATTTTTAGGGTTAAGTTGGTTAGCTTCTTTTAATAATGGTAATGCTTCTTGTGCTTTACCTTCCGCGATTAGCTCCGCGGCTTGTGCCGCTTTCATTTCTTCTGGGCTAGGGAGTACCCGAGATAAAATTTCTAGCACAACCTCTTCAGGTTGTGGCCCTTCAAAGCCATCGACGGGGCGACCATTTTGCAATACATAGACGGTTGGGATTGCTTTTAAGCCAAATTGACCTGCAATCATTTGTTCTTCATCACAATTAACTTTAGCTAAAATAAATAAACCTGCATAGTCATTGGTGATTTTTTCCAACAGGGTACCAAAATCTTGGCAGTGTGGGCTGCGAGGGGACCAAAAATAAAACATGACAGGTAAGTTCATTGATTGTTCAATGACTTGATGCAGGTTAGTTTCGTTGATATCGATAATTTGAGCGTTAGCAAACATAAGGTATCTCTTTAGAATTTTTTTAACATTAATAGTAGAGTGGGGCTGATTTTGCTTTTTTCAAGCCTTTTTCCCCTGATTTGCCAGTATTTTATCCATTAATTTGTCGGGTAGAATACGTTTAAGTATACGCACGGCAACGGTTAATAATGTGACTGAATAGCGTACTTTGGGGTGTGGGCTTTCTAAAGCATGGATTAGTTTCTCAACCACATGCTCTGGCGTTAATGTAAAGCGAGAAGCAATCCCTGGGTTTTTAATGGGTTTATCTTTTTGAGTTTGTTCGACATTTTGGGTAAATGCAGTATGAATAGGGCCGGGTTCAATTAAGCTGATAAATACACCGCTACCTTTTAGCTCTAATCGTAATGCATCTGACCAAGCTTCAAGGGCATATTTACTGGCTGCATAGGCCCCGCGGCCAGGGGTCGAAATAATGCCCATTACGGAGCTAGTTTGAATTATTCGGCCTTCATGGTGCTCTAGCATGGAAGGGAGTAATTGTAAGGTAAGCTGGTGGACACCAAAAAAATTGGTGGAAAATTGCGCTTCGAGTTGCTCGCGACTAATGCTACTTAAAGGCCCATATACGCCAAACCCTGCGTTATTGAATAATCCGAAAAGCCGATGGTTACAGAGAGATAATACAGTTTGTGCCGCAGCATCTATGCTATTGTTATCATTAAGATCAAGGGAGACCGTGTCATAGCCAAGTGCTTGAAGGCGTAAAATATCGCTTTCTTTTCGACAAGCGGCAATAACATGGTAACCACGCTGGCGTAGGGTTTGTGCAGCACAAAAGCCAATACCACTCGATGCTCCGGTAACCAAGATTGATTTTTTGTTTCGTGCTGATGTTTGCATAACTTTACCTTGATTCCATGCAATTTAAATTATTTCGAGTATAAAAGAGGGCTTTTATACTCTGAGTTTAGCCATTATTTTACTGCTTAGGCGGTAAAATATGCGCAGAAAGTTGCTTTTCCATAAAATCAGCAATTGATGGTTGGGCTTCTACTGTAGGATGAATACCATCTTGTTGTATCCATTCAGGCTTTGTAATCACCGTTTCCATATAAAATGGTAATAAAGGTATTTTATTATTTTCAGCAAGTTTGGGATAAACTTTTTCAAAGCTTGTTGTATAACGTTTTCCATAATTGGGTGGAATACGAATTTGCATTAAGAGCGGTTTTGCACCAGATTGCTCTATTTGGTCGATAATTTGCTGTAAATTAGTTTCGAGATCCTCAACAGGGAGGCCTTGTAAGCCATCATTGGCACCTAATTCAATCAGAACCCAGTTTGGTTTGTTTTGTGTAAGTAAGGTAGAAAGGCGTTCAAGCCCTTGTGCTGAGGTATTCCCACTGATGCTGCCATTAATAACTGCAATGGGCGGTGACAGTTTCTGCCAACGGTCGGCAAGTAGCGAGGCCCAAGCCTGCTCAGCCGGTAAACGGTAGCCTGCACTCAGGCTATCCCCTAAGATCAATAACTTAGTTGACGCCAGTGCGTGTCCACTCGCGGTTAGTAACAGGAGAAAAACCAATATATGTCGGCGAATAATATTCTTGAAGTTCATCATCTCATTAAACGTGTTGGTCAAGGTGAACATGAACTGACTATATTGCAAGGTGTTGAGCTAATTGTCGAGCCCGGTCAAACAATTGCTTTAATTGGCGAGTCTGGATCTGGAAAATCGACCCTATTGGGGATCATCGCAGGCTTAGATGATGGTTCTAGTGGCACGGTTAGTTTACTAGGGCAAGAGCTAACCCGTATGGATGAAGAACAACGTGCGCGTTTACGTGCTGAAAGTGTCGGTTTTGTTTTCCAGTCTTTTATGCTTATTCCAACATTAAATGCGGTTGAAAACGTGCAGCTACCTGCCTTATTACGTGGTGAATCTGAATCAAAAAGCTACCAACAAGCCGCTGATTTACTGGCTGAATTAGGGCTAGGGAAACGCCTTAATCATATGCCGGCTCAGCTTTCAGGAGGGGAGCAGCAACGGGTTGCATTAGCTCGCGCTTTTAATGGGCGCCCGAAAATTTTGTTTGCAGATGAGCCAACGGGGAATTTAGACCGCCATACTGGGGATAAAATTGCTGATTTATTATTTGCTATGAATAAAGACCATGGCACAACCTTAATTTTAGTCACTCATGATAACGAATTAGCCGCTCGTTGCCAGCGTCGTTTACGGTTAGTTGATGGGCAATTGAGGGAAGAAATATGATTTGGCGTTGGTTTTGGCGTGAATGGAAAACACCATCGCTACTTATTGTTTGGCTTGCATTGACGCTTGCTGTTGCCTGCGTATTAGCGTTGGGGCGCATTAGTGATCGTATTGAAAATAGTATGAGTTACCAAAGCCGTGAGTTACTGGCTGGTGATTTAGTTTTACGTTCTTCACACCCCGCTGACCCAAAATGGTTGCAAGAAGCGAAAAATACAGGGCTACAGCTGAGCCAGCAGATTTCATTTTCGACGATGGCATATGCAACCGAAGATGAAGATGCAAGGCCGCAACTGGTACTAGTCAAAGCCGCAGATAACGCTTACCCACTCTATGGTGGGTTAGTAACTGAACCTGAAGGCTTACAGCCTAGACAAGGGCAGGTTTTAGTTGCACCACGGCTACTTGAGTTATTGGGACTTAAAGTTGGAGATAGCCTCGATATTGGTGATGCCACACTTAAAATTTCAGGTAAATTGCTCCAAGAACCTGATAGCGGTTTTAACCCATTTCAAATAGCGCCAAGGGTATTAATTGCGATTGAAGATGCACCATTAACAGGGGCAATTCAATTGGGGAGCCGTTTAACATATCGCGATATGTTTGCTGGTGATACCGACATGGTCAGCAGTTTTCAACAAAAATTTGATCAA
Organism: Providencia sp. 2024EL-00732; assembly: GCF_044006275.1. Lineage (NCBI taxonomy): Bacteria > Pseudomonadati > Pseudomonadota > Gammaproteobacteria > Enterobacterales > Morganellaceae > Providencia > Providencia sp. 2024EL-00732. The sequence continues at coordinate 238,778 of NZ_JBIPDG010000003.1, read as the reverse complement.
CAGCTCCGAAGTGACCAACGTTGGTATACTTTAAGTGAGAATAACGGGGCGGTCGGAAAAACCTTCCAGCGGGCGCAACAGTTCTTGTTACTGTCAGTTTTATTAACCTTATTGTTAGCCATTGCCGCGGTAGTGGTTTCTATGACCCATTATTGTCGCAGCCGTCATCAGTTAATAGCAGTGCTTAAAACCTTAGGTGCAGGGCGAAATGCGTTACGGAAATGGATTATTGGCCAATGGTTGGTGATCTTAATTGCTGCGGCACTACTCGGCTCATTATTAGGGTTGGCTTTTGAAGGCATTTTAATGCAAATCCTTGGTGCCATGTTACCGAAAGAACTTCCATCAGCAAGCTTAATGCCTTGGGTTTGGGCTGTAGGTACCCTATTTATTATTGCTATTATTGTTGGTAGCCGGCCTTATTACCAACTTATGGCAACTCAGCCTTCAAGGGTATTACGGGATGATGCTCAGTCTCCTGTTTGGCCACTATATTATTATTTACCTATCGTAGTATTCATTGTTGTTGGTGGTTTATTTATCTTTGCGGGGGTAAACCCACTGTTATGGTCGATTCTAGCAGGGATTGTGGTTGTTGCTATTTTATTGGCTTTAATTGGTTGGCTAGGGCTATGGGGGCTTCGACATATTAAATTCCGCCAGCTTAGCTTACGTCTTTCTGTGAGCCGGTTACTAAGGCAACCACTACAAACGATTACTCAGATGAGTGCATTTTCATTATCGTTTATGTTATTGGCGTTATTGATCTTAGTGCGCGGTGATCTTCTTGATCGTTGGCAGCAGCAACTTCCTGCGGATAGCCCTAATTATTTTTTGATCAACATGAATCACTCACAGCTTGAGCCTGTGACAAAATTACTTGCACAGTACCAAGTTAAACCGACAGAGTTTAACCCTGTGGTACTTGCACGCTTAACGGATATTAACGATCAATCTGCTATTGAATGGGCAGATGAGCGAGATCCCAATAATAATACGGTTAGGCGTGAATTAAGTTTAACATGGCAATCGGAATTAGCCCCTGCGAATGTAGTGGATGAAGGGACGTGGCCACCTAAAGCGGGTGAAGTTTCAATTGAACAGACGGTGGTTAAAGAGCTAGGTTTAAAAATCGGCGATAAACTTACTTTTAACGCAGGTGCTCAGGTGTTTTCGGCAACAGTAAGCAGTATTCGTACTGTTGATTGGGAAAGTTTACGGCCAAACTTCTATTTTATTTTTTCAGAAGAAACGTTATCGGCCATGCCAGCAACTTGGCTAAGTAGCTTCCATTACGAAGGCGATGGTCAGTTATTGACACAACTTAGTCGTCAGTATCCAACTATTAATGTCCTTGATACTGGGGCGATTATCACACAGATCCAGCAAATTCTTCAGCAAGTCAGCCAAGCTCTTGAAGTAATGGTTGTGTTGGTTATCTTCTGTGGAATACTGTTGCTATTAGCGCAGATCCAAGTGGGAATGAGCCAGCGCGAACGTGAGTTGGTTGTTTATCGCACCCTCGGTGCAAGTAAAAAACTGATGCGAAGAACATTGTGGAGTGAATTTGCTTTACTTGGTTTAATGGCGGGTCTTGCGGCTGCATTTGGCGCAGAAATCGCGTTATGGTTACTGCAAAGTAAAGTATTTGATTTTCCATGGCAACCCGAGTGGCGTATGTGGGTATTACTCCCTTTAAGTGCCGCCTTATTGTTATCTATTTGTGGCGGGTGGCTGGGGCTGCGTCTGGTTGGAACAGGAAACCAGCACAGGCGGCTACCAAATAGTTAACAGGGTGATTTTTAGCGTTAGGCGGTCTGTAATGCTAAAAGTTAACTTAAATAAAGGGGCAAGTATGAGTGCTGTTTGCTTGCCCTTAATCATAGCAGGCCGTTTGTTGGTGTCTCTAGTCAAATAACTGTCTTTAATTCATCACAAAATTGTCATTCACTATAGTTATGATTCCGCTGTCTATTATTGATGGTCATACAGTGGAAATATAACAATGCAATATAACAATTCTATTAAGCGTAAGTTCGGTTCTTTATCTTTGTTGGCAAGTTTAATTACTTTTAGCATTTCAGGGTTCGCTCAACAGGAAGTACCAGCAACGCTGGCTGGGCATTCTATTTTGCCTGTTGATTCAACGGTTTCAGCGCCACACAATGCGCCTTCAGGTTTACAAGTTAGCGGTAAATTTACTACGGGGACTCGTGTTGATACTCTCGGTAAAGTCGAGGGTAAATCTGCTGATCGACCAACAGGGATGTCTATTCCAATTAAAGGTCAACCGCGGCAAGGTCATTCAGGTATCAAGCATATGGCTGATGGTACTTATTGGGTTTTGACTGATAACGGCTTTGGTAACAAAGTAAATTCACCAGATTCTATGTTATATATCACGCAATATGATATTGATTTTAAATCAGGTAAAACGACACCATTGAAAACCGTTTTCTTCCATGACCCAAATAAAATTATTCCTTTTCATATTATTAATGAAGACTCAAAAGAACGTTATCTGACGGGGAGTGATTTCGACCCAGAAAGCTTTCAGTTTGCTGATGGTGCGTTATGGGTAGGTGATGAATTTGGCCCTTATTTAATCAAGATGGACCTTGATGGTAAAGTCTTGGCATTGTTTGAAACCCAAGTGAATGGGGAAAAAGTGATTTCTCCAGATCACTACCAAGTAACAACGCCAGGCAAACCATCTGATACAGTGGCTTTTCAAGTTAATCGCTCAAAAGGTTTCGAAGGGATGGCATCATCACCGGATGGCTCAAAATTATATCCGATGCTAGAAGGGGCAATTTGGGACGATAAAAAGCAAGACTATGAAAGTGTGGATGGTAAGCGAGCCGCTCGCATTTTGGAATTTGATGTCAAGAAACAAGGTTGGACAGGCAGAAGTTGGTTGTATGTCTTTGAAGATAACCAAAATGCGATTGGTGATTTCAATTTAATTGATGATACCCACGGTTTAATTATTGAGCGTGATAATGGCGAGGGGACAGCTGACAAGGCATGTGCAGCGGGTAGTAGTAAGACTGAAAATTGTTTTAGTCATTTAGCGAAATTTAAACGCGTATATCGCATTGAGTTCTCGGATAAAAATGTAGGCGGTGCGGTCGATAAGCAAGCATATATAGATTTGATGCAGATTAAAGACCCGAATAACCAAGCAAGAAAAGCGTTAAACGAGGGCGTATTTACCTTCCCATTCTTTACTATTGAAAATGTGGATATTGTGGATGATGAACATATTATTGTGGGGAATGACAATAATTTCCCATTCTCATCGAGCCGTGACCCGAATAAAGCGGATGACAACGAATTTATTTTACTGAAAGTCCCTGAGTTACTAAAACCTTAATTTATTTTATGCCACTTTAACACGATGTTGGGTGGCATAAACTGATACGCATGTGTTGATCCAATATCTGGTCTTTTAGCTTATTTTCCCTTGGTTTTAATCTTTCCCGAGCTAGAGTCTCGGGATTTTTTATTGAGTATTGAGTACAGGGGGCTTCATCATCAATGTTAGCAGTAAAATAACGACAACAGGGGCAGCAATAATTAAAAATGCTGGGGTGAAGCTGCCTGTAAAATCTTTTATTGCGCCGGCGATAAAAGGGGCCAAACAGGCAATAGTAGAAATTAAATTTACCACGGAAAACAATTCTAAATAAGGGCCACGACCAAAATAGTTAGACAGCAGAACACTCGATGCAAGGAAGGTCATACCATACCCAACACCGACACACAGTACGAATAAAATGAGCCATAACCAAGATGTCGCAATGCTTAGGAAAACCACGCCAAGTACCATAATGATTAGACTACCAATTAATAGTTTTTTAGGTTCTAACCATTCACCAGCAGCTCCACCAATAAACCTTGAGAATGCATTAACAAATGCCATTGTACTAAGTAATGAAACTGCAACGGTCATACCAAACCCGCGCTCCTCAATATGTGCCACGGCAAAGCTGTTGACAGTAATGCCACACCATAAAAAAGAGGTGTAGGTTGCTGCAATTAAATAAAATTGCCATGTACGCAGTGCTCTGCCGACAGTCCATACTTCAGCAGTACGATAAATGGGTTTATTGGCATCACTCACTTGTTTTTGCATCACTTTTTTTGCATGAGCTTGTTCTTGTTTGCCTTCGCGCAACATAAAAATCGTGATTAAAGTAACAATGCTCAGGTAAACGGCGCAAAGTACCCAATGCATACGCCATGAGCCGAGCTGATTAGAGGCATAAAAGTAGATCCATGGGCCTGCTACGCCACCTAACCCGCCTATGGTGAAATACATCCCAAAGGCGAGAGATTGTTTTTCAAATAACCGTGAGAGGACATAAGTCCCTGGAACGGTAGCCAGTAGGGTAAAACCTATCCCAATTAGTGCTGTGCCAAGAAAATAAGTACTGATGGTATGTGTGGAGTATAAGTTATAAAAACCCGTGATAAAGACCAATGTTCCCAACAGTAAAGTGGTGCGTACCCCCATTTTACGGATAAGAAGTGAAGGGAGAAAACTGGCGAGACCACAGGTTAACCCGAGTAAAGTAAAACCGAAGCCTGCTTCGCTCCAGCTCCATTTAAGTTCGCTTATCATCTCCGGTAGTACCACACCCAAAGAGGTAAAGGTTGTTGCGGTGGCTAAAAAGTAAACCAGCCCTAAAAGGATGAGAATGCACCATTGATAAAGCGGACTAAAAGGCTGCGAGGACATATTAACTCCGGTAATGCCGCACACCTTGAAACCAGGATACGTATTGATTGGGTGACGGCCAAAAATAGCAGAATGCCCGAAAACATGTTCGGGCATCGATTAAGCGTTATTTTCGCTATTTATTGCTGAGAGTGCCAGTCTAATTTTGCATTTGCCCACTCAATGCCACTTTTGTACTCATTTGGTAAAAGCGGAATTAGGCTATTAAGGGTTGAAATAAGTTGCTGGTAATCATTATGGGCTAAATTTAAATGACCAACTTTACGGGCAGGGCGTACTTCTTTTTCATACCAGTGTAGGTGAATAAGCGGTAGTTTAAGCCAGTCAAGGTTGATATTAGTGCCAATAAGGTTGACCATAACCGCAGGGCTATAAACCTCAGGGGATGGCATCGGCAAGTTTAAAATTGCCCTTAAATGTAATTCGAATTGGCTAATGGAGGCACCGTTTTGAGTCCAATGCCCACTATTATGAACGCGAGGGGCAATCTCATTGATAAGTAAGTTATCGCCAACCACGAAACATTCCATTGCCATGACACCGATATAACCTAATTCATCCATGACTGCACTTAACATCGCCTGCGCTTGCGCTTGTAATGGAGTAGCAGATTTAGGGAAAGCGACGCTGGTACGCAAGATCCCTTCTTGATGGAGGTTATGGGTGATTGGGTAGAAAACGGACTCCCCTGCTTGGTTGCGTGCGCCAATCACAGACACTTCGCCATCAAAGGGAATGCCTTGCTCAACGATGCACTCACCATAAATTTCTGCGGGCAATTGAGTTTCATCGCCGGGGCGCACTCTCCATTGCCCTCGGCCATCGTAACCGCCAGTTCTACGCTTGACGATGAGAAAGTCCCCTAACGTAGCGAATAGCTCAGGCCATTGTTCTGGTGACTCAAGCCGTGCCCAAGGCGCCGTTGCAAGCTGCAAGCTATCAAATAGGCTTTTTTGTGGGAACCTATCCGCTAGGCGTGGAAAAATATCACGATTAATAAAAGCGTTATGACGTGCGAGTTCTTTTGTTAATGGGGTTTCAGGCCAGCGTTCAATTTCCGCAGTGATCACGCTTTGTTGATAAGGAACCGCCTCAGGTTCCGCATCAAGGCCAACAGGAAAAACAGCGATACCTAATGGCTCGCCCGCTTGGCGAAGCATTCGGCCTAATTGGCCATTACCAAGAACGCAGACGGGCTTCATTAGGCTTCCCTCGGATCTGGGTTGTTTAACACATCATCAGTTTGCGTCGCACGCCATGCAGCGAGGCGATTGAAAACGACGGAGTCACTGATTGCGAGTACTTGAGCGGCTAATAAAGCCGCATTGGCAGCGCCTGCTTTGCCTATAGCTAAGGTCCCAACGGGGACCCCTTTGGGCATTTGTACGATAGAATAGAGGCTATCGACGCCACTGAGTGCAGCACTTTGTACAGGAACGCCAAATACAGGAACTAAGGTTTTCGCTGCTAACATACCCGGTAAATGAGCGGCTCCGCCAGCACCGGCAATAATCACATCAAAGCCATTTTCTTTCGCATTTTCAGCGAAAGAAAACAGTTTGTCTGGGGTGCGGTGTGCTGAGACTATTTCGACATGAAAAGGGAGTTGGAGCTCGGTTAACACATCAGCAGCATGCTGCATGGTTGTCCAGTCACTTTTCGAACCCATAACAATGGCGATTTTTGCCGCAGATTGATCAGAAGCTTGGGCAGTCATTTGGTGCTTTCCTGTATTGAAAAAAACGTCACCCGAAGGCGGAGAATTGAATTGTGTCGATCATATCACGACAAAGCAGCAAGGAAAACGTTTGCGTGATTAATAAATAGGCAATCAGTTGTGTTTACAACCAAGAAGTTGCAGAAGCGTTATTCGAATGGGAAGAAAATGAGTTCGATACCTTGTTGATTGATAACAAAGGCAGAACCTTCATGATGCCATGCACCTAACACGCCACGAAAATGAACTTTACCACCAATATTGATTTCATGAATAGCAGGGCGGTGGGTATGACCGTGGATCATCCATTGGGCTTGGTGCCTTTTTAGTGCGTCAATAACCGCTTGAGGATTAACATCCATGATGGATTCTGCTTTCATACTGCTTGCATACTGGCTATTTTGGCGCATTTTTTGGGCAATGCGGCGGCGAATAAATAAGGGAAGTGCAAGAAAAATACGTTGAACCCATGGAGTATGGACTTTTTTACGGTAGTTTTGATAAGCGGCATCATCAGTGCATAAAGTATCACCGTGTAAAATCAAAATGCGATTACCATAAAGTTCCAGCAATGTTTCTTGGGGCAAAATAGTCATGCCACATTGTTTGGCGTAACGTTTACCCATCAAAAAATCCCGATTTCCGTGAATGAAATAGCAAGGGACTCCCTGACTTGTCAGTGTTTTTAATTCGTTAGCAACAAGTTGATGAAGCGGGCCTTGATCATCATCACCCACCCAATAATTAAAAAAATCACCGAGGATATACAGGCTATCGGCGTGGATGGCTTGCTGTTGAATAAAATTAATAAAACCGGCGGTGATCGCCGGTTCATCTTCACTCAAATGCAAATCTGCAATGATATAAGTGGACATGCGCTCAGGCTTACTCGCTAACTGTCACTTTCTCAATGATTACATCTTCACGAGGAACGTCTTGGTGGAACCCACTGCGACCAGTCGATACCCCTTTGATTTTGTCGACAACGTCCATGCCTTCAACAACCTCTGCAAATACGCAGTAACCCCAGCCATCAGGGCGCTCTGAGCGGAAGTTTAAGAAGTCATTATCAACAACGTTAATAAAAAATTGTGCGGTTGCAGAATGTGGGTCGTTGGTACGAGCCATTGCTAATGTACCACGGCTGTTTTTGACACCGTTGTTAGCTTCATTTTTGATAGGAGCTTTAGTGTTTTTTTGTTCCATGCCGGGCTCAAAACCACCACCTTGGATCATGAAACCATTAATAACACGATGGAAAATGGTATTATTGTAGAAACCTTCACGACAATAAGTTAAAAAGTTTTCGACTGTGACGGGGGCTTTATCGTCAAAGGTTTTGATAACAATGTCACCGTGATTGGTATGAAATGTAACCATAATAGCTATCCTGAATAATTGTTTTTTATGCGCTATCTTGCGAAAGCGTTGAGATCAGCAAGTTTATATCACAGATAAAACCTGACTTGAAGCAGCAGTACGCATTGTAGCTGTTTTATAGCATAATAGGTGCGTCTTAAATACAATGAAAAAACCGATAGTAAAGGTCGGTTAAACCCTTGCATTCTTAAGGTGAACGGGGTTCAATAACATGATATTTTATCGATAGAAATCGATAATCATTTTTCAAATAAAATGGAAAAGTTCAGATGCTGCAAATTTTTAATACACTAAGTCGTCAAAAAGAAGAGTTTAAGCCCATCCACGCAGGTAAGATTGGGATGTATGTGTGTGGCATCACTATCTACGACTTGTGTCATATCGGTCATGGCCGTACATTTGTAGCGTTTGATGCAATTAGCCGTTATTTACGTTATTTAGGTTATGACTTGAATTATGTTCGTAATGTGACTGATATTGACGATAAAATCATTAAACGTGCGGCGGAAAATAATGAAAGCGTTGAAGCGCTGACAACGCGTATGCTGGCTGAAATGCATAAAGATTTCGATGCTTTAAATATCTTGCGCCCAGACAGCGAGCCACGTGCAACACGTCATATTAGTGAAATTATTGAATTAACCCAAAGTTTAATTGAACGTGGACACGCGTATGTTGCAGGTAATGGCGATGTCATGTTTGAGGTAAAAACTGACCCGAATTATGGCTTATTGTCGCGCCAAGATTTAGAACAACTGCAAGCGGGTGCACGCGTTGAAGTTGCGGATGTTAAACGAAATCCAATGGATTTTGTGTTGTGGAAAATGTCCAAACAAGGTGAACCTAGTTGGGAGTCACCTTGGGGTTTAGGTCGCCCAGGCTGGCATATTGAATGTTCCGCGATGAATAGCAAAACGTTAGGTAACCATTTTGATATTCACGGTGGGGGCTCTGACTTAATGTTCCCACACCATGAAAACGAAATTGCACAATCTACCTGTGCCCATGATGGCCCATATGTTAATTATTGGATGCACTCAGGGATGGTGATGGTTGATAGAGAGAAAATGTCTAAATCTCTCAATAACTTTTTTACTATTCGTGATGTGCTTGAGTATTACGATGCAGAAACGGTACGTTATTTCTTGTTATCTGGTCATTATCGTAGCCAACTCAATTATACCGAAGAAAATTTAAAGCAGGCTCGTACAGCACTTGAGCGCATGTATACCGCATTACGAGGCACCGATAAATCAGCTGTACCAGCTGGCGGTGAAGAATTTAAAGCTCGTTTTATTGAAGCGATGAATGACGATTTTAATACTCCAGAAGCCTATTCTGTATTGTTTGATATGGTACGTGAAGTAAACCGCTTGAAATCAGAAGATATGTCAGCGGCCAATGGGATGGCGGCACAACTTCGTGAGCTAGCCGGTGTTCTAGGTTTGTTAGAACAAGACCCAGAAAGTTTCCTAAAAGGTGGCGCACAGACTGAAGATGATGCAGAAGTGGCAAAAATTGAGGCATTAATTCAACAACGTTTAGATGCGCGTCAGAATAAAGATTGGGCACAAGCGGATGCGGCGCGTGATGAACTTACTGCAATGGGGGTGGTGTTGGAGGATGGTGCGGCTGGCACTACGTGGCGTCGCAAATAATACGCGTCATATTTCGCGCTGTGGCGGTGTTGCCATCACTTGGCTACTTGGGTCACATACTTTTGTATGCTCCCCAAGTTATCCGCGTTCGGCGCCTAGCCACAACGCGAACTATTTAGCGTATTAATAAGTGTTAATTTCACGCTGTGGCGGTGTTGCCATCACTTGGCTACTTGGGTCACATACCTTTGTATGCTCCCCGAGTTATCCGCTTTCGGCGCCTAGCCACAACGCGAACTATTTAGCGTATTAATAAGTGTTAATTTCACGCTGTGGCGGTGTTGCCATCACTTGGCTACTTGGGTCACATACTTTTGTATGCTCCCCAAGTTATCCGCTTTCGGCGCCTAGCCACAATACGAACTATTTAGCGTATTAATAAGTGTTAATTTCACGCTGTGGCGGTGTTGCCATCACTTGGCTACTTGGGTCACATACTTTTGTATGCTCCCCGAGTTATCCGCGTTCGGTGCCTAGCAATAACATTAAATATTCAGCATATTAATATAAGTTTTATTTCAAATATAAATTGAGTTAAAAATAAAGCGTTAGATATTTAAGCGGTTAGGTAGTGATATCTAACCGTTTTTATTTTGTTCTAGATAAAAGCCCCCCAATTAAGGGGGGAATAAGACTACCAACAGGGACTAGGAATGGAACTTAAATTGGTATGACTAAGCGATACTTGCCATTTCTTGTTGAGCTTCTTTAGGGGTTGCTTTTTTGACAATGGCATAAAGCACACCTGAAACCACTGTGCCAACTACTATCGCGAATAAATACATCAATACATGATTAATGGCTCCGGGTATTAACAGCACAAATAGACCCCCGTGAGGTGCCATCAACTGAATACCAAAGTACATGGATAACGCTCCAGTTATTGCGCCACCAATGATACAAACAGGGAGAACACGGATAGGGTCTTTTGCTGCAAAGGGAATGGCTCCTTCAGAAATAAAGCATAATCCTAGAACAAATGAAGCTTTGCCTGCCTCACGTTCCGCTGGAACAAATTTATGACGAGCCAAAAAGGTTGCAATACCCATTGCAAGAGGGGGAACCATTCCTGCTGCCATAATCGCTGCCATTGGCGCATAAGTTTGTGAACTTAACAGGCCCACACCAAAAGCATAGGCAGCTTTATTGACCGGGCCTCCCATATCAGTGCACATCATTGCACCGAGAATCGCCCCTAAGATCACGGCATTGGTGGTTCCCATCGTATTTAGCCAGTTTGTTAGCCAATCCATTAACCAAGCGACGGGATGCCCTATTACATAGATCATGGCTAGGCCGGTCACTAAGGTAGAAATTAGTGGCACGATTAAAATTGGTTTTAGTGCCTCCATTGTTTGCGGTAATTTTAATCGAGTACTAATAAAATGAGCACTGTAACCCGCAAGGAAGCCAGAAATAATCCCACCTAAGAACCCAGCACCTAAAGTGGTTGCAAGTACACCGCCGACTAGACCTGGCGTTAAACCAGTCCTATCAGCAATAGAGTAGGCGATATAACCGGATAGCACTGGCACCATCAACGCGAGAGCTGTTTGTCCACCAATTAGGCTAAGTGCCCAAGCCAGTGACCCTTCAATGTTGGAAGCGTCCAAACCAAACGCAAATGACAGTGCGGTGCACAGACCTCCGGCAACAACCATCGGAAGCATATAAGACACTCCAGTGAGTAAGTGTTTATATATTCCACGTTTTTCATTGGTTTTATGTGATTGCGAGGAGGGGGTTCCACATTGTGGCGTGAATAGACTCGCTTCTTCTATAGCTTTATCCATTACTTGAGCTGTTTTTTTCAATGCCGCACTGGTGGAGGTGCGGTACATTTTTTTCCCCGCAAATTTATCAACATTGACTTCAATGTCTGCCGCGACGATAACAAGATCGGCCCGTTCTATTTCTTCTGGTATAATTTCGTTTCCTACACCGACGGAACCTCGAGTTTCTACTTTTATATGCCAGCCACGTTTTTTGGCTTCAGTTTCAAGAGCTTCTGCTGACATATAGGTATGTGCAACCCCTGTAGGGCAGGCGGTAACTGCCAGAACAGATAGAGGAGACGAATGAGAAGGTGCTGAAGCATTTTCTGTTAAGAATATAGCTTGGCTAAGAGCTGCTGAAAGAAATTCAGCAGGTTGCCTAATTGCGTGCTCAGGAAGGCCAAAATAAACTTTTTTATCAATGCAAGTAAAGTTATCAGGTAGTTGATTTTCAAAACAAATGATAATATCGGCATCTGAAAGTTGTTCTGTAAACGTAATATTTTGGCTAGCAGATATTTTTTTTAAGGCATCAATAGCCAGCCAGACAATAGCAGGACCTTGTTGATGACTCGGAGCGATTAGTATTTTCATCATGTTTACCCTTATTCTACTGTAAACGGCTGTAAGTCAATTTGAGCCATCATGCGTGCAAGTTGAGCTCTGTTAGTAACACCGACATTAGGTTGTGAGACTGCGAGTGCGGATACCGCTGTAGCAAGACGTAAGGTATGTTCACTAGTTTGGCTCATTAATAAGCCATAGATTAGCCCGCCAACCATGGAGTCTCCGGCACCAACAGTACTGATAACTTCGCATTTAGGTGGTTTTGCAAACCAAGCCCCTGATGCGTTAACCCACATAGCACCTTCTTCACCTAAAGAAACGACAACATGGGCAATACCTTGCTGCCGGAGCTGATTCGCGGCCTCAACAATTTCTTGATGGGTAGATAGTGCTCTGCCTGCCCAAATTTCTAATTCACGGTGATTGGGTTTGACTAGCCAAGGTAATGCTTTTAAGCCTGCGACAAAGGCTTCGCGGCTACTATCAAAAATCACACACATGCATTGTTCACGCAGGCGGCGCATCCATTGGGTAAAATCATTTAAGTCGACGCCTTGAGGTAAACTTCCGCTAACACAAATCATATCGAATTGCCCAGCCCAGCTTAGTGAGTCTGTTACGAAACGCTGCCAATCTGCTTTGGTAATGCTAAAACCTGAAAAATTGAAATCAGTCACAGACCCAGCTTGCTCTGTGAGTTTCACATTAATTCGTGTACGTCCTTCAACGACTTGGAAGCGATTCGCGATACCCGTTTCACTAAAGACTTTTTGAAAGCCATCTTGGTTTTCTTTTCCTAAAAAACCACCGACGGTGACATCAATATCTAAATTTTTAAGTACTTTGGCGACATTGATCCCTTTTCCTGCTGCGTGAAGACCTGCAGTTTTAACTAAATTCACATCACCACGATGGATATCAGTTAACAGACCAACTAAGTCATAAGCTGGGTTTAAAGTGATAGTTGCAACTCTTCTACTCATGGAATTTGTTCTCCAAGTCCGGAATTAATGGCTTCGCCAATCGTGCTTATCGCTTGCTGTGCATCAACTCCTTCTGCGTGAATTCGTAAACGATGGCCACATTTAGCGCCTAAACTGACTATTTTCATTAAACTACGCCCATTAACAGGTACTGCTGTCCCATCAAGGTTACTGACGGTGATTGTGCTTTCGAATTTTTTAATAGTGCTGACTAACAGGGTACTTGGACGAGTATGCAAGCCATGTGGATTCATAATGGTAAAATCTTGAGTGATCCCAGACTGGCTTGGTTCTATAAGTGAATCGGAGGGGGAAGGGGAGTTTGTGTTTTGTTCATTTGTAAAGCGTGAAACTAAAGAGTTAACGTTATCATTTTTTAAAATATGACTGATTTGTTGGTTTTGTAATAACTGACTTACTTTTGATAGAAATGACTCAACTTGGTTATTCGCATAAGAAATGGTGATTAAGGCTTTGACTGGATGCTCTTGAAAATGAAAGGTGTTTTTGGCGACCGATAACGCAATACCATTTTGAATGTTCCCAACAGGGCTATCACTTAGCCAAATACCTTGTCCAAGGTAATAAGGTGTTTCAGTGAGCACTTGCGTAATAAAGTCAGTACTCACTATTTGGGCATTTTGTAGGTTAATAATATTTTGTATTTTCAATGTATTAATATTATCTGCATGGGCATTAATAGTAACCATCGTATCGTCAAATTTTAATGGCTGAATTTGGCTTTCTCCCATTAATAATTGCTTTAGTGCTTTAGGTGTATTTGCCTTTACCATTGCTTGCGCAATATTTTCATCACTAATAACGTGGGTCAATTGGCGAAGCAATTCTAAATGTTCATTAGATTGAGCAGCAATACCAATGACAATGTAAGCAGTTTGCCCATCGCCCCATTCAACACCATGAGGAAATTGGAATACAGAGAAACCCGTTTTTAATACTTGGTCTCGAGTGTCTGTTGTCCCATGAGGAATAGCAATCCCATTGCCTAAAAAAGTGGGGGCTTGCAGTTCTCGATTAAGCATCCCTTGTACATAACCACTTTTAACATAACCTGAGTTTTCTAATGCTAGAGCCACTTGTTCAATGGCACTCTTTTTGTCAGTTGCTGATGCAGCAAGATGGATATCATTAATTGATAGGCTAAACATAATTTCTCCTGATTATTTAGTGATAACCGGACCAGCCAGAAAGAATGCTTACGAGCAGATCTGATTGTTTGTTAATCATGTTATCGTTAACAACGATAGCTGAATCGTTTAGTCTTGTCTATGGAATAGAAGAAAATTATGTTGAAATTGAGATCTAAGTTAAATTTTTTAACTTAAATAAATACGTTTTATAAGGAGAGTTTTATTGCGAGCTGAAGTGTTGCTGAAATTATTTTATTATCAGAAACAAAGAATAATGTTTTTTTTAAAAGGCAGGGGGCAGGGGGTAAAAAATATCTCAAAATAAATTGTTGATGGTTTACTTGGAAATGAGCTAACAGATAAAGGGTTGTTATGATGGGGGTAAAGAGGGAGGTGGGTAAGCTGAATGGCTCAGCTTACCCAAATAAACTATTCTTCAACTCTGACTGTTTCACTACCCATTGAAACGGTTTTTCCAGCCAAAATTTTGCAGCGTTTACGTGTTTCAACGACGCCGTCGACTTGTACTAAGCCATCAGCAATCATTGCTTTAGCCATTGCGCCACTTTCAGCCCAGCCTTGAATTTTTAGCAAATCGCACAGTTCGACGTGCGGATGCCCATCAAGATTGAAAATTTCCATTGTTGCTCCAGATTACATTAAATATCGTGGTACTCTTCACACGCTTGTAACGTGTTTTGAATCAGGGTTGCTACGGTCATTGGCCCAACTCCACCGGGAACGGGGGTTATCCAAGATGCGCGTTTTGACGCCTCATCAAAATCAATATCCCCTGTTACTTTACCATTTTCTAAACGGTTAATACCAACATCAACAACGATAGCACCAGGTTTAATCCACTCTCCTGGAATAAAATTAGGCTTACCAACCGCAACAACAAGTAAGTCCGCATTGCGCACATGTTGTTCTAAGTCTTGGGTAAAACGATGGGTAACGGTTGTGGTGCAACCTGCTAATAGTAGCTCTAGGCTCATTGGGCGACCAACGATGTTAGATGCGCCAATAATAACGGCATTTAAACCGTGTGTATTGATATTATAGCGTTCTAGCAACGTAACGATGCCCCTTGGTGTGCAAGGGCGTAAGCGAGGTGCTCGCTGGCAAAGGCGACCCACATTGTAGGGGTGGAAGCCATCAACATCTTTGTCTGGATGAATGCGTTCAATAACTTTAACGTTATCAATGCCCGCAGGTAATGGCAATTGAACTAAGATCCCATCAATTTGGGTATCTTGGTTTAAATCGTCAATCAGTTTTAGTAATTCCGCTTCTGACGTTGTATCAGGTAAATCATAGGAACGCGAAATAAAACCGACTTCTTCACAAGCACGACGCTTACTGCCAACATAGATTTGCGAGGCAGGGTTGGCACCGACTAAAATAACGGCAAGCCCTGGAGCGCGTTTTCCTTGTTCTAAACGTAACTGTACTTTTTGGGCAACTTCTTGCCTAATTGTCTGCGCAATCGTTTTCCCATCAATAATTTTTGCTAACATCTGTAACTTAATCCATATATGAGACACGGTAATATCTCTATTTTGTCAGAACTTCACACTATTGTCAGTTCAAACTGTTACATAAATTGAGCATCTAGTAATTTTAGTAGCGAAAAGCCATTGACTCGGCGCTCAGCAACCGTATAATTCAACGCCATCAGCCATATAGGCTACCTGCATTATCAATGCGCCCTTAGCTCAGTTGGATAGAGCAACGGCCTTCTAAGCCGTAGGTCACAGGTTCGAATCCTGTAGGGCGTACCATTAATTTTCAATCACTTACCATCATTTAAAATTCTCCACTTTTGCTAACTGGGACGTATTTGGGACGCAAGTACCGAAAATAGTGTCTATTTGCTTCGCATGTTCAGCTAAATGATTAGGTGCTAAGTGTGCATATCTTCTCACCATATCAACTGATTCCCAGCCGCCCATTTTCTGTAAAACTGAAAGCGGGACGCCAGACTGAATCAACCAACTAGCCCATGTATGCCGCAAATCATGAAAGCGGAAGTTTTCTATCCCTGCTCTTTTTAGTGCAGCTCTCCATGCTGTGTTAGAATCAACGCGCATTTTTCTAACGCTTGGCGTTAATGTTCCGTCTGATCTCTTTTTGGATTCAGTGTGAACAAATACCCATTTGTGATGGTTTCCTATTTGTTCCTTAAGAACCTGACAAGATGTATCATTCAATGCAACACCGATAGCCTGACCTGATTTGCTTTCCTCTTTGGAATATTGACATGGTTTCCTTTCTCCTGTCTCACCAGTGTTCACTGGTATACAGGCTATAGGTTGCCTTGGAATCAAGGGCACTTAAGGCGGTTAAATAGGACTCCTTGATATTAAGGAGTCATGAGGCTCTGAAATTGGAGGCTCGTCACTGGCTGGCAATATTTCTAATAATGGTCATGAGATAAAAGTAACCACACTGGTAACCACCATCGGTAACCACTCAGGAATGGTTACCGATGGTGATTAATACCACAATGCAAATAAGCACTCTGACTAAATATCAATAAGTTACCGTGACGCAAATATGCGTTACCGATTAAATCAATGGGTTATCTACTCAGAACATGAATAACCAAAGCTAAAATAACGGTCCTATTACGGTCCGTATAATGCGATTGAAAGGCAAGATTACGGCAAGGTTAAACGGGGATGTTACGGGGAGGATTAAGCCGATAACGGTAAGGTTACGGTAAGGTATTAACCCTAATGTTACCCTAATGTTTTAGGCGGTCAAATTGACCGTTTGTAGTTGCATCAATGAGTTGTGACATGGTTAGTGGTCACTGTGACCTCTCGCAATAAAAACAATGCGTTGTCACCCCTTACCAATGGTCACTGAAACGATGACCAATGAGCATTAATCTGGTTTTGAGATAGTGCTTAGCGATAAAAGTTATAA
Source organism: Providencia sp. 2024EL-00732 (assembly GCF_044006275.1). Classification (NCBI taxonomy): domain Bacteria; kingdom Pseudomonadati; phylum Pseudomonadota; class Gammaproteobacteria; order Enterobacterales; family Morganellaceae; genus Providencia; species Providencia sp. 2024EL-00732. Next base: position 221,872 of record NZ_JBIPDG010000003.1, on the reverse strand, counting down.
TTTTATGGTTTTATATTACCTTTCCAATATATGGACTTTCAGTATTAAATCTCAAGTAAACTCATTATATGAGTAATCTATTGTTACATTTATGGCATTTATTTAACACTCAAGTACAGAGTAATGAGGTATGATCCTTATAGAATTTATATAAGGTATAGATGGGACACTATTTAAAACAATGATTGAGCTTGATAGAGAATTAGTGTCCGAATATTTAAAAAACTTATTTTTTGGTGTGAACATCATTATGAAAATAGAGCAATCAAACTTAATGCGTTATCAACGAGTAACTAGAAAGCTATCCGCTATCATACTGCTTGGAATGTCATTATCAGCATTTGGAGCAACTGATAAATTAACAGTAAGGGCAGGTCAAACTGGATATTTAGGGGAGCTATATCCATCAGTAAGAATTTTTAATAATGACAGGCATCCCCAGAAAACTATGTATCCTTCAGATCCAAATGTCAATTATCCAATGTTGCCTAAAACAAATGACTATATAAAGTTTCTCACTACAAATGGAGGAGCTTTTGCTGAATATAATTCAGCATATGGGATAAAGTTAGTTAATGAGAATGATAATTCTCGAATTATAGTTTTGTTATTTAATGGTACGGTAACTACAAGATATAAAGAGTATAATGGCAATAATGTAACAAAAACTGCTGTCTTACAAAAATCGAAACAAATATCTGGAAATCTTGTACCAAGCGGTATTCTGACTTGGGCTCTTGAAAATAATAGCATAAATAGGCCAAATTATTTTTATCCGAATGCAAAAAGAAATGACGGTCTTAATCAAGTAAGCATTTCCAGCCTCTCTGCTTATGCAAGTTCAGTCTCAGGTGGAAATGCCTCAGTGGTTAAAGGTAAATATAAATTATTGCCTGGTGAGTCTATCGCTTTTGGATATAAAGATGATTTATATGGAAATAATTCAGGATGGTCATTTTTATTCCCCTACTTTTTAGATAACGACAGTTTAAGTGTTGAGGCATTAGACTCTTGTACCGTGGCACCTCTTAGCTCGACTGATATTAAATTTGGTAATCAACTTGCGGGGAGAAAACAGAACCAATTGCTTGAAACTAAACTTGCGAGCATACATGTTAATTGTGTAACAGCAGGTAAGCTTTTAATGGTAGTTTCAGCTAATCAGCAATTACATGGGCAAACAGGTTTGGGAAATAATTCAGGCACAAATTTGGCTGGAATGGCTTTGGACTCACTTAGTGGCAATACAGCGGATTCAACAGAAAGGCCATATATTGTAACCTCAAGAGCAGCATCCACCCCAGATATTTGTAGAAATGGAAATGGTGATGCTATTCCATATTATGACCGTATTAAGTTAGGGAATATGTCAAATAGTAGTACTAAAGAAACATTATATTTCAACCTTTGTCATAATGGAAATATCAAAGCGGGAAGCTATCGAGGGAGTATTGATGTTTCATTTTTCTTAGAATAGTTACTATAGTTCGTAATTAAAATTATAATATCCTCTTAGTCTGATATTTAACAATTAATTACGAACTATTATTTTAATAATTTACTCATAAAGCTACAGAGGTTTAATGGCTATCAGCTAACAGGGGTACAGATAGTTACTACTTAGTAAAAGTTAGTATCATAAGCTGATTTGAAATCGGAAAATCTAAAGAGGACATTTCACATCTTTAGACTAACCCACAATTAGTTACCTACCTTTCATTGTTCCTCTTTAAGATGACCTGTTCAGCTGCTCCGAAGTTACCGAGGAGTTTCAAATATATCTATAAAATTTTAGTTACTTGTGTGCTCAATTAATTCATAGTTAATCTACTAACTTATTGTGCAATGAGACCCTTATTGAGGCGCAAATATGATTATACGTTGTTATAGTGACAAAATAAGCGATAACAAAATAGATGAGCTGACCAATTTATTGTATAGATGCGTCCTTGGTGGGGCTAGTGTTGGATATACTGACGCAAAAGATCAAATAGGTGATATGAAAAATTATTGGGTTGGTGTCAATCACTCTTTATCAACAAACAATTTTAAGCTTATCTCAGTAGAGGTAGATAATAAAATCGTTGGTGTTGTTGGACTTGATTTGTGTACAAAGCCAAATGGCAAACACCGAGGAGAAATTTGTAAATTATTGGTATTACCTGATTACAGGCGCAAAGGTCTCGCAAGGAGATTAATGCTAGCGGCTGAGCAAATAGCATGGGAAATAGGATTGACACTTCTAACATTAGATACAAATACCAAAGGAATAACTGTTAGCTTATATACCTCTCTAGGATGGCAGGTTAGTGGTGAAATCCCTGAGTTCGCTCAATCAATTCATGGCGACCTTGAATCAACAACCATCATGTTCAAGCTAAACCCTGAAAGTAAAGTTTAAATAAGATTGATTAATAGCTGATTAAATTTGAAGTCGTACCTGTGTTAATTTTACAGTTCCGTTTGAAACGAAGTCGTGGAAAACACGAGTAGAACTATTTCCGGTTGGTATTTCATTATCTGCAATGAAATTACCAATTGATGATATTTTGCAATGCTGGTGGCTTTGGGAAAACTGAAGCCTGAACCTCTTAATTTTTGAGTCACAAAATAAAAAGGGGACATAATTGGAAGCATGATACGAAATTGAATGAATATAAAATGTTTATAATTAATGAGGTATGTCTTTATATTGAATCCTGTAGACTTCAAATGATGTCTATTTTTATGCCTAAAATTCAGTGGGTTAACTGATTTTACGCTTTCTTTGTTCATCTTCCAATGTAAAAAACTCCGCTCTATAAGCCGTCATGTGCCCCCCTTGATGGTGATCCTACGTGATGGACACCTTAACTTAACTCAGAGCGGATATTACAACTTTGCTATTACAAACGGTGTGCACTAATAATTAAAAAAGGTGAATATCGATTAAAAATTTCAGCTTCCGGTTTTTCCAATAGGGCGTCATTGATGACTTTAGGCTCTTTAAGAGCATCAATCACAAATCCCACATTGAGTAATCCCATAATATAACTTTCGACTGTTCGGTGATATTTAATAACGTCATCGACAAACCATGAGGTATGACGTATAGACTCATTCTGATAATTATCGACAGGCATACAGATAAATTCACCAGATTCATTTTTCATAAATGAAGAAGCATGTGCGGTACACATCGGATGTTCCACAGAGAATACAAATTTCCCACCCTCTTTGAGGTGAGAATATGCTTCGCTTGCGAGCTGATTAAAGTTTTCGATATAGTGGATTGCGAGGGAGGAAATAATAAAGTCAAAACGTTCATCGAAAGTCATAGGGTTAGTCATTGACGCATGAATATATTCAATATCATCGGTTTGGGTCAGTTTTCTGGCTTGTTCTATCATGTTACTTGAAAGCTCAATACCGTAAACTTTTTTCGCCCCTTTGCTGTGTGCGTACCGTGCAAAATCACCAAAGCCAGATCCCAAATCGAGAATTATTTTACCTTTTAAATCAGGTAATAGAGCCCTTAATGCAGGTTCTTCTATGATGCCATTAAGGCCCGTATCATTGACCCTTAATGTTTGATAATTTTAAAAAAAAATGGGGTTATCATAAATATTCTGTTCTTTCATAAATAGTCTCAGTATCGTTATAAATTATCTTCAAGCTGTTACCACTGATCACCACTGCGAAAATCGCAATAGAGTGGTTGGGAAAAATCAATCGTTTTATCTTTTGTCCACCCAAGAACGCCGCCTTCTTCATCAATGGAATGAATATAAGAGCCTTGTTTGAGTTCATACAGCTTTCCTTCCCAAACATGCCATCCTGCTGATTGATATAGAGGAAAACCCTCTTCAGATGCAGAAAGTAAGCCGAGTTGATAACAGTTTTCTATAATTTTGTTGGTTTCCTGCATGAGCTGTCGACCAATACCTTGGCGGCGATAACTTTCTAATACTGCCATGGCTTCAACATAACCGACAGTGACTGGGTGATGACCTAATGCCATATTGCGCTGAACAATGGATACGTGGCCAACAACATGTTTTTGGTCGTAAGCTAAAATATGCATGCCGCCTAAAGCATGCTGAAAGTCATCTCGAGAAAAATCACAGTCAAAGCTTTGATATAACAAAGTGTAGATAACCTCTTTTTGGTCATTAGATAACTGCGATGTATGGCGACTGAAATATTGGATAGTCATAGAGTCTCTTGAAGTGCTAGAAATAAAAGTAAATAGAATCAATAGTTTTTTTGGCGCCCCAAATATACCAATAATATTATTTAATAATTTTTGGATAAGTTGGGTTAATGTGTTTGTTAAAAAGGTAATTTCATTATTATCTAACTCATGCAAATGGAGCGGTTTGTACGAGCGCTAATATCTCGCTCTAGGGAAGAAAAGTTTTCATAAACACGTTGCGCCTCACAAAAAAACTGTGAGGAAACAAGTTTGAAGCCATATTGCTGTAATACAGTTTCAATTTGCTGCTGAATTGGACTGCGTATAGCTCCAATTTCAATCAGTTTGGAAAGCATTCAAAGAGGAAACCACGTAAGTGTTGTTCTCCACCCGATAGGGCAACATTTTTATGCTTCTATCCTGAATAATAAAATACCCATAATCATTTAGAATTCTATGGATTTCATTATAATTACTATTGTAATCATTAGTGTGGTGAATTAGTGCTCTTTCAAATACGATATCAATACTTACTGTATCAGTCTTGCTGAAAAGATATTTGTAGATAATTGATGGGTTTTTCTGTCGCGGCTTTAGCCATGTATTTAGAAGTTGCCCCGAATGGCTCTAAGTATTGGCGTATAAAATATAGATATGCTGGTAAAGATAAAAGGCTGGCTTTATATGTATAATTGTAATGTGTGAGAAGCCAATCATTGATATGGTAGATATTCACATTAGAGCTGATAGCGTGAGATTCTTACACACCATAGGGCGCAGTGCTTTCTGTTTTCTAGTGGATAACAATCGAGTAGTGTCGACCATACCTTTTTATAAGACAAAAAATAGGTCCGTTCAACATGATAGCGATTTTGATTAAATCATTTATTGGTAACATTAATGGATATAAAAATATAAAGAAAATAATATGGTTATGTATGTTAATTCCAGTTTTTGGTATCGCTAAGGAGAAGACTACCGTTGTTTATACTCCCTTAGAGCTATTAGAGATGACCGTTACCAATAAAATCCCGAATAGCGAAACCCCCGTTTTGGATAAGTTTGATAGCTCTAAAATGCTATTTAATGAATGTAAATCAATAGCAAAGATTGTAATTTCTAATTTCAGTAACGCCTACCCAACAGTAATTGATGTTGATAGCAGCACACACTTTAAAGTAAGAGTCGGATCAATAGATGAAGTGTTTACCTTGGAGTGTGTTAATGATGAAAAACGGGTTTACAGGGCTAAATACAAACCTAAAAGTAATTAGTTTTTATGGGGAATAGTTGATTATTGGTAGGGGAATAAGAATGATGATTTTCGGGCTCGTTAACAAAGGTAGTTAGATAGTTTTTTAACATTATATTTAAATTATATCCACTTCTCATGTAAATATGAAAAGGCGTCGTAATTTCAAATAGTTAGTAACTATATTTAAAAATTAAGTAATAACATATTCACTAATGTATTTTTTGTATATTCTAAAAGGATTTAGAGATGGTAAAGATAATTAATACTATTCGATATTAATTTATCACCTTTGTTGACTGGCGATGAAAAATAAAACGCTATAACACCTTATTCAGTTGAGGAGTAAGAGCTGAATAAGGTGTTATTTATATATTAAATCAGAGCAATACACGATAACATTGATCAAAACTAGCTAAAAAAACCAGAACGTGTGAGTTCTCCTATACCCGTAATGATAAACTGCACGCCCATACAAACCAGTAAAAATCCCATCAGCCTAGATATTGCATCAATACCGCTTTTACCAAAAAACTTCATAATAAGATTTGAGCTTTTTAGACTGGCCCACAGGATCACAGAAAAAATTAAAAATACCAGCGGTGGCGCGACAATAACAACCCAATGTGGGTAAGCGCTTTCATTGGTGATTACTGATGAAGCCATACTAATAATCATCGCTATAGTACCTGGCCCTGCAGTACTTGGCATAGCTAAAGGAACAAATGCAATACTAGATGTATTATCTACCGCTTTTCCCCCTTCAACATTACGGCTATTTTCAGCGATAGGAAACAACATACGAAAACCAATGTAGGCAACAATAAAACCACCTGCAATCCTCAAACCAGGAATAGTAACACCAAAGGTATTCATGATCGCTTGCCCTGAATACCATGAGGCCAACATAATAAAAAAGACATATACAGGCGTCATTTTTATAGTTTTTTTACGAGCCTCAATTGTCATTCCACCTGATAAACCAAGAAACAATGCAACTGTAGTTAGTGGATTTGATAATGGCAACAATACCACTAACCCAATACCTATTGCAGTTAATAATTCAAACATGACCACCTCATATATTTATGGTTATAACAACAAGCCAATAACGTCTTTGGCATACTTTACATTAATATCAGAATAAAATTTTTCAGTACCATTAAGAGATTTCAATATATTATCTTTATCATCTTTTATTGATACTGCATTAATGATACTTACTATCAGCTTTCTTACCTGCTCAGATTCCGATAATTCATATAGGCTAATCAATGCAATTAACACGTAAAATTGGTTAATATTTTTATGTTCATATAATGAATTCACATTCATTAGTAAGGTATTACGGATTTTTATGAGAGCCAATTCATTTAACGGTATTGTATTTATCTTCTGTAAAATAAAATTAACTTTACGAGATTCTATTTGCTGTGTATTACTCAATGGGATGATATACAACATCAAGATCACTATAATGATAGAAAAAATAAGTGCTATGGCTGTATTAGCAAAAAAGACAAAATCAAAGCTCATTGGATTAGTAAAATTAATTAAAAATATTAATGAGATACACATAATATGTGAAATCAGAAATGCTAATTTACCGACTGTTTTCAGGACACCTAAAAGGATGAAAACAGGGGTCATAATCAAAGCTGCTTGCATAAAGCTTGATGCTTGTATTAAAAAGAAAAACTTCAATACATAGCTAAGTGCGATAACCAACAGAGCAACAATAAATACAATAAAAGAAAGCTTATTCGCATTGGGAATAGTAACCCCAAAAGTAAAAGAAATACTCACTAGCACAGGTAATATGTAGCCATATTCCCAACCAGTATTAAGCCAAAAAATGACACTAATCACTAGGCTTACAACTAACCTTAATGTATTTAAAAAAGCATCTATCCAATCAAAAAAAACATAAAACTGAGAGGTAGAGGGATTATCAACCTTGTTCTTCAAGCTTAATATTTGATTATATTTTTCATACTGTAAAAATGCTCGATCGACTAAACCAATAATAGATATAGTGACCAGCATAGGTAATTTTAATACCTTACTGTGTGCCTTTTTAAAAGATAAAAAATGACTTTCATATTTACTCACTTCATCATGGGCAATACTATCAGCAATGATAATAGATAGATTTTTCATCGTATTATCATAGTTTCCTTTGAACACACTTGATAACACATCTTTTCTATCCGTACTTATTTTACTTTTCAGTAGAGCTGTTTGTAGATTATTCGTTCTATTTGGCAAAGCATAACTAATAAATGTATAAATAATGATACCTATCATGACCTCCATTAGCCTTTCTTGAGACAAATTAAATATAGTCATAGGCAATGGATAAACTGAAGTACCAAAAGCAATAATTGCGGAAGTATACCCCGAAAGTGAAAACATATAAGGTATCATATAACGTGAGGTCAGCGCCATAAATAAACATACTGACAGCCAAATAATAATCAGGGCGGTAAACAGCCAGTGGTCACTGATACTAATATTAGCGATTAATGTTACTGCTATAACGCCAATAAAACTTCCAGCAAGCCGTGCCACCATTTTAGCCAAGCTTAATGATGGGTCTGGATAGCCAATGATTGCGACCGTCATCATTGACCAATAGGGCTTATCAAAACCAAAATATGAAGATATATACCAAGCCAATAAAATCGCTAGCATATATTTAACTGCGAATATCCAGTTTAGTTTCATCACTTAGTCTTCAATAAATACAGTGCAAGTCGTACCCGGTATAAGTGTAACTCCTTGAGTGCCATTTAATGATATTTTAATTGGTACTCTTTGCGCTAATCGAACCCACGGGTAGTTAGGCTGTATATTTTCAAGTAACAGACTCCCTGTCGTGGAATTGTTATCATCAATTGCTCTACCAATGCTTTGTACTTTGCCTTTTAATTCATGATTGTTGCTGTATAACTTTATACTTGCACTATCACCAACCACAACATTGGTCATTTTAGTTTCTTCTAAATAAGCAATCACATAGAAAGAGTCTTTATCAACGATCGCAAATAAAGGGGAACCTGCATTAATATAATTCCCTGAACGTAAATTCAAATTAGTAATAAAACCATTTACTGGTGAATGAATTTGTGTTCTTGATAGGTCAAGTTTAGCTTTTTCAATCTTCACTTTTGCTAATTCAATTTTCTTAGCTAAGCTTTCCTGGCGGGCTCTAGCATCATCTAGCTCTTCCTTAGATATTGCAACTTGACTTAATTTAGTCCGCCTTGCTAATTGGTTCTTTGCAAAATTGTATTGAACTACTAAATCATTAAGTTCTAATTCAGATTGACGTAGTTTAATTTCATAATCAGTAGGGTCAACGATGAGTAACAATTCACCTTGTTTGACCTCTTGGTTGTCAATGACCATCAATTGTTCAATTTTCCCTGAAACCTCAGCTGTCACTTGGTTGATTTCAGCGCGCACTCTACCATCACGAGTCCATGGACTTAATGCATAATGGTTCCATAATAAATATATAGACGAAATGATGATAAAAACAGATATAATAATTAATAAGTATTTCTTTATATTCATTATATTACCAACTATAAATTAATAATGAATGAACGGCCAAAACGCAGAAAAATAGTATGGAAATATCGAATAAACTCCCCGCATATTCATATTTGCACACTAAATTTGCGTAAACCACCCTAATCAATAACCAAAAAAAGAAACCTAAAAAAAATACCAAAGCAATACCGGGTATAAAAACCGTACCCCCTAGAATTAAATCTTTCATACGACTATCCCATTATAAAGAGATATTTGGCGACATTAACTATTGTAGGTAGTAAATTTACATCGCAGTATAATTTTTAAAATATAACAAACCCAAACAATTGCTTTAATTATATAAACTGTAAAATATTACGATTTTCTTATTTCTACTTTACTACATGATAGGAATAATGAATTTAGCCGATTATATTACCAATAAATACCGATGTAAAACTTGAAAGCACCAAAAGTTAACTTGTCAGAGTTAAATGCCAAAATTAATCATGATTGGTTATTGTGCAGATAAATAAATTTATCTTAATTATGTGCATTGTAACTAGTAATTTCATGCATTTTTATTAATTAAGTCTGTACTATTTTAATAACAAGACAACTAAATAGAACACGATATAATTTACTAAATAGATATTTACATTGGTGCAATTAATCAGAAATACAATTTAAATTGGTAATGATAATATATCCTATGGATAAGCTACCTCTTAATGTGGTGAAATTATTCAGTTTTATTACAACCATTTAATTGCTGACTTTGACGCAAATCCATTGAAAATAGTAACAACACTACACATGAAAGACGTTAAAATACTAAGCCACCCATCCGCAGATATGCCACTATTCTTATGGAGAATACGTATTGATAGGGTTGATGGGGTTCATTTAGGAAGAGCTCAGTAGCCATCAAAAACTAACCCGCTTATGAATTGCACCCAAAAAGTTGGACATATCATTCAACATATAGGGGGCTTTTTTATGGATATCTCATGGAGATAACCGACTATCCTGAATGGTTCTCGTAACCACAAAACGTGGATAAGAATAGAACGACTGACACAGCGTTCAGGATTGAGTAATCACAGTATGTGATCGTGAATATCACCAAGAAAAACCGTGCTTAAATCGCGAGAAAAAGAGTGAATTCGTAGTTGGTCTTGAAGGGGAATAGAGTATTGAAGCCTATTAATGGCTGTATTTATCCAATAATTGCCTACTATTAATTGTTGTTCTCAGTTTACTACCACAGAAAACTTCAGATTGAAATTAATTATCGCTCACAATATCAGATGTATAAAAATGATTAGGTCAATAGATTATTATGATACAAAAGTTTTAGTAAGAGATTGTAATTGGTAGAGCGAAAAAATAGCCATGCGATATCTTTCGTACCGTTTTGAACGGCGCAATATTTGGGGGTTAGGTTGTGTTTATTTCAATATCGGATGATTCTCATATGTCTAATAATTACTATAGTTAGTATAAGATACACTTGAATTTCATATCTACATGAAATAATTAATAATTATTAATTTTGAGCTATCTTCGATGAATAAAAAATTCAATTTAAGTATAATTTTAGTTTCACTGATCATATTAAGTGGTTGTACTCAGAAACATAGAGATACCATATCAGATATAACTTATGCATTAACGGGTGTCCCTGGTGCAAAGCACAAAAACAATGGAAATAACACCACTGCAATGAAATCAAAAGCACAATTAGAAAGAGAAAAAGAGGAGTATGAATTCAAAAATCGCCGCCAAAGTTGGATTGGTAAATCTATAGATGACCTAATAATGCAAAGGGGCAGCCCTTTTGGGGTTCATAAGAGACAGGATGGGGGATCTCAGTATACCTTTAAGAAAACCCAAAACAGTTCTAATGACCCGTACCTTAATAACCCTCGCTTATGCGTAGATAACTTTATTACCGATAAAAATGGATTAATTAAAGACTGGTCATCTTCTAACTGCCTTTATTAAACATAGCTAATATAGTTTCTCCTAATCCTTTTTTGTTAGAAGGGCGAGTTAGTTAGCTAAAACCGCCCCTCTACCTGTTTTATAATTAAATAAGCTTACCTACAATATCCTTATCCCATACTTTACCGCCTTTAGCTTGATAGCTAAGCCCATGAATTCGTACAGCGATAATGTGCCCGTTATCTATGCCTTATGATAGTACTAAATTGATCACTGAAACGACGACAGACTCATTATAGGTATAAGGTGGGATAACTTCTTACCAGTAATTTTTAAAACCTGTAATGGTAATAATGACTCAAATGGAAAGAATCAGAGCTATTCAGGATGCTGAAAAAGTCAAGCCACCTCTAAATTAACGCGTTGTAGCGGGTGACCTGCCAGAAAGGAAGAAAGTTACAGGTTACTATGAGTGATTTAGTGGTTATCCGCTAACAGGAGCGCAGAGAATTGCTTGTTAGAACTTGTTTATAAATGTAACCTTTGATGTCCACATATGTTTTTTTCCACGGGTCTTATTAAATGAAAAATTTGTTAGTTTCTGTTAGTTGTATTCTTTCATTATCTGGGTGTGCAGTGACCGAATATAATTACACGCCAGATTCACATAAAATAAGTGAGCCGAAAGTAGGTAGTGTTAATCGTGCCATCATAGGTCAAAGTTTAGTTAGGGAAGGTGATATAAGCGAGCTGAAAGCGATTAAGGTATTGAACCCAATACAAATAGACCTGGCTTATAAAATTATTCCTGGTGTGTTCAAAAAAGTTGGTTCAAGTGACAAAGGTGATTTCTATATGCCAGCTCAAACCATTGACTCCGGTTCTGTTGTCGTTGAGACTCTTGGTCAGCCATGGAGTTCAATTTTAATAAAGAAAGGAGCCAATGCTAATGAAATTTGTATTGTAACTGACTTAAATGTTGCTGTTTGTAGTGATAAAGCCCAAATTGAATATCTTGAGTTAAATAACCCTGATGGTAATTCATTTGAGCAGGCTTTGATTTTTAATGGGATAAATAATCAAATAGTAGATATTAGCTACAGAAAAATAGGCTCAAACATTGAAAATCAAGGATTTGGAAACAACCTTCAATATAACCTTAAAAAAAGCAATGTTATTTCTTATGGGAATGTAAAACTAAAAATTATAAATAGTTCTAATGATTCATTGACGTATGAAGTTATAAGTAATTTCTCGGGTAATTAAAACTATCGGAAATGGATGGTTTTTCCAAAATATAGCGTTAAACATATAAAGTCATTCTTTGTTTAACGCTACTATCGTAACTTTGAAATATCAAAGCTAATAGTTCCCGCGCATAAAAATCTTGTAATAATTTAAATCGTAAACTGTTTATAGTTTTACTATAAAAAATAGTTATGGTGAAAATATATTTCAATCAAATTTCAATAAGATAAGGTGTTTTTTTTGTTGAGCGAATGACACCTTTCTCTGTAATTTATTATCTTCTGAAATTTTAGTAAAAAGTCTGTAAACCCTTGTCTAATTGAATCACCCTTATAATGATAAATATAATTATCACAAAAAGAGAGTCATAATTGAACAGTAGATGTATGTTATTTTTCATATACAATATTCTGCAGTCAAGGTTTGGCAGTACGAGGTAGTCGAGTTATAAACTAATAAATTTTGTGTAAATGAAATATTATAAAAAGAAAGGTGAGATACTGTGAGCATATTTAAATCGATTTGGGATTTTTTTGGCCTGTATCAGACTAAAAAAATAAGAATTTTACATTTATTAATTTTAGTTTTAGTGATATCGCAAATCATTGTTAGTAATTGGATGACAGGAACAAAGTCAGTCGTTCCTCCTTTTTTTGATATGGCTTATTTATTCACTTGGATTCATATTATTTCTGGTTTTGTGCTCTTTTTTTTAACGTTCTTTTTAGTCGTATCTTGTTTTAATCAACGCGGTTTTAAATATTTTTATCCCTATCTCTGGGGGGATTTTAAACAAATCAAAGAAGATATAAATTCTCTTTTAGCTAAAAAGCTACCAGATAGCTCTCCTAAAGGACTTGCTGCAACAGTTCAAGGGTTGGGGTTGGGGGCTTTATCAATTGTTATTTTGTCAGGTATAACATGGTTTATTTTATGGCTACAGCAGTCTCCATTTGCTTTAGAGGCTAGGAGTATTCATAAGTCACTCACTATTTTAATTGAGATTTATATTTATGGTCATGGTGGTTTAGGGGTTATCCATTTTATAATTTGGAAAAAAAATAATAAAATGGGTGGTTAGTTTTGCTCCTATGTATTTAATGATTTTTTATGAATCTCTAAATACTAATAAAAACAAACAATTCCATTTTAAATGAAGTTGGTGAGGGTTATTTTTATTCCCTATGATATTTAATAAAGTTAAATAAATCATAGGCATAGGTTATTACTTTTGATACTTTTGCTAGCAATAATATCTATAGAAAAAATAACCCAATTACCGCTTTAAATCACATTTGTTATTCTCGATAAGCCTTTTAGTGCAACAGCATGAATCACGGGTGAAACACTTGTACAGCAATTCCCTAATACTGTTATTTTATATTTCTTTGCTTGTTCAGCAATCGTGGTAAATAGTACGCAGTTTTGAGTCATCATTCCGCATAATTCAATATGTTCTATATTATGCGTTATAAGCAAATCATCAAGGTGCGTTTCATCAAATGAGTTGCCATGTCTTTTAGTTACAACGAAATGATCTTGGGACAGGTTAGTCAGTTGAGATATAAGTTCACAACCTTTTGTTGTTTCGTCAAAAAAGGCCGAGCCTAGAGGTGATAGATGTTGTATAAAAATAATGGCACAGTCATTTTTTTTGAATTCTAAAATTTTATCAGATATACGCATTAAGGTCGTTTCAATATCCCATAAAGGAAACCGCCCATCAGTAAGATAGTCATTTTGTGCATCTATAACGATTAATGCCTTTTTCATAATATCTCGTTAATTTAGGTTAGATTAGAGTTGAGTGTGAAATAAAGTAAAAAGAATTACAACAACTTTTAGTATTAACTCTCAATGATGCTAATCATATTCTGTATGAAATATTGCCATAGCGTGGTGGCTCATCGCCTGAAGGGGGGATTAGGATAACCTATAGTTAAAAAACACATATGCTTTGACGTATGTGTTTGGCGTGTATATATTATACATAGTAGAGAGTAAAGGAGCATGTATGGAACCATTACAACTGTTTAAAATTTTAGGCGATCAAACAAGGCTAAATATCGTGTTGCTTTTAAAAGCATCAGGTGAATTGTGTGTTTGTGATATCTATACCGCATTAAATTTATCACAGCCCAAGACATCTCGTCACTTAGCGATGCTTAGAGAATACGGTCTTTTGCTTGATTCTAAACAGGGTAAATGGGTTCACTATCGCTTATCTCCAACATTACTTCCATGGGTAAAAAATATCATTGATGTCACCTATGCAACCGAGAAAAATAGAATCGCAGATTTGCTCAAGAGCCTAGAGACAAAAGTGTCAGTGGGTCATTGTTCGGCATAAAATTTTTTAAATTAACATATTCGAAAAAACATATATAAGGTTGAGATATGAAAAGATTAGAAGTATTTGACCCAGCGCTATGCTGTAGCACTGGTGTTTGTGGAACAGAAGTCGACCAAGTATTAGTAGACTTCGCAACAGATGTAGATTGGTTAAAAAAACAAGGGGCGAATGTAAAGCGTTTTAACTTAGCACAAGAACCTATAGCGTTTGTTGACAATACAAAAGTGAAAACATTTTTGGAAACCGCGGGGGCGGAATCACTCCCTCTATTTATTCTTGATGGTGAGATTGTGTTGACTGGTCGATATCCTAAACGCCATGAGCTTGCTAGATGGTTTGGAATTCGTATGAATATTGAGAAGGTTGAGGTCATTAAGCCGTGCTGTGGTAACGATAAAACATGTTGTTAACGAGGGATATACAATGAAATTTTTAGATAACGCACCTAACTATTTATTTTTTACAGGAAAAGGTGGGGTCGGTAAAACCTCGATTTCATGCGCAACAGCAATTAAATTGGCAGAGGAAGGAAAAAAAGTTTTATTGGTAAGTACTGACCCGGCTTCTAATGTGGGGCAAGTATTTTCTCAATCAATTGGAAACCACATTAAGCCAATAACATTAGTGCCAAACCTATTTGCGATTGAAATAGACCCGCAAGCCGCTGCCGAAGAATATCGAAATAAAATTATTAATCCCATCAAAGAAAGTTTACCTGAAGCGGTAATTCAAAGTATTACGGAGCAGCTATCAGGTGCCTGTACAACAGAGATTGCTGCTTTCGATGAATTTACTGGGTTGTTGACTAATACAGAAATTACCCGTCAGTTTGACCATATTATTTTCGATACTGCACCAACGGGGCATACCATTCGTTTACTACAACTCCCGAGTGCATGGAGTGATTTTATCAGCGATAACCCTGACGGAGCGACATGTTTAGGGCCAATGTCTGGCCTTGAAAAACAGCGCGAGCAGTACAGCATGGCAGTGGAAGCGCTGAGTGATAACTCGCTAACAAGGTTACTATTAGTTGCACGTCCTCAGTCAGCTGCGTTAAGAGAAGTTGCGAGAACCTACAATGAGTTATCTTCTCTGGGGATTAAAAATCAGCAATTGATCGTTAATGGTGTTTTCCCCGAAACGGCGATAACTGACAATGATAAGTTATCCCATGCGCTCTACTCTCGTGAACAAGCCGCATTAGCGTCTATGCCTGAAGCACTACGCTCGTTACCTGTCGATATTCTTTATTTACAAAATATCAATATGGTTGGAGTCGATGCACTGAAGCAGTTGTTATCTAATGACATGCCACAAGTTCCAACTACTACCCCGATAAAACAACCTATTTCTTTACCTACTTTGTCAGAACTGGTTGGCGAAATATCTCAACAACAGCATGGGTTGATTATGTTAATGGGAAAAGGCGGTGTAGGGAAAACAACGATTGCAGCATCAATAGCGGTGAAACTGGCAGAAAAAGGGTTAGATGTTCATCTGACCACATCCGACCCTGCTGCTCATATTGAGTCAACACTCGATGGTGTTTTACCCAACCTTCAAGTTAGTCGAATTGACCCTATCGCCGAAACTGAACGTTATCGTAGTTATGTTTTAGAAACAAAAGGGAAAGATTTAGATGCAGAGGGGCGGGCATTACTAGAGGAAGATTTGCGCTCCCCATGTACTGAAGAAATTGCGGTATTTCAGGCCTTTTCTCGCATTATTAGGGATGCTGGAAAACGTTTTGTTGTGATGGATACAGCTCCAACAGGGCATACATTATTACTCCTTGATGCAACTGGGGCATACCATAAAGAAATTGCTAAGAAAATGGGAGGGAAGGGCCACTTCTTAACCCCTATGATGCAATTGCAAGATCCTGAAAGGACAAAAGTGATTATTACGACACTTGCTGAAACAACACCTGTGCTTGAGGCGGAAAACTTACAAAATGATTTAATACGTGCAGATATACATCCGTGGGCATGGGTGATTAATAATAGCCTATCTATCACAGAAACAACCTCACCATTGTTACTTTCAAGGGCTGAGCAGGAGGTTTCTCAGATTGAAAAGGTGGCATCAACATTGGCAAAGCGTGTTGCTATTGTCCCTTTACTTGAGACAGAGCCTGTGGGGATATCCGCATTAAGTCAGCTCGCAGGATAAGTTCTACTTTTGGAAAAAGGTGCATAGAAAAGCACCTTTTAAACGAGGTTGTTATGTTTATTGCCGCATTAATTTTTATTTTGACCATTACGTTCGTTATTTGGCAACCCAAAGGGCTAGGTATTGGCTGGAGTGCAACGGCAGGGGCGGTATTAGCCCTTATTTTTGGGGTGATTAGTTTTCAAGATATTCCCGTTGTTTGGAATATTGTGTGGAATGCCACCGCGACATTTGTTGCCGTGATTATTATCAGTTTGCTGTTAGATGAAAGTGGCTTTTTTGAATGGGCGGCATTACATGTTGCCAAGTGGGGTGGTGGCCAAGGAAAACTATTATTTAGCTATATTGTGTTACTCGGTGCGACTGTTGCGGCTTTATTTGCCAATGATGGTGCGGCATTGATATTAACGCCGATTGTGATTGCAATGTTACTTGCACTTGGCTTTAACAAAGGCACGACATTAGCATTTGTTATGGCTGCTGGTTTTATTGCAGATACAGCGAGCCTGCCACTTATTGTTTCTAACCTCGTTAATATTGTTTCAGCTGACTTTTTTAATATTGGTTTTACTGAGTATGCGTCAATTATGGTGCCGGTGGATATTGCTGCGATTATTGCGACACTGGTGATGTTACATTGGTTTTTCCGTAAAGATATTCCTAAACAATATGATGTCACTAAACTGAGTGAACCAGCTTTAGCTATCAAGGACATGACGACGTTTAAAGCAGGCTGGTTTGTGCTAGCGCTATTACTCATCGGTTTTTTTGTCTTAGAACCATTAGGTATTCCTGTTAGTGTGATTGCTGCGATTGGTGCTTTAATTTTATGGGGAATTGCAGCTAGAGGTCATACGATTAATACCAAAAAAGTGTTGCGTGGTGCGCCGTGGCAAATTGTTATTTTCTCGTTAGGTATGTACTTGGTCGTGTATGGTTTAAGAAATGCAGGGTTAACGGATTACCTCTCTGAAACGCTTGATTACCTTGCCGATAAAGGGTTATGGGTAGCAACACTAGGAACAGGGTTTATCACTGCGTTTTTATCATCCATCATGAATAACATGCCAACAGTATTAATCGGCGCTCTTTCCATTGAAGGTAGCCAAGCAACGGGAGTTATTCAACAGGCGATGGTGTATGCCAATGTCATTGGTGCTGATTTAGGCCCGAAAATTACCCCTATAGGGAGTCTAGCAACATTGCTGTGGCTGCATGTGTTATCACAAAAAAATATGACCATTACATGGGGATATTATTTTAAAACGGGGATCATTATGACTATTCCTGTACTCACCGTCACATTGATTGCTTTAGTGCTAAGGCTTTCACTGCTAAATTAAGGGCAACTCCATGAATGAAATTACAATTTACCATAACCCAGATTGTGGTACTTCACGCAACACTCTAGCGATGATCCGCAATAGTGGCATTGAACCGACGATTATTTATTATTTAGAAACGCCACCCACTAAAAATGTATTAGTTCAACTGATTATAGATATGAACATTACGGTAAGAGAGCTATTACGCAAAAATGTGGAACCGTATGAGCAACTAAGCTTAGAAAAAACGATTTATACCGATGACCAATTAATTGATTTTATGTTGCAGTACCCAATATTGATTAATAGGCCGATTGTGGTAACGCCATTAGGTGTGAAATTATGCAGGCCATCTGAGGTGGTATTAGGCATATTGCCAAATCCGCAGCAAAAGGTGTTTATCAAAGAAGATGGTGAGGTTATCGTTGATAAACTGGGGAACAGACTAAAGTAGGTAACTATTTAGTGGTTTTATTATGTTTTCTTTTACGTGAATGCGTCTGAAATAATGAGAAAAATAAGCTCTATTTCAATGAAATGGGCGATAAAACCCCCTGCGATTACCAGTGAAAACGGTTTTTTTATATTGCTCGGTCTTAAAAAGCACTAAAGGCTGAAGGCCGCCTTTAGTGCGAGTTGAGGTTACAGCGCACTATCCCGTTAATTAAGGGATTACAAATAAGGCAATGGCCAGTGCTTAAAGTAGATATGCTTTGCTTGCCAATCTACTTTCTCAGTATTGTCTGCAAGTAAATAGCGAGCGACAGTAAATGCAAATTCAAAGCTGACACCTAGCCCTTTTGCACTAATAAATTTACCATCCACAACAACGTCTTGATCAACGTAGTGCCCATCATTATATTTTTCAGCAAGTTTATCACCAGTACTATAATGTCTACCTTCAAGTAACTGATGAGCTGCGAGTACTTTGGCACCAGAGGAACATAGGGCACAAATATATTTATCTTCAGAAATATGACGGCGAAGAAACTCAATAACTTGTGGTGAGCTACTAAGGCGATCGGTGCCTTTTGGGCCGCCAGGCATCATTACTGCGTCATAACTGTGAGATAGTTTTTCTGTTAACAAGTAGTCAGCACTAATTTTAGTTTCAAAATAAGTATTTAGTGTCAGGGTATTCATACATGAAAGAACATCAACATGAATATCTAATCGACGCATAATATCAATGAAAACGACGGCTTCACCTTCTTCGAAGCCATCTGCGAGTAATACAGCAACTTGTTTCATGTCATTCCTTTATTATTTATTTCAATGAATTATAACTTTCCATCACTTTTACAAACGCGAATTTTATCCATGACAACCGATTTCATTGCAGCTTTGCCTGGAACTAAATAGTGACGAGGGTCAGTAGCATCTGGGTTTTCAAGAAAGTAGTGTTTGATGGCATCGGAAAAGGCTATTTTCAGTTCAGTTGCCACATTTACCTTACAAATACCTAGATCAATACAATGGCGTACATCTGCATCGGGTATCCCTGATGCACCATGTAATACTAGTGGTATTTCTGTTTTTTGACGGATTGCTTGTAAACGGTCAAAATCTAAGTGCGGCTCGCTTTTATACATACCATGAGCTGTACCAATTGCGACCGCAAGTGAGTCAATACCAGTGCGTTGAATAAATTTTACGGCAGACTCTGGGTCTGTAAATAAAGCATCTGCAGCATCAACGACCAAATCATCTTCTTGGCCCCCTAAGCGTCCAAGTTCCGCTTCTACGGTACAATCCCATTGGTGACAGTAATCAACAACTTGTTTAACAATTTGAATATTTTCTTCGAAAGGAAAGTGGGATGCATCTATCATTGCGGAACGCACTCCTGAGACCACCTTTTGGAAAATATCAGGAATATCTTCATGATGGTCTAGGTGTAATGCGACAGGAATATGATAGCGTTCAGCCGCTTGCTGGCAGATAGCAATAAGATAATCACTCCCCGCATAGGCAAAGGTACTTGGTGTTCCTGCGAGGATCACTGGAGACCCCATTTCTGCGGCAGTTTCCATCACAACTTGAATAGTCTCGAGATTGTGGATGTTGAATGCAGGCACAGCATAGCCACCTTGTTGGGCTTTATTTAACATACTACGGGTCGATACGAGAAACATAGTTGCCTCTTCTTTCATTTAATTTCGATTTATAATAATCGAAAGATAAAGAAAGGTAAAAGATCTAAATCACATTTTATTTGTTTCACACCGAAAGGTAATGAAAGAAAACTAAAAAAAATGACTCATTTTAGAACTATAAGTTGTCACACCTTTACGTAATAGGTTGTTTTTAGGACGTTTTGATTGACCTATAATTGTTTCAATTACCTTTTGAGTGAGAGGTTGTTTATCTAAGCGGCGACTTAAAGGAGACTGCTGTTGAGTATACTCCTGCCGAAATATCACCGTAACTTCCTGCGTATCTTTAACTCCTATTACCGAAGCATGAATCGATGGAATTTCGAAACGAAAATCGGCCTTTTCGATTGGAAGTTCGCTGGTGGGAGTTTGCCAAAGCTGAAGCCGTTCACCACAATATAAAGCGATGACCACAGACCGTAATGACCAGAAACTGCTTGCAGGTCCGCTGTAATTATCGACAAGACGAGAGTCTTGCGCGAATAAGCCTTGCGTTGGTGCTCCCGCTTTTAATGCACCATTACTAATAAAGTAGCGAAGTGTGCTTTCTAAGGCATGTTTGGCTTGACCGATACTGACGGAATCACAACCTAAATCAACACCTGCGATTAATGGAGTTGACACCGCTAAACGGTAACATGCACTGCGCCCAAAAAATGGAATACCTTTGGTTGTAATAAATGGTAGATAGCTGCGATTAAACTGATTAAGGGATTGCTTTATAAATTCATGATCGAAGCCTGGAATAATTTGGTTTAGCCAGTAAAGCCCATAGTAAAAACCCCAAGCATTGTAATAATCAAAATTCCCTTTTGCACCATCACGGAACCAACCGTCGCCAGCATAAAATTGTTTAATTCTGTTATAACGCCAATGGGTAATATGGTCAGTTCCCGTCAATGCTTTGATAACAAATTGGACGGTGAGTGGGAATAAATGCCAGTTATTATCAACGATTTCGCAGTGATTAACTTGTTCGAACCACGTGATAATTTGGTGTTGTAAGCTAATATCAAGCTGATCCCATACCCATTTACGACTGAGCCAAAGGGTGAGAGCTAAGTCTGCAGATTCACATATTTTTTGGTCGTAGTTTTCAAGCTTCCCCCAATAGCCTTTATGGGAAGGGTTTGTCCCATTCACAAATGCGCTTTTAATCATCTCTGCAATATTAAATGGTTGTTGGTTTAGCCCTTTGATTATCGGTTGCTGATGATGAACTAACCATGCTGCAAGCAGGGGTAATACTCGGCTAACACCTTCCATAGCATCTGTCTTGACGGTTTGTTGTCCGGGGCTTCCGGGGTAATAAGCATAGGTATAATCCCAAACTTGATAATGATGAAAAGCCTCCGTGACATAGCGAGTGAGTGTTTCGCAAAGAAATAATAATGGCTTTTGATTATCGCGAAAGGTATCGGCAATAAGTTGGTCATGGTGGTGGTAAGCCCGTTTTCGGATACATCTTCTAATAATATTTTCTTTAAACAGTCGTTGATAGATGGCTATATTAGGGTGTTCATAGGGGAGTTTTGGACGTTCAGTAGGAATAATAGGTGTAGTCATATTTATTCTCGATTGTTAGAAAAAGCGAGCTTCCATGCTCACTTAATTGGCCAAAGATCCGATTCTATCGTGCAGAATCAACAAGTATTTGGTAACGGTCTTGTCCCCATACAACAGGTTTTGGTTTGTCTTTAACCCAATGATAATAAGCAGATTTTAGCTGTTTAACTTTTTCTGGATACTGACGTGCTAAATCAATTGATTCAGCAGGGTCTTGTTTATCATTGAATAGCTTAGGTTGGTTTGAGCCATCGTCATAAAAATACAGAGCCCATTCGCCATCACGGATCGCCCATGAGCCTTTTGATAGTTTTTCTAGGTTAGGGTTATTAGGGATTTCTTTACGTTGGTATGTTATCCATTCATGGTAACCGTGCCAGAATGCCTGATTTTCTTCGCTGTAGTGTTTAGTCCCTGGGCCTGTCCAATAAAGGTATTGATGTGGAGATTTATCGTCTTTGCCTGTTAGTACGGGCATAATATCTTTCCCTTCTACTTTCAGGGTATCTGGGATAGTTATTCCTGCACTTTTCAGCGCCGTCGGCAGGATATCGATAGCTGAAACCATGATGTCACTCTGTTTACCTGCTGGGATATGGCCCGGCCAATAAGCAACAAAAGGGACACGCACTCCGCCATTAAACATTTGGCCTTTGAAGCCTTTATCCATTGCGTTCATTGGCATTGGGGATTCATGAACAGCCCCGTTATCTGAAATAAAGAAAATTAACGTATTTTGTAATTCTCCATTTTCTTTCAACGTGGCAATTATTTTTCCGATCCCTTCATCTGCGGCATTCAGAGCGGCAAAATACTTATCAGCTTCAACATTACCTGTATTAAATTTATCCATATATTTGGCAGGTGAAGCCTCCTCAAGTGGGATATGAGGCACGCTATACGACAAATTAATAAAGAAAGGCTTATCTTTATGACTGTCTATGAATTTGACAGTTTCATCCGTCAATAAATGAGTCAGGTAGCCAGAAGCAGGGACATTTTCCCCATTACGCCAAATCGCTGGTGAATTCCACAACGCTGCGCCAGAGGCATAATAACTGTAGGCATAATCAAAACCCCTTTCATGGGGGGCAAACCCAGGTTCTGGTGTTGATATCATGTTGTCATGATAATCACGAGTTTGTTTATCTTCAGCTATCTTGGGCTTTTTGATCACTTTCGCATTATGCCACTTCCCAATGCTGGCAGTTGCATAACCATCGGCTTGGAATAAAGCGGGTAATAATTTTATGTCCTCTGGAATGCCTAACATAGCATCATCATTACTATAGGTACCGAAGCTTGCAGGGGAGCGACCAGTAAAAATCCCTGCTCTAGACGGCCCACAAACTGGGTGAGCAACAAAGGCGTTAGTCATTTTAATTCCGCCGGCTGCCATTTCAGTGACATTTGGCATCGCAATTTTCGCGGCTTCGACCATTTTATTTATGTCGCCATCATAACGTTGGGCGGTAGGGCGTTTTGCTAGCTCGTTAACATCAAGATTGTCTAACACAAAATCAAGCTGACCAGTCCCTAAATCATCCATAACAATAAGTAAAACATTGGGTTTTTCAGGGGTCTCTCCAGCAGTTGCAGCTAAGGGAAAACTTAAGCAACTAGTGGCTATAAGGCCAGCAAGTAGGCTTTTTTTTACAGTAGGTAAGATCACAAAAGTCTCTCCAGAAAGGTTAATTTATTGAAAATAAGCTTTTTTTAAGGCAGGGAGTGCATCGCTAGCCAATCCCCCGCGGGAAATAGCTTGCTGCATTAACTGCATGCCTAGTGCGGTATGATGAAATATTTTTTTATAAGAACGGCACAAGTAATTGTGGCGATATTTTTCTCCATCAATTGCCACAATTCGGTGTTTAGGGCAGCCACCGTAGCATAAGCTTTGGACTTCACAACGTTGGCAAATACTGGTGAGTTTGTCGTATTTATTTTGACCAAAGCGTGTCTGTTGCTTAGAAGAAACTAAACGAGCTAAGGTGTTTTCTTGGACGCTACCTAAGCGGTTTGCAGGGTAAACGTAGTGGTCACAGGAGTAAACATCACCATTAGATTCAATGATTAATGCTTGTCCACAGGTTTTGGATTGAATACAAGTGGACGCAGGATAACCCATCCATGTACCAAGTAAGCTATCGAACAAACGGATGTATACTTTTCCTACATCACCTTGGCGTATCCATTCGTCGAAAATATCAGCCATAAATTGTCCGTATCCTTCACTTGAAACTGAGAAAGACGCCATAACAGCATTCGGACCGGGCGCATAGTGCCCCCCTTGCATATGTGGAAAACGTCGGTCTACTTCAACAATTGGAATAAATTGAAAGAATGTCGAGCCGATATCTTTTAGTGCTTGATACGTTTCTTTTCCTTTACGCCAATTCTGATCGTTCACGACGGTAAGTGTATTAAATTGAACACCATATTCGTTGAGTAACTGAATTGATTTTTTAACGCGTTCGAAGGTTGGGTTACCATTGACTGAAATACGATATTTATCATGCACCGCTTCAAGTCCATCAATAGAAACCCCGAGTAAAAACTGGTGATCGGCAAAAAATTGTGCCCATTGACGGTTTATTGCAATTGCATTGGTTTGGACACTATTTGTGATCGTTTTTCCTTGTGCGTATTGTTTTTGATACTTCACAACACGCTCAAAAAACGCTAACCCAGCGAGTGTAGGTTCTCCGCCTTGCCATGAAAAATCAATTTGGTCACTCGCGTTAGACTGAATATAGTCTTTAATGTAACGACGTAATACATTGTCAGGCATCACGTCATGATGGTTATCTGCTACTTCTTCGTTAAATACATTCTCTTTTTCGAGATAAAAACAGTATTCACACTTGATATTACAGCGATAGCTAGTGGGTTTCGCCATCATATGAAAGTTAGTTGGTTGGTTAGAAGCCATTTTTTTATCCGAAAGAAGTCAGGTTATTTTTATAGCATTACGCAATTTTCGTAAAATCAAAAGAGATTGAAATCACAAAAATGGAAAATGAAAGATTTTGAAAGGTGGGGGAGGGGAATAAATGGGGGATTCACGATAAAGTATTTTGTCGTTAAAATTCCAAAATATACTTTTTAATTAAACGGAACCCGACATCTTTCGAATAGAAAAAGTTTTTTCAGCACGTTTTGCTAATTTTAGAGTCATTTCATTACTAAAATTTCACGAATCTGGGCTTAGAGACGACAGTCTGACGATTAGATTAATTAAAATACACTGATTAACACTTTATATATTGGATAGTTTCTCATTCGAAGCTATGATATTTCAATTATGAAAATATCCGTAAGCAAATAGTGAACAAATCGAAACTTTGTGAAAGAGATCAAAAGTTTTGTTTTTTTACGTTGTCGGTAATTTTTGGCGTAGTAAACTAATTTCGAAATCAAATGAAAGTCTTTTGTTTGGTTTCGTAAGGAGACGAAAGTGAAAGCGGCAGTTGAGCGGCGTATGGAAATACTCGACATGGTTAACCAACATGGTAAAGCCAGAGTTGAGGATCTAGCCGAAATTTTTAAAGTTTCAAGTGTCACCATTCGCAGCGATTTAAGTTTTCTTGAAAAAAATGGTTATGTTATTCGCTCTCATGGCGCTGCAATACCGAATACAGGGTTTATTGCAGAACTGAGTATCCACGAAAAACGTGGGCAAAATGCGGGAACAAAAACGTTAATAGGGAAAGCTGCCGCCACGCTAATTAAGGATGGGGATACCGTTATTTTAGACTCGGGGACAACTACGCGTGAAATCGCGACACATTTAAAATCGCGTGAAAACGTAGTGGTCATGACTAACGGTTTAGATGTTGCAATGGAGTTGGCGAATACCGCAGGCGTTGATGTATTAATGACAGGCGGTGCATTGCGAAAGAATGCTTTATCGTTTTCTGGCTCTCAAGCAGAAAGCAGCCTAAGAAATTACCGATTTGATAAGGTTTTTCTTGGGGTTGACGGATTCGATTTACGTGTTGGTATCACGACACACAATGAACAAGAGGCGAGCCTCAACCGTTTAATGTGTGATATCTCAGAGACTATTATTGCAGTTGCTGATTCTACGAAATTCGGTAAACGCAGCTGTCATATGATCCGTGAGTTTGGTGATATTGATATTTTGGTAACAGACTCTGGTATTCCTGATGAATATGTCCAAGAGTTAAAGGACCATAAAATCGAAGTCATTATCGTCGATAAAGATTTATAGCTGACTAACTCCATTAACAGCACTGCCGGTGTTGATTGTGGAGTTAGTATTAATGCATCCTTTAGAAAAAATTGTTCAGCAAAATAAGTTAGGTCAACAGAACGGTATTTATTCTGTTTGTTCTGCTCATCCTTTTGTTATTGAAGCATCATTGCAGCAAGCGTTGGACAATAATTCCTTTCTTCTTATTGAAGCCACTTCTAATCAGGTTGATCAATTCGGTGGTTATACCGGTATGACACCTGCTGATTTTTATCATTATGTTACTGAAAAAGCAGAGAAAGTTGGCTTTCCTCTCAATCAGCTAATTCTTGGTGGTGACCATTTAGGCCCTAACCGTTGGCAAGACCTCCCTGCTGCAGATGCCATGGATAATGCCGATGTTTTAATCGCAGCTTATGTTGCCGCTGGATTTAAAAAAATTCATTTAGATTGCAGCATGTCTTGCGCTGATGACCCTGTTCCTTTAACCGATGAAATTGTTGCTGAGCGGGCGGCTCGCCTTGCGGTTATCGCAGAAAAAACAGCTAAACAACAATTCGGTCGTAGCGATATTGTGTATGTCATTGGTACTGAAGTTCCTGTTCCCGGCGGAGCCACAGAAGCTCTAGAGGGGGTAGAGGTCACTTCCCCTGATGCCGCTCGCAAAACCTTAGAGTGTCATGCGAAAGCATTCGAAAAAGCAGGTGTGGGGGATTGTTGGCAACGGGTTATCGGATTGGTCGTTCAACCTGGAGTGGAATTTGATCATACCGGTGTGATTGATTATCAACCCGAAAAAGCACAGGCATTGAGTAAAGTAGTTGATGATTATTCACATCTGGTTTTCGAAGCTCACTCAACTGATTACCAAACAGAAGATGCTTATAAACAATTGGTTCGTGACCATTTTGCTATTTTGAAAGTAGGCCCCGCATTGACGTTTGCAATGCGCGAAGCGCTGTATTCATTGTGCGAAATTGAGAATGAAATGTTTCCTGCCAAGCAATGTTCTCATTTAAAAGAAAAAATGGAGCGCTTGATGTGTAGCGAGCCGCATTTCTGGCAGAAGTATTATCATGGCGATATTCACCAACAAGCATTTGCTCGGGTATATAGCTTCAGCGACCGCATTCGTTACTATTGGCCGGATAAAGAAATTAGCGATGCAATAGATAAGCTAATGAATAATTTATCTGCTAAACCAATCCCATTACCTTTACTTAGCCAATATCTGCCACATCAATTTAAACAATTGAGAGAAGGTCTGATTGATGGCTCACCTAAGTCGTTTGTTTTCGCAAAAATTCGCGATGTGTTATCGGTGTACGCCGATGCGTGTAAATTCAGTCACTGAGGTTTGACATGGAATATTTAAGTTATCAACCGGCTGAACTAGAACAACTTAATGCGTTCTGGACAGCAAAAGAAATTGAGCAGCAACCTGAATGTTGGCAAAAAACGGCGTTATCAGTGAAAGCATTACGTACTGAAATTGATGCGTTTTTAGCTAAAGTTTTATCAGCACCAGATGCTCGTATTATTATGACTGGAGCAGGCACTTCTGCATTTGCCGGACGTGCACTGGCCCCTATATTAACTGGGCATCTTAAGCGTCGTGTTGATGCAATAGCAACAACAGATTTGGTTTCTGACCCGAAAGAGTATTTAGCTGAAGATGTGCCGACCTTGTTAGTTTCTTTTGCTCGCTCTGGAAATAGCCCTGAAAGTGTTGCAGCTCTTGATGTCGCTGAAAAGTGTTTATCTCAATGTTACCACTTAGTGCTGACTTGCAATTCACAGGGGCAATTATTCCAATATTGCCAAAATAACCCTAATGCATTGGCTCTTTTGATGCCAGAAGAGTCGAATGACCGCTCTTTAGCCATGACATCAAGTTTTTCATCTATGATGATGGCCGCACTATCCATTTTCTTAGATGATACTTTCTTTAATAAACAAATCTTACCATTTTTCACTCAATATCATGAGAATTATCAGCAGTTTAACCGAATAATTCGTGAGAGCTATGCAGGTAAATTCAAACGTGTGATTTATTTAGGTAGTGGGGGGCTTCAGGGGCTTGCACAGGAAGCGGCTTTGAAAATGTTAGAGCTTACCGCAGGTAAAGTGGTGGCTAGTTTTGATACCCCATTAGGATTTCGTCATGGCCCTAAATCAATCGTTAACAAAGACACGCTAGTCGTTTTATTTCTTTCGAATGACCCGTATACCAGACAGTATGAAACTGACTTATTACGAGAGGTAATTCACGATAATGCATCATCCAAGGTGATCGGGATCACTGCGTCCTCTGAAGATATTTTTTTGAAAGATAATTTCATTTATATTTCAAAACTGGAGCATTGTTCTGACGCAGCGTTACTTTTTCCTTATCTAATGTTAGCGCAAGCATTTGCTTTTCATAGCTCTATTGCACTGGGGAATACACCGGATAACCCTTCTCCAACAGGAGAAATTAACCGGGTTGTTCAAGGTGTTACTATTTACCCGTTCTCATATCAAAAAGATGGCGAATCGCTATCTTGAGATAAACACAACAAATAATAAGAGAGCAAGTTATGCACACACCAAATATTGTCTGGACCCGAATCGATGAACGTTTATTACATGGGCAAATTCGTATTACATGGGGTAAACACACGGAAGCAAATTTAATTCTTGTTGCGAATGATGACGCTGCTGATGGACCCAATTCTGCTTTTATGCAAGCTGGCATGAAAGCATCAGCAGGTGGAGAATATGCGGTCCGCTTTTTCTCTATTCAAAAAACCATTGATGTGATTAGTAAAGCATCTCCTCGCCAGAAAATTTTTGTACTTTGCAATAACCCAACTGACGTTGCTCGTTTAGTTGAAGGTGGTGTTCCTATAACGCACTGTAATGTTGGCAATATGCATTTCCATGAAGGGAAAAGAC
This sequence comes from Providencia sp. 2024EL-00732, assembly GCF_044006275.1. Taxonomy (NCBI): domain Bacteria; kingdom Pseudomonadati; phylum Pseudomonadota; class Gammaproteobacteria; order Enterobacterales; family Morganellaceae; genus Providencia; species Providencia sp. 2024EL-00732. The sequence continues at coordinate 192,983 of NZ_JBIPDG010000003.1, read as the reverse complement.
AGATTGCGAAGACGGTGTCTGTTGATGAACGTGATTTGGAGGCATTTCGCCGTTTGGTGGATAAAGGCGTCACCTGTACCGTGCAAAATACACCTGACCAATCTCCAGTGGATGTGTTAGCGCTTGCAACGGCTTAAGGCTGCTTGAGGCATAACTTAAAACAACTGTGTTTAAGGAATTATTATGATTTATGAAGCTTCTCTTGTGGCTTTATGGGCCTTCTTTTGCGGTATAGATAAGTATGATGTTGCGCTAAACATTCACAGGCCACTCATTACAGGCCCTGTTGTTGGGTTGATTATGGGTGATATGCAAGTCGGTTTGATTGCAGGCGCTACGCTGGAACTTGCATGGTTAGGGTTAGTTCCTAATGCAGGGGCTCAGCCACCAGATGTCACATTAGGGACTATAGCGGCCGTTGCTTTTGCCATCATGACTAATCAATCACCTGCAGTTGCGATGGGGATTGGGATGCCTATCGCAGTGCTAATGCAAATGATCATTATCGGTTTCTTCGCCATGACTGCATTTACTATGGGTAAAGCAGACCGTTATGCAGAAAAAGCCGATGCATCGGGTATTTCTCGACTGTTGATAGCCACTATTACTGTTCGTTCATTACTGTATTCCATTGTTGCATTCGTCACGGTTTATTTTGGTGAACATGCTGCGGAATGGATAGATCAAAACACGCCAAAAGTATTGCTAGAAGGTTTAGGTATTGGCGCGAAAATGGTACCAGCAATTGGCTTTGCTATGTTGCTAAAAATCATGTGGTCAAAAGAAGTGGCGGGCGTGTTCTTCGTTGGATTTGTTATGACAACTTACTTGAAGCTTCCCATCATGGCGGTAGCAATACTTGGCGCATCCGCAGCAGCACTGTATTACTTCTTCAGCGGTAACAGTAACAACAATAACTCACAGAAAAATGAGGATTTTGAAGATGGTATCTGATAACAAAGCAATCGAACAAACGAAAAACCTCCCTGTTGAGTCCTATGTTGATGGTGTTGATGAGTATCAGGATACAACGGTTCGTAAGGTAATAACGAAAGGCGATCTTTGGAAATGTGCGTTTCGTGGTTTATTTATGGAAGGTAATTTTAACTTCGAACGCATGCAAGGTGGTGGATTTGCTTTTTCAATTATCCCTGCTTTGCGCAAAATCCATGGAAACAACAAGCGGGACTATGCGACATCACTAAAAAACCATCTGCAATTTTTCAATGCGAGTCCAAAGTTGTTTACGTTTTTGCTCGGCACAGCGGTTGCTATGGAGGAAAACAAAGAGAAGCCTTCAACGGTCAACGTGATGAAAGTTGCAGGTATGGGGCCTACAGGTGGGATTGGTGATGCTATCGACCACATGACATTAATGCCATTGACGTTAGCATTAGGCGCTTCTATTGCAATGGAAGGGTCTATTGCAGGGCCGTTTGTCTTTTTCTTTCTCTATCAAATAATCCACTTCTTTGTGTATTTCGGTTTGATGTTTATGGGCTATCGCGCAGGTACAGCTGCGATGGTCAATATGAGTGATGCGACTGAAAAATTAGCGAAAGCCGCCAACATTATGGGGATTTTTGTTATCGGTGCGTTATCCGCTACTTTCATAAAGGTGCAAACAACGGCCTCGATTGAATTAGGTGGCAAGGTTGTTGAGCTGCAAAGTGCATTATTCGACAAAATTATGCCGAATTTACTACCGCTAGGCTTGGTTTTCCTGATGTTCAAAATGGTCAAGGGCACAGGCTTTTGGGCTAAACCTCCTGTACTTATTTTTTCAATGTTGGCATTCGGTGTGATTGGTCACGTATTGGGTGTTCTGTAAGTAAGTTAGATATTTGCGGGCAAATAGGTTTGCCCGCTTAGGAGTATACGAATGATTGGTTTGATTATTTCGGGTCACCTCAATTTTGCAAGTGGTATGGCATCGGCAGTAAAAGCTATCGCAGGTGAACAGGAGAATATGGTGTTTATTGATTTCATTGAATCAATATCGCCCGATGAATTAGAGCAGCAAATGCGTGCCGCTATTCAATCGATGTCTTGTGAGCAAGTTGTTTTCCTCACCGACCTTCCGGGTGGCACTCCATGTAATCGTGCCATGGCAATTATGATGGAAAACCCCTCTGTTGAAGTCTTAGCTGGCGTCAACCTTCCTATGATAGTTAATGCTGCATTTGAACGTGAAGATACCACCGCCAGTGAGTTACTGTCGGTTCTGAGAGAGATTGGTATGACAAGTATCCAAGACCTCCGTGAGCAGCTTGCTATGTCGTCTGAACCTGAAAATGAAGAAGATGGTTTATGAACCAGCAATATGCAATTTTAGCGGATAGGACGTTCACTCCAGAGGGCATCCGTTACCAGCAGTATGTGGTGATAAATGATGGCATTGTACAGGAAGTTACGAATATCGCGCCTGAAAACTGCCCGATTATCCATCTTAAAGACCGCAGTTTGCTACCCGGATTCGTCGATATTCATATTCATGGACGAGCCGGCTGTGATGTGATGGATGCAAGTCAATCTGCTTTGCAAACCATCTCAGATGAATTAGTCCAAACGGGAGTTGTGGCATGGGTCGGTACGACGGTCACAGCCCCAATGGATGATATCCAGCAAGCGTTAACCAGCATCCGAGACTTTACCTCCAAACCACAAACATCCGGAGCACAACTGCTAGGAAGCTTCCTTGAAGGCCCTTATTTCACAGAAAGGCATCGTGGGTCGCATCCAGTGAAATACCTTAAAGCGCCTACAGTTGCTGAGCTTGATGAGCTTTATCGATGTGCAGAAGGTTCTTTATTGCGTGTTGCTATAGCCCCTGAAGCCGAAGGCGCCACTTCAGCTATTGATTGGCTTGTTGAACATAAAATTAAAACCAGTGTTGCACATACTGCGGCGGATTATGAGCAGACTAGCCAAGCTTTTGCGCGTGGCGCAGATTGTGGCGTGCATCTTTATAACGGGATGACGGGGTTACATCACCGTGAACCTGGCTGCTGTGGTGCCGTGTTATATCACAATGTACTCGCTGAATTGATAGCCGATGGTATTCATGTCCACCCTGTCATGATGGAACTGGCTTATCGCCTAAAAGGTTACCAACAGATTGCATTGATTACTGATTGCATGCGGGCAGGGGGGCTTCCTGATGGTGACTACGCCCTTGGCGCACAAATGGTCAAAGTCACGAATGGCCAAGCTCGAGCTGTCGATGGTTCTTTAGCGGGGAGTACATGTAGCTTGGATAGTGCATTGCGCAATATGGTGCGCTTAGCTCACATACCTGAATGGGAAGCCGTTCAGATGGCAACCGCAATACCGGCTGAATATCTCGGTATTAGCGAGCAATTTGGTTATATCCGTAAAGGTGCTCAAGCCAATTTTGCTGTTGTTGATAACAATTTTTATTTAACAGACACATTCATCAGAGGTGAACACGTTCACTCTGTATTCGGGAAAGCCGATCACTAAGATGGTTAACCCATCAGTAAATTTATGAGGTATTTATAATGGAAATTCGTCAACCAATTCACAGTGAGCATGCTAAAACGCTCGATACCGAAGGGTTACGTCAACAGTTTCTGATTGAAGATCTGTTCCGTGAAGGGGAAATGAATCTCACTTATAGCCATATCGACCGTATTATTGTCGGTGGTATTGTTCCAACAAGTGCGCCATTAGCGTTAATGGTGGGGAAAGCCTTAGGTGTTGATTTTTTTCTAGAAAGGCGTGAATTAGGCGCAATCAATATTGGTGGGGCAGGTAAAGTTATTATCGATGGCGATGTGTTTGAGATAGCCCCGCGTGAAGCCATTTATATTGGTATGGGGACTCGAACAGTTGAGTTTATGAGTATTGATGCGAAAGAACCTGCTCGTTTTTATATCAATTGTGCACCGGCTCACCATGCTTATCCAAGCCGTAAAATTACGATTGACCAAGCATCGCCTGAGAAACTGGGTAATGCTGAAAACTGCAATGTCCGTACTATTTATAAATTTTTGCACCCGTCAATCCTACCAACATGTCAGTTATCAATGGGGATGACGGTATTAGAGCCGGGAAGTTTGTGGAATACCATGCCATGTCATACCCATGAGCGCCGTATGGAAGTTTATCTGTATTTCGATATGAAAGAAGATAATGTGGTTTTCCACTATATGGGTGAACCAACAGAAACTCGCCATATTGTGGTCCGCAACGAACAAGCGGTGATTAGCCCTAGCTGGTCGATTCACTCCGGTGTAGGTACCGCGGCTTATACCTTTATCTGGGGCATGGTTGGGGAAAATCAAGTTTTCCATGATATGGACCATGTCGCAATGAAAGATCTGAAATAGTTACTCCTTTCACTCTTTTTTTTTTCTTATACAGTAAAACGATGTGGAATATTCCCACATCGTTAGAGGAACTCATCATGAATTTATTTGATTTAACTGGGAAAGTTGCCATCGTTACGGGGTGTAACACTGGGTTAGGGCAAGGTATGGCTATTGGTTTGGCACAAGCAGGAGCTGATATTGTTGGGGTTGGTGTACAAGATGCACCTGAAACACGACAGCAGATAGAAGCATTAGGGCGCAAATTTCATTACATTACCATGAACTTAATGGAACAATCAGGCTTACAAGATTTAGTTGACGAAGCAGTATCGGCAATGGGTCATATTGATATATTAGTTAATAATGCGGGAATTATTCGCCGTGAAGACTTATTAGAGTTTAGTGAAAAAGATTGGGATGATGTGATCAACATTAACCAAAAAACATTATTCTTCCTATCACAACGCGTTGCCCGTCAGTTTGTAAAACAAGGCAATGGTGGCAAAATCATTAATATTGCGTCAATGCTATCTTTCCAAGGTGGTATTCGGGTGCCATCTTATACGGCCAGTAAGTCCGCGGTAATGGGGCTGACTCGCGCACTGGCAACAGAGTTATCTCAATATAATATTAATGTTAATGCCATTGCACCTGGTTATATGGCAACAGATAATACGGCGGCACTGCGCGCTGATGCGGCTCGTAATGCAGCAATCGTGGAGCGCATACCTGCCGGCCGTTGGGGAACTCCAGATGATCTCGCAGGGCCTGCCATTTTCTTAGCTTCAAAAGCCAGTGACTATATTAATGGTTATACCATTGCGGTAGATGGTGGATGGTTGGCCCGTTAATCCATCAGGAGAATAAGAATGGAACAATCATTATTACCTCAATCGCTACAACGAAATACTGTTTTGCAGGATATGAAACGAGTATACCGTTTTCAGTCTGCGAATCAGGTACGTAGTGTGATCCGCCGTAGTGGAAAAACCCGTTTTATTAAAGATACGGATTGGGAGCGTGGCGTTCTGTGGTCTTGTGTTGCTGCGGCATGGCAAGCGACACAAGATAAGGAATACCTTGATGGTGTGATGAATTACACACTTCATACTGGGTTTCGCCCAGGCCCTAATGCACGCTTTGCGGATGACCATGTTTGTACGCAAGCTTATTTAGTGGCGAGTAGCCAATTTTTACAACCGGAAGTTCTTGAGCCAACGATTAAAGCGTTTGATTTGATGTTAGCAGAGCCCAAAGCGGGTCGCGAAGATTGGTGGTGGTGTGATGCCTTATTTATGGCGCCCCCAGCATTTGCCGCGCTTTCGGCAAAAATAAAAGATGTACGTTATTTAAACTACATGAATCAAGCTTATTGGGATGCAATTGAGCATTTACGCGATATTGAGACTGGGCTTGTTTATCGTGATTATCGTTATATCCCAGATGGCCAAGGTAGTGAGCTACGTGAGGCGAATGGCGAGAAAGTGTTTTGGAGCAGAGGGATCGGTTGGGTTATCGCATCAATTCCTCGGATTTTACCACACTTACCGAGTGACCATCCCGATCGTCAACGTTATATTGATTTGTTTACAGAATTACTGGCTGCAATCATTCCTTATCAGCAAGAAGATGGTTTTTGGCGTACGAGTTTGCTTGACCCACAAAGTTTCCCGGCGCCTGAAAGTAGTGCGGCAGCGTTATTTTGTTATGGAATAGCATGGGGAATTAATCATAATATTTTAGATGAAAAGACTTTTTACCCAGTATTAGAAAAGGCTTGGGTCGCATTACGCGACTGTATTCACCCTAATGGTATGTTAGGTTATGTACAATTACCTGCATTTAACCCGAGAGATGTTAATTTTGAACATAATATGGATTATGGTGCGGGAGCTTATTTATTAGCGGGTAGTGAAGTTATCAATTTATTTTGTTAGGTTATAAATTCATTTAGCATTGCTCATTGTTATTACTTTTTAATACTATATTTGTTATTTCACCGGTTATGTTTTTAGTAATAAAACATAACCGGTTTTTTTTATTGTTATTACTGTAGAATGTAGGGTGCTCAATGTTTTTTTAAATAAAAAGACCTATTCAATATTTCAGAAATAGGTCTTAATGTTTTTAGATTAATAATAACCGCTGCTTAATTACCAAGTATATTGAATACCAACGCGGAAACGGGTTTGACGGTCGCTTGAGAAACGATTTTCTTTCACGTTACCTACTTCAACAAATGGTCGCCATAATGCGCCATCATCAGCTTTAATATCATAACGTAGGCGCACGTTATGTTGATAATCAAATTTCTTATTGTTATACATAGGTTGTGCGTTATCAGCCATTTCCCACATTAAGTCTAATTGATATTGTAAGTCTAAATTATTCCATTTATAACCAATCCAGCTATCAAATTCTTGAACTTTAGAGTGGTAGTTGCTGCCGTTTTCACCAACTTGCCCATAATCCCAAACCTTCCATTTATAACGACCTTGTAAGCGAATACCGTTATCAAACGTATAGTTTAAGCGGACGTAAGGAACATAAACTAGACCGAGCTTATCAAAATCAAGAGATGCACCAACAAGGCCAACGAGGTTTGGATTGAGTTTTTTATAATAAAATGCAGAAAACTCAGAACCATCAATTTTCATTGCATCATATGCGCCATCTTTATTTCCATAGCGAGCATCTAACTCAAAGCCAATATTTTTCCCAGTATCCAAAAAGGCTTTAATACGGTCGCCACTTTTCCCAGAAGCATCTAAATATTGATGACGGTATTCAATTGTCGTTTTATAGTTATTAGCGAGTGCATATTGTGAAGAAACTGCAAATAATACGGCACTAGTGATAAATAGTTTTTTCATTATCTTTATTCCAAGCTGTATGCTTTAAGCATGATGGTAGTAGTTCCCTGTTTTATTAGAGAATTTATTGTTTTATTTTTTATGAAATTGCCACCTAAGGAGAGGTGGCAAATTAATATTAATTATTTAGTTTCACATTCTGTGACTTTTTTGTTTAATTTATTTGTTGTTGCTGTAATAAATTCACTTGGTCTCCAAGAATCACCTGTCTTTTCTAACCAAGGAACTAGCTCTTCTTTAATTAATTTATCGATAAGCGGTTTATTCTCATCAGCGACATTTTTCATTTGATAAGGGTCATTTACGTTATCGTAAAGAGTATATTTCAGAGGCTGGCCATCTTGGCGATCAATAACTAATGTATGGGTTTTAGTTCTTACCCCCCGTTTACCAAATGAAGGTTCGCCATAAGGAATAAACAGGTATAGCTGTGAATTAGCGGTATCGCCTTCACCTGTTGCTATACGCTCCGCTAAATTACTCCCTTCAACTGAGCCGGGGATCCAGTGTTCTAACCCTAGTAGCCCTAATATTGTTGGGTATATATCTGGCGCAGACATCAATGCATCATCTTGTCCTACTTTGATTTTTCCGGGTAAACGGAACATCATTGGTACGCGCATAGACTCTTCATAAGGGTTGTTCTTAGTTGCCTGCCCATTAGCCCCAAGACAACTACCATGGTCAGAGAAAAAGACGACTAACGTATTGTCTGCAAGACCTTGTTTTTCTAGTTCGTCAACGATGCGACCAAATTGGTCGTCAACGCCGTTTACCATCGCTAAATACTCTTTAAAGTATTGGGGACCATAGCCTTCTTGATATTCAGTATCCCATTTTACATTTGGTCTGGTATTAAGTTCTTGTGAGGTTTTTCCTTTGTAAGCGTCTAAATATTTTTGTGGCACTTGGTCATAAGGGGAGTGAGGAGGGTTCATGGAAACCACTAAAGCAAATGGCTTCGATGTATCTCGGTATTTACCCTCTTCATTGCGTAGAAATTTGATAGCCATATCAGCTTCATGTTCAGGCCCCCACTGGTCGACATAAATTGGCTTCTCACGTGGTGTATCATTCCCCCAATACATAGGCTTCATATGTAGGTCATAAGTGCCATAGGAGTACCAAAAATCAAAGCCATGGCGGCGATCAGGTGCTGCCCATTCATTCCAATAACGGCCTTCCATCGGGTTATTATAACTTTCAATAAAAGGGGCATAAGGTGCATCCAAATGCCATTTTCCAATATAGCCTGTACTATAATCGAGTGATTTCAATACATCGGACCAACATTTCGAATAAGGAGATAAATCAATACCGACCTTACCGCCATAGTCATGAGCATTACCTGTTATGCCGTTACGAACAGGATATTGACCCGTCATAAACATGCCGCGAAATGGTGAACATAATGGGTAGTTAGACGCCATTTGTGTCATGACTTTAGCTTGTTTGGCAAACTTATTTAGGTTAGGTGTAATCGAAGGATCTTCTCCCATAAATTGCAATGCATGTGCACGCATTTCATCTGGGAAAATGATCAATAAATTTGGAGCATTATCAGGACGGGCTGGCATGCCATTAGAAGGTTTCCCTGAGTTGGCTAAAATGGGACTAGAAACCGACATTGCTGCACCGCTGGCTGCTAATCCTTTGATAAAGCTTCTGCGCGAAACAGTCATTGCTTCTTCCTCTTTGTTTACGTTTTCTTTCGTTTTGTGTTTTTATATATTATTTATACTTTTGCATAAGATCAAAAAGTAAGTGATCGAAAATGTCGAAATTGAAGTCATGATCACAAAAAATGACCAATCGAAAGCTACTGTGATTTGTTTCGAAAGAAAAACAAAATAGTGTAAGTGTGGTGAATTATATTCATCTATATGATTTAGAACTATTAATTGATATTTTGTGATAAGGGTTGCAAATTTTACATTTTTACTTTCATTTGGCATAAGGTGAGCTTTTTGCTTTTCATTTGCTTTCATTGGTTCTGGTGAGGGGAGTATGAAGTGTGTTTATTCAAGGTTATAGAGACTAAATAACGCCTAGGTGATCGAGAATAATAAGTAAAGATGGCTTTGGCTTACTGTCGAATCATGATGCGTTTTAGAATAAGAGAAATAATAGAGCGGTAAGGTATATCAGGTCTTTGATTAAAAGATTGATACTTGAGTTAAGGCGTTTAAATAAGTTAAGGATATCCGTTACATATTAATACGGGTATCCTTTTATGATAAATAACTAACCAATATTAAAATTGTGCATTTAATCCTAAGCGTAATGTGCGCCCAGGCGCTGGCATCATACTACGAGTCAATGGGTCGATATAATAACGGTCAGTTAAATTGGTAACTAAAAACTCAACATTGATGTTTTTATCTATTTGGTAGCGAGCGTAGGCATCGGCGGTTAATGTTGGAGTCCAGTGCATAGGGCTATTATTCGCCATTGAATAACTACCGGGGTAACGCTGCATCATTTTCTTTTCATCTTTATTTTGCACGCTGCTGGTGTAACGTAAACGAGTTCCTACTTCAAGGCTTTCATCCATAAAACGCATCCCAAGGTTCGAGTTAATCGCATATTTGGGCTGTAACTGCGTTCTCAAGAAGCCGCCGGGAAATCCAGCTGTTGTACATTGGGAAATATTATATTGATTACCAATGTCTACTTTTGCAGGCTCGGAGTCATCGCAAACTTCATTTTTCAAGCGGTAATCAATACCTATATCCATAAATACCCCGCCATTATCATAACGAGCGAGGGCTTCAATCCCTGCGGTTTTATGTTCTTTTACTTGAATAAAGTTAAGGCGACCATCACGGTCAAACGCATTTTCGATTACAGTGTGGTAGTAACCTATTTTTATATCTGCATGGCGTTCAGCGCCTAATAAGCTTTGAAGGTTACGAGAATAGCCAAATTCCATGGTTTTAGCTCGTTCTGGTTTAAAAACCATTTTTTCTTTGCGGGCTTCACTTGAGCCTGCAAAGCCGATACTGTTTTCAAAAATACTTGGTAAACGTATTGTTTCGATATAGCGTGCATAAACTCGGTCATTATCCGATAACCAGATATTTGCACCAAAAGCAGGGGCCCAGCCATGACTTTTTTGTTTGCCGGGAAACTGCCATTTTTCTTCCTCTGTGAGTTTTCGCTTAAGTTCGCTTGCTGGATGTTCATACGCTTTATTATAAACAAACACTTCCTTACCTGTGACGGGGTCAATTGCGCGTGCTTGTGGGTCGATAGTGCCATTGTGGAAAGGGTTCGTTTTTGTTGTGTAACGGCCATCTTTATCCGATTTCCAGTCAGTACGGAAACTGACGTCTAAAACGCCATTTTCGTTTGGTCGCTGAGGGTCTTTTCTCTCGGTGATATAAACATGGTAATCTACATCATCAAGCCCTAATACCTCAGTTAAAATTTGTTTATTACGATAAGAACCGCCAAAGGGTTGATAACCTTTAGCGACGGCTTTGTCATATTCTTCTTGTGTCAAAATTCGGTTGTAGTTGATCCTTCTAGCAAGGCGTTCATCAGGGTTTTGAAAACCATTGGTGCGTTTTCTCATTTGCTCTTTTAAGTAATCATCTTCTGTCCAACCATCAATATATTTTGCGCCTGCATCAAGCTCTAACCATGTTGTTGGCCTATAGTTAAAGTTAAAAGCAATGGTTGTCTCTTGCCGATGCCCTTTTCGGGGGAGAGCAATAAAGGGGCTAGCTGATTGGGAGGGGGGCACATCATTAGAGTCTAATTTTTCTTTAAGCATTGACCCGCGTAGCGTTAAGTCCAGATCTGGTGTAAGTGCCATTGTATTTCGCAAGTTGAAACCGATGCGGTCATTTTCAGAGTTTGTTGCGGCAGTATTAATTAAAGAACCGTCAATATTAGGGTCTTTACCGTTTCCATAGCCGTATTCAAACCCCCAATCACGTTCTTTAGGTTCACGAGGGTAACCCCCTGAGGTATTTGTATCACCAACAGAGTGTGTCATCCAGATATTGGCATTTAGATCAATCAATGGATTGTCATCAGGTTTCCATGCATATTCTGCATTATAGGCATTTACCGTAAAGTGGGCTAATGGCCATTGAGGAAGCACTTGTTTCCCTTCAATTTCTTTAAAGCCGATACGCGAAGGCATAATTTCACCATAGGTACTTTCGCTGCGCCTAAAACTTAAATGTAATGTTTGGTTTTCAGTGAGATACAAATTTGTTTTAACTAAATAAGATTCTAATTCATTAGATGTATTTGTGACCTCTTTCCCGGGACCATATATTTTGGCTGCGAAAGGGAGGTATGGGTCTGGGCCTAGCTGCTGTTGCACTGTTTGTTGTTCGTTGAGCTGAATTGCTTCTTGGTAGCGATGAGCGCCTTTTTTGCCAGCAAAATAGTTGCCTTGTCGGCGGTATGCATAGGCCGCCATAACATCAAATTTTTCTTGGCGGGTACCTACTGCTATTCTCCCACCGTTATCTTTAAAATTGAAAAATTGCGCATTACCGCGAGATTTTGGGGTGATATTAACGACGGGGTCTGAAAAAACATAGTTATTGTTTTTATAGATCTCAGGGTGATCTCGATAATCGCTACCATATCCAAAGTTTGGTACTCGTTCTCGTGTCGAATTACTACTGGTTTCTAGCTTTAAACTAAAGCCAAATTTCTCATCGGGGGCGACAACATCATCTATTCCTATAGTTCTAATTGCTATCCCACCACCAACGGATGTTTTGATATCGCTAACCAGTGAACCACTTTTTTCAATATCAATACTGCTAATGAGGTTAGGGTCTACATAATTACGGTTATTGGCGCCATTATAACCACGATAGACCGTTAAAGATTGTTCTGTGCCATCGACTGTGACGGGGACGCGCTCTTGACCTTGAATACCTCGGACATTAGGGTCTAATGCTCCACTATTACGCGCATCGCCACTGTATACACCAATTGCACTATTTAGTACGTCAGCGGTGCTGGTTCCTTTATAGCGTTCAACTAGATCTTTACCTAAATATACCTTAGAACCCTTGGCATCATATTGATCATCGTAGCCTTGTTGGTCTCGTTCCTTGATGGTTTTTGCGGAATCCTGAACAGTAATAGTGCCAATATGTTCTTTCTTTTCCGCTTGAGTCGTTGCTGGGAAAAAGAGGGTGGTAATAATTGCAGTAGTAATAGGTTTTAATTTGTATTTGTACATTTTGTTTTTCTCTATGCCATAACACTTAAAAGCGGGTTTCTAACCCAACTGAAACCTCGTGCTGATGGTAGGAATAGATCCCATCTGCCGAGCTTTTATTATTTCGAAAGCGGTAACTGGTATAAGGCGTGAAGGTTAGTAGTGTGTAATTTGGAAAATTTAATCGCGCAAAATACATAGTTTCACGGTCATGACGCTTAACATTTAGCAAATAGTTGAAGGCACCAAATTGGCTTTCTCGATAAGTTGCTAATGCTAAGAAATGAATATCGGGTGTTAATACCGTATAAAAGCCAGCCCGTGCGCCAAGTTGGTCATAGTTGTCACTGCGAACTTCAGTGGTTACGCGAGTGGCATCAGCACCTAAAAATATGGAACTATTAGGTGTAATACCGTAAATCCCCGTCATATGAAGTGCTGTTCGCGAGCCATCAGCGCTGTCATAGGGTTTCTGATAATGAAGTTGTTGATAATCAGCTGAAGTTGTCAGGATCACTTGAGGGGTGAATTGATAATCTGCGTCTATTCGTCCCCCCATTCCTAAATATCGACGCTTTTCATTGACGGTTTTTAGTTCGAGTTGCGGGCCCAAAGATACGGTTGTATTTGCATTATTAAAGCGATATAAGGCAGCGAAAGATGAGGTGTTTTCACTATACTCAGCATAATGTGGATAGCGATCACCATAGGATGTTCCCTTGATTTGAAGGGAATGGTTTCCTGTTATTGGGATAATTTTACTGAGGCTAGCATCATAAGTAAGCCCTGAAGACGCGATTGGGTTGGCCATTTTCCATGTGCCGCCCGGCGTTTGCCAAACTTTATCTTTATTAGGGGCTTGATTAATATTACTGTTGTATTTATATCCAAAAGATAAACTTCCTGTCCAAGCCGTACGGTTTTCAATCGCGCCAATAAACTGTTGAATAGTTTGTTGAACCCCAGCAGGCAAAGCGAGGGTCTCATCGTTAATTAGGCTTTGGAATAACGCTAATGATTCTTTATTTTGGTTGTCTTCAAAATAGGCACGAGCCAATTCCAACTTGACTCGTAGAAATTGGGGGGATAACGCTAATATCTGTTGATAATACGCAATGGCCTGAGAGTAGTGATTTTGCGATTTTTCTATTTCGGCTTTAGCAAATAAAATCAATAACGGATCAGCGTCAGACAAAGCCTGATAGCGTTTTAATAAACGCTGTACATCCTGAAATTGCCGATGGTTAATGGCTAAATAAATTGCTTGCCCTAAATCTTGGGCATTGTTTCTCAGCGTGTAAGTTTTACCGCTAAGATTAATAGACATGTCATCAGGGAGTAACTGTTGGTCTTTGCCGGGAACAACGGCGCTTTTATCACGATAGTTTTGTTTGTCTTTCTGCCATAATAATTGTTCTCGGTCTGTATTCAGACTTGCTGAGAATGTAGGGAAAGAAAGTACTAATATAGTTGTGACGGAAAAAAGTAAAAAATATTGCATAGGTTGTTTTCGGCATTAAAGGTAGGCAGCCAACTGTCAATCATGCTTTGTTGACCACCTAAATTGATTTACACGTTACTGGGAGATATCTCCTCGGCTCCCACCAAAGGCCATATCTTTACTTTGGTCGTTAAATTTAGTCACACCCGCTATATGTTTCGCTTGGTCGCCAAAGAAGTGACCGCGAGCTTCACCGACAGCGCCATTTAGCGTTGCATCCCCTGCGAAGGTTGCGTTATTTTTAATTTTGGCATCGATATTTGTGCTACCGATATTCCCTGCTAATGATTTGCTACCAAAGTTAGCCGTCAAAGTTCCCGTCGCTAGTGCACCGCCGTTGTATTGGCTAATCCCTTTCACTGAATATTCCGCAGTTCCTGCCGTTGGCATATTGCTAGTAACATCTTTACCTGAGTAATAAGCAGTATGTGTGGTGTCATTGACTTGGCCTGTTGATGACCATTCACCAAAGTAAATTTCAGCGTTGGCAACTTGTGCAAAATTGAATACGCCCATTTTGTTGTGTGTAGCTGGATTGCCAGGAGTATTAGGCATTGAAATCACATGGGCTTCATTTCCAGCTTGTTTTGGAGCCATTTTTGTTAAACCAGAAAAAGAAATAGTTTTGCCGCCATAGACAGCTTGAACTCCTATTCCAGGGTCACCAATTGCGCCACCATGGCCTCCAGCAGTACCTTCTGTGGCACCTACTTGTACGGAAGGGCCCGATGGATCAAAAGGCTGGCTTTGATCAGAACCGACAGCGGCAAAGGTACTAAAAGACATTCCGCATGCTGCGAATGCTAGAGCAATAACATTTAACTTTTTCATCGGAATACTCCATTTTAATTAAAGATAATAATGATATTACTAGTATGGTAATTATCATTTTTCTGATATATAACGGGTGTCATTAAATCAAATAAAAATATAAATGCAAATGATAATTCTTCGCATTAACATTGATATTATTATGGGTATCAATATGATAGACTCGGTATTTGGTGTGTTAGCTATTGATATTAAAAATTTTTTTGTAAATTAATTGTTGTTTTATTTATTTTTCACTTAAAAAATTTTTAATAAAAAAGTTAGATTAGTCACATTTTAATGAATGTAAAAAATAGTATTTCACAATAAAACATTAAAATAAGTAATGTTTTATTGTGGGGGTAGGATGAAATAGACGGGCTAGGAGCAGTAGATTGATAATTTGATTAAATCAAAGTTGCATATTAATGAGTTACAGGCATAAAGATTGATAGGGGTACAAGAATGAGTCCTTGGTTAATTTTGGGCGCTGGTGGTAAAGGCGTCGGTAATATGGTTGCTAAACTGGCAGTTATGGATAAACGTCCTGTTATCGCAATAGTGCGTAATTCTCAATCAGCCGAAATGCTAGAAGATCAAGGCATACAGGTGTTTAGGGGTGATGCTTGTGATAAGGCCGTCGTTTCGGCAGCTTGCCAAGCAGCTGGCGCCTCAGCAACGGTTATTTCTACGATGGGGGGAACACAGGATTATTTAGCTCACCGCACTGTAATTGATTGTGCCGAGCAGGCTGGTATATCTCGCATGGTTCTCGTGACATCGCTTGGATGCGGTGATTCATGGCAATATTTGTCTTTACGGGCACGTACCGCTTTTGGTCAAGCCGTGCGTGAAAAATCCCTTGCTGAATCATGGTTACAAACGAGCTCTCTCGATTATGTCATCGTTCGCCCTGGTGGTTTACTGCACGGACAAGCAACAGGAAAAGCGATATTACAACAAGTGGATGATGTTCACGGTTTAGTGATGCGGGCAGACGTAGCAGAACATGTTTATCTTCTAGCCCAACAAACTACGCTTAAAAATCAAATCTATAGCGTAATTCAGCCAGAGCTGGCATTAGCTTAAACAGATAGTGGCCTTGCTTGGTCACTCAACACTGTAATAGTGATAATGATATCGTGACTATCGTGAATTATTTGTTCATTGTGTTGGACTCCACTAATTTCGAACATATTGTGCAGGCATTGGGGGAGCAAACCGAAAAACATAAGGAAACTATAATGAATATTGCACAGCGGTTACAGGATAAAGGCCGCCAAGAAGGTCTACTTTAAGGCATTGAGCGAGGGCGAGAAAAAGGACGACAAGAGGCAACAATTGTTTTGGCAAGTAAGCTACTTAAACAAGGCATTAGCCTAGAAATTATTATGGAAAGCACGGGGTTAAGCTGTCAAGTACTGGTTTCATTACAGTAGGGTTTTAGGCATTACTGGTCATTAAAGTGCAATATGATAAGGAAGAATATACAACAAAGCTTGCAACTGGTTGAACAATGGTTGAATGGGTAAAATAGGTATAAGCCAGAAAGCTCTGATGACAGAACTTTCTTTTAGCTTATTTTTGCAATCCTAATTCAATTTCAACATTTAGCGGGCAACACGCAAGCCACCTTCAACACCCTGTGGGCTCCAGAGAATTTGCCATAATTGAATATCGCGAGCTCGGAATGCACCAGCACACGCATTGAGGTAATAAGAAAACATACGCTTAAAACGAGGTGTATAATTAGCTTCAAGCTCAGGCCAAGCTGATTGAAAACGAGCATACCACGCCATCAGTGTATGGTCGTAATCCGCACCAAAATTGTGCCAATCCTCCATCACTAATTTGCCTTCACTACTTTCGCCAATATTTTGTATTGAGGGTAAACAGCCGTTTGGAAAGATATATTTATTGATCCACGCATCAACATTAACTTTATTGCGATTAGACCCAATGGTGTGAAGGAGAAATAAACCATTGGAGGCTAAATTACGTTGGACAACATCAAAATAGGTTGCGTAGTTTTTTGGCCCAACATGTTCAAACATACCCACTGAAACAATACGGTCGAATTGGTCATTAAGGTTTCGATAATCTTCTAATAAAATTTTGACATCCATATTAGCACAACGAGCCTGTGCATATTTTTGCTGTTCAGCTGAAATTGTGACACCAGTGACGGAAACGCCAAAATGTTTAGCTGCATAGGCAGCAAGACCTCCCCAACCACAGCCAATATCAAGTAACCGCATACCTGGTTTTAATTGTAATTTTTCACAAATTAAATTTAATTTTTGTTCTTGAGCTAGAGGGAGGTTTTCAGGGCTATGGTCTAAGCCTTTCCAGTAACCACAGGAATATTGCATGTAAGGGTCTAGCATCAAAGAAAATAAATCGTTACCTAGGTCGTAATGCTCTTCACCAACGATACGAGCCCGTTTTAGGGTTTGTAAATTTCGCACTCGTGCTACAGCGACTTTCAACGTATCACTGAAATGATGGGGTAATTTGTTATCAAGCCCATGGCGTAAAACGCGCTGAAAAAACATATCCAACCGCTCGCAATCCCACCAGCCATCCATATAGCTTTCACCCAACCCTATTGAACCGTGTTGTAGGACACGTTTAAAGAATTGGTTATTATGAACTTGTATATCGAAAGGGCGGGAACCATTAATTTCAATGCCTGCTTCATTTAATAGCTCTGAAGCAATACGCCGCCAAGAGTCGATAGAGGCTTTCTGGTTAACTACATTTTCAGTACTCATCTGATCTCCAATTTTTGTCAAAGTGGGATTCAGAGAACTTTATTTGTGACGTATTCGCGGTACAGCAAAACAGGAATATTGACCACCACGGTATGACAGTCAGTGTATTAGCGTTATTGTTGCTATAAATAAAGCTCAAATCCAGTTTTAGATAACTCTTTAAAAAATATAAAACCTTCAGGTTTAATTTCAATAAAAATTGCACTTAATTTTTATAAATGGCACTTATAACCAAAAATAAGGGGTAACTAGACGTTTATTGCTTATCAAAAATTGTCAATATTTTATAGAAATCAACTATGTAAATAATAAGCTTAGTATATAAATATGGCAATGGTATGAAAGATGAACAGCAAATTTAAAATGGGGGGAATGAAATATAGGAAGACAGCTTAAATGGTTCACCTGTTGGCCACAGAGAACCATTTAAACGGCTAAATAACTTATTTAGTTCGATCTGAATAACCGTAATTGATAATTTCGGCTTGCTCAAGTTGGATTTGTGTTACCGCAGGTTGAGTATTGGCTATCACACGCCCATCACGGATAGAATAGCGAACAGGGACTTGTCGGCGTACCGCATCAAAACCATTTTCGGCAGGTAAAACTAGCAGGTTAGCCCGCTTCCCTTCACCAATACCATAGTCAGCTAAAGCCAATGTACGCGCACTGTATTCACTAATTAACTTCAGCCCATCATTGATTTGTTGATAACCCATTAACTGGCAAACATGTAACCCCATATGTAGCACTTGCAGCATATTTGCTGTACCGAGAGGATACCAAGGGTCAAATACATCATCGTGACCGAAGCAAACATTAATATCTGCTGCTAGCATCTCTTTAACACGTGTAATACCACGGCGCTTAGGGTAAGTATCAAATCGGCCTTGTAAGTGAATATTGACGAGTGGGTTCGCGACAAAGTTAATCCCTGACATTTTCAATAAACGGAATAAACGCGAAGTGTAAGCGCCATTATAGGAATGCATGGCAGTTGTATGACTAGCAGTCACACGAGCCCCCATCCCTTGTGCATGCGCTAATGCGGCTACGGTTTCCACAAAGCGTGATTGTTCGTCATCGATTTCGTCACAATGCACATCAATTAAGCGGTCGTATTTCTGAGCCAGTGCAAAGGTTTTATGTAACGACTCAACACCATACTCGCGGGTAAACTCAAAATGTGGAATTGCTCCTACCACATCTGCGCCTAAGCGTAATGCTTCCTCTAATAGGGCTTCGCCATTTGGATATGACAAAATCCCTTCTTGTGGAAAGGCGACAATTTGTAAGTCGACCCAAGGGGCGATTTCTTGCTTAACTTCTAACATGGCTTTCAGGGCTGTTAATGTGGGGTCAGAAACATCCACATGGGTACGAACATGTTGAATTCCATTAGCAATTTGCCATTTTAATGTTTGCCACGCTCGGCTTTTAACATCATTGTGAGTCAACATTGCTTTACGTTCAGCCCAGCGCTCAATACCTTCAAATAAGGTGCCTGATTGGTTCCAGCTAGGTTGCCCAGCAGTTTGCGTTGTATCTAAATGGATATGTGGCTCAACAAAGGGAGCAGTCACTAAGCCACCTTCAGCATCCAAGCTTTCAGGCAATATTTCCCCGGCGGGTTGTGGCACAATGGCTTGAATTTTTTTGTTTTCGATATCAATGCGCCATAGTCCATCACGTTCTGCTAAATGGGCATTATGAATATGTTTGAAAGTTTGATTAAGCACGTGTCATCTCCGAGTCTGTTGTGCGGCGGCGATTTAATAATGGGTTAAGAACAGCGTAACATAATGCGCCACCGAGCACGGCATTAACTGGGACAATCCCAGGTAAATAATTACCTGCAATGACACCAGCAGCAACGGCCAATAATGCACTAACGTTAACATCACGCATTTTATTGCTATCGAAGGTGCTATAACGGTGACGATACATTAAGAAATCTGCAATGATAATTCCCCCAATTGGAGGAATAGCGGCAGATAAGAAAGTGAGCCAACCAACAAAATTATTATATAGCCATAAAGCACATAAAGTACCTATTAAGCCGTTGATGATAGATAAGGTTTTGCTGGATAGCCCCGTAATATTTGCAAAGCCTAAGCCAGATGCGTAGAGGGCATTATCATTGGTAGTCCATATATTTAGCCCTAAAACAATAATTGCGGGTAATAAAAGTCCTTGAGCAATCATAACATCAGAAATGTCTGCCATACCCAATGAAGCGGCTCCTGCCGCGCCAAAGATAAACATTAATGAATTACCAAGGAAAAAGGCAACAATGGCGACGAGGACGGCGATTTTTGGCCTACGACCAAAGCGAACAAAATCAGCAGTTAATGTGCCTGCACTCACAAAAGACCCTACGACCATGGCTAATGCAAGGTTAAAATCAATTGGTTTTGTCGGGGTAATTGATTGTAAAGCATTCATGCCCCCCATATCAGTAACCGCAAGATAAACGGAATAGCTGCCCAGTATGGCGATAGCAGGGACAGCAACGACAGAAAGAACCGTAAGTGCAGAAATACCGAAAATAACAGTCACCGTCATTAAGACCCCTGAAATACCAATTAGCCAATTAATATCCCAACCAGTAGCTTTCCCGACAGGAATTGCAAACATAGCAACTCCAACACCAAACCAGCCGACTTGGGTGCCGCCTAATAAGAAAGAAGGAAGCCAAGAACCTTTGATACCAAAAGAATAGCGTGCAAGGAGGTGGGTTGTTAAGCCAGTTTTAGAACCGATAAAACTAAGAAATGCGGTGTAGATACCAAGAAGAAGATTACCGATGAGTACTGCGAGGAAGAAATCATGAAAATCAAGACCGGTACCAAGAGCGCCTCCGGTCCACATACTGGCGGAAAAGAAGGTTAATCCTAGCATTACAAAGGTTAATGCTAGCCCGCCTTTTCGCGCGGATATGGGCACGGGGCCATGACTATAATTTTTATCTTCGCTCACGATAGTCTCCAATTATTTTTTCAGGGCAAAAAAATCCGGCGCATTTTATAGCCAGAAAAATAAAAAGCAAACGTTTTCGTTGGTGGTATTAAAATAATTAATCTATTAAAAAGCAATTTAATTTAAGGAAATAAGTCAGAAGGGGTCATGAAAATTTTTATGTAAGATGTGTTTTTTTCAGTAATTCAATGCATTCTTGTGCGCCGCGTTTAAGTGCATGGCTCTTTAAGCTAACCACATGAATAGGGAGCTTCAAACCATTAGGTGTATTTTTAAACTGTAACGGCTTTAAAGTCCCTGTCGCTAGCTTATCTTTAATCAGGGACAAGGGAAAATTCCCCCAGCCCATGCCCCCTTCGACTAAGCCTAGTGCTAGGGAAAAGCTATCTGTTTTCCAATAGTTGCTGGAAACAACAATGCGCATATCACTGAGCTCGTGCTGCCGGCTACCAATAATAATTTGTCGGCTTTCGACGAGGTCTTCAATATAAAGTGAAGTTCTTTCTTGCAAAGAAGGGTGCTTTGTCGAAATAGTCGCAATAATAGACTCCTCGCCAATATAATGAAATTGTTCTTGAGAGTTAACATGTATTCCACCAAATACAATAGCGAGCTGGAGTTGTTTTTTATGTAGTAGTGGTAATAGGTCATCTTGGGGCGCGGTGACAAGTTCAATATGTAACAAGGGATATCGTTGGCTCAAAACACGTAGAGCATCAAAGAGTATATTTGAATTAATACCTGCCGCAACACCTATAGCCAGAGTGCTTTCTACCCCTTGGGTCAACTCTCTGGAAAATGTATTAAGTTGTGATAAGTTTTCAATAATATGGCGTGCATAGGGGGCTAATGAAAGGGCTTTCTCTGTCGGTTTGGGCTCACGGGAGTGACGATCAAATAGCTCAAAACCCAATTCTGCTTCAAGATTAGCTATTGCCATACTGACTGCCGAGGGGACTCGTTGTAATGATCTTGCAGCGGCAGAAAATGAGCCTTTGTCTAGAACAGTGAGGAAAATAATAAGATTGTCACTATTGAATGACATGGTAGACCTTTCAATAAAATTGATAGTAGCTGACTTTTATTATCATTGAATTATATTTATTTTACCACCTATTGATGACGATATATTTAGAGGTGGAGATATGCAGGGAATTAAACGGAAAATTGTGTTTGTTACTATCTATGAAGTTGTTGGGTGGGTGATTTCAGCGCTAGCACTGGCCTTTCTTTCAGGGAATTCAGCGGGAACAACAGGGCCATTAGCATTGGTGATAACTACGATTGCTGTTAGTTGGAATTTTATTTTTAATACAGGGTTTGAATATTGGGAGTCAAAACAAAAATCACGAATTAGAACCTTTAGGCGCCGGTTTGTGCATGCCATATTATTTCAATTAACATTGGTAATTTTTTTAATACCGTTAATTGCATGGTGGCTCTCGATTAGTCTTTTACAGGCGTTAATACTTGATTTTGCATTAATTATTTTTATCCCAATTTATACTTTCTTTTTTAATTGGGCTTTCGATAAAATTTTTGGGTTGCCTAAATCAGCTCTGCCACAAGATAATAAAGCCGTATCATAAAACAAATAGCGTGTTTCCTTCCTTTTTTATTGCGGAAGGAAACACAGATTGCCCAATATTATTTTAGTAACCTAACCTTAACCGCTTTGCCTTTAATTTTCCCTTGTTGCAATTGTTTCCATGCTTGTTGAGCAACAGAGCGTTTGACGGCAACATAGGCATGGGTAGGATGGATAACAATTTTACCAATATCATCGCTTACTAAACCGACATCACCAGTTAGTGCTCCTAAAATATCGCCTGGGCGCATTTTGGCCTTTTTGCCGCCATCAATACACAATGTTGCCATTGTTGCTTCTAATGGTGTGATATGAAGCCCCTCAGGCTCAGCGTGCCAATTGAGCTTCATATTTAGCATTTCTTCGAGCACGTTAGCGCGTTGAGCTTCTTCAGGTGCACATAAGCTAATTGCTAGGCCGCTTTCTCCTGCTCTTGCAGTTCGGCCAATGCGGTGAATATGCACTTCTGGGTCCCATGACAATTCATAGTTAATCACCATTTCTAGTGCTTTGATATCTAACCCACGGGAAGCAACATCTGTTGCGACTAAAACGCGGCTACTGCTATTGGCAAAACGTATTAGAGTTTGGTCGCGGTCACGTTGTTCCATGTCACCATGTAGTACTAAAACACTCTGTTTACTCTCTGTTAGAGCGTCAAATACGGCTTGGCAATCTTTTTTAGTATTGCAAAAAATTACGCAGGATGCAGGTTGCTCACGGCTTAATAATTTTTGCAATAGGGCTATCTTCCCATGACGTGAAACTTCATAGAACTGTTGTTCGACAGCGGGTAATTCGTCAATGCTATTAATTTCAATAGCTTGTGGTTCGTGCTGGATTTGCTGACTGATACGTGCGATTTCATCTGGCCAAGTTGCTGAAAATAATAAGGTTTGACGATTCACTGGGGAGTAATCAATCACGGTTTCTATGTCAGGCATAAAACCCATATCTAACATTCTATCAGCTTCATCTAACACTAGAGTCTGCAAAGCATCTAACTGAACGGTTTCACGGTTTAAATGGTCAAGTAAACGGCCCGGCGTTGCGACAATGATATGTGCAGCATGGGCGAGGGAATCCCGTTGTATGCTAAATGGGACGCCACCACACAGGGTTAAAATCTTAATATTAGGAATTGCACGTGCTAGCCGACGTAGTTCGTTTGCCACTTGCTCTGCGAGTTCACGAGTAGGGCATAAGACTAATGATTGTGTTTTAAACAACTTAGCATCGATATGTTGCAATAATCCCAGACCAAACGCTGCGGTTTTGCCACTCCCCGTTTTAGCCTGTGCTCGAATATCTTTTCCGGCAAGGATTGGCGGAAGGGCGGCGGCTTGGATAGGGGTCATACTGAGATAACCTAATTCTTGTAGGTTAGAAAGTTGTTCAGTAGAAAGAGCGTTAAGGTCAGCAAATGAAGTCACTATAAAATCTCAAATAGAATAAAAGGCTAATGATGCTAATGATACTATCCTAGCGTTGCGCTGTCTGTTTTTAATTCTGAATACTTAACTAGAATAGTTAATCCAATGATCTATTTTAATTTTAAAGCAAAGAGAATAAAATTCTCTTAAACCCATGTTCAGTAGTATTGATAGAGGGGGAATAAGCAAATCCCCTAAGAAACAAGTTAAATTTATTTAAATATTGATACTGATTGATTACATGTGACACTGATATATTTAACTTCTCACATACATTTATTGTTTATTTTTAATTGGTTATAGCTTCTTTGCTGCCTTTTTTCTATTCGTTAAGTGACTAAATAATAATATTGTGACGCTGAACTCATTTATTGTAATTATAGTAATTTATTGATTTTTAATGTTATAAAACTCAGTTTAGAAAAATTTTCTCTTAATTTGCAACATGTCATCAATTTTTAGAAAAAATTTTCTATTTCTCTGTGGCATATTCCTTTTAGCAACAAATATAAATATATCGTTCTTTATTTTACTATTACTGGGTTTAGATAATGACTAAGAATATCGCTACAATTTTAATTCATGGTGGAAAGCAGCAAGATGCAGTTAATCACGCTATTTTCCCTGCAATTACAACGGCCAGTACTTTTGTTCAA
Source organism: Providencia sp. 2024EL-00732 (assembly GCF_044006275.1). Lineage (NCBI taxonomy): Bacteria > Pseudomonadati > Pseudomonadota > Gammaproteobacteria > Enterobacterales > Morganellaceae > Providencia > Providencia sp. 2024EL-00732. Next base: position 168,838 of record NZ_JBIPDG010000003.1, on the reverse strand, counting down.
CAAAGCTTAACAGATCATGGAGAATATTGTTATTCACGTTGTAGTAACCCAACACGTTATGCATATGAAACCTTACTAGCTGAAATTGAAGGTGGGGTTTATGCAACAGCAACCGCCTCAGGTGTTGCCGCTTCGAGCTTAGTATTAAACTTATTACCTAAAGATTCGCATATTATTGCGATGAAAGGGGTTTATGGTGGAACGTTTAGGTTATTTGAACGCGTCTCAACATTAAATTGTGGGCACCAAATAGACTATGTTGACCTTAATAATCTGGAAGAAGTTAAAGCAAAAATAAAAGAAAACACCCGTTTAATTTGGATAGAAAGCCCAACAAACCCATTATTAGAATTAGTTGATATTAAAGCAATTTGTTCATTAGCTAAAAAGCATCATATTTTAACTTGTGTTGATAATACATTCGCTACGGCATGGAATCAAAAACCGTTGGAATTAGGTGCTGATTTAGTGATGCTATCGGCGAGTAAATATATAGGTGGCCACTCTGATTTAATTGGTGGTGCAGTGATTACTCAGAGTGATGAGCTAGCGAATCGTCTAGATTTTTTGAAAACCACACTAGGCGCGATTGCTTCTCCTTTTGATGCGTATCTAGCTTTACGTGGACTTAAAACATTAGCACTTCGCATGTCAGCACAATGCTGTAACGCAGAACAAGTTGCAAAATATTTATCTACACACCCAAAAGTTGAACAAGTTTATTACCCAGGGCTGTCTTCGCATCCACAATATGAACTATGTAAAAAACAAATGCGTACTGGTGGGGCGGTCGTCACGATTAAATTAAAAGGTGATATTGAAGATACAAAGTATTTCTTATCTAAAGTGAAGTACTTTGTATTAGCTGAGTCTCTTGGTGGTGTAGAAAGTATGGTGAATCATTCTGCAACTATGTCCCATGGCTCAATGACAAAAGAAGAAAGAGAAAGTATTGGTGTTTATGATACGACATTACGTTTATCTGTAGGTATTGAAGATATTACTGACTTATTAAATGATTTAGAAAACGCATTATCTTAATTTATTAAAATCACAATAAAATATAATAAGAGAGCATCTAATGAATGATTATGGGATTTGGACTATTGTCACGCCAATGGTGACAATACTTTTAGCCATTTTTACACGACAAGTTATATTATCATTATTACTGGGAATATTAGTCGGTTTTACCGTTATACATGATCACAATATATTATTAGGTGTGAATGGGACACTTGATGGTATTATTAATACGTTTGCTTCACCAGGGAATACAAAAACAATTCTATTTATGGTAATGATTGGCGGTATTATGCGACTGGTTGTTGTTACTGGGGGCGTAAAATCACTGGTTAGGTTATTAACGAATAAAACAAAATTAATTAAAAATAAAAAAGCCGTTCAATTAATGGCGATGATTATAACCTCATTAATTTTTATCGAAAGTTCGATTAATCAATTAATCGCAGGGGCTTCAACTAAAACACTGGCTAAAAAATACGGCGTATCGCCTGAGAAAATGTCATATATTGTTCAAACATCCTGTGTTTCAGTTTGTTCTTCAGCCATGATTAACGGTTGGGGGGCGGCAATGATGGGGGTGATTGGCGTACAAATATCCAAAGGTTTCATCACAGGAGAACCATTTGAAATTTTAGCAAGCTCAATGGTATTTAATATCATGGCGTGGTTTTCTTTAGCATCAGTATTGTTTTATATCTTCTCTAATACATCTTGGGGGCCAATGAAAAAAGCCGATTTACGTGCGCAAGAACAGGCTTTGACAATGTTGGCGGCAGAAGAAACAGAACAGGATGATGAAGATATTATTGACCACCCTAACTGCCATACATCCCTTAATTTCTTTATTCCTATTCTATCTACAGTATTAATGGTACCTCTTGCGCTTTATATCACTGGTAATGGCGATTTTAGCAAAGGTAGTGGCTCAACTTCGGTATATTGGGGCGTCATGTTTGGAACTTTAGTTTCTTTTGTTTGGTTCTTAGCTCGTCGTGTATTGAACATTGAGACTTTTTTTAAAGAACTGTATATCGGCTATGCCAGCATGGTCAAAATTAGCTCTGTGATGATTTTGGCATTTTTAATGGGGACCGTATCTTCAGATTTAAATACCGGGGCCTATATTGCAGAAATTACATCAGGGGTTATTTCACCTGCATTTTCAATAGGGTTTATTTTCTTAATTAGTGCGGTGATGTCTCTTGCAACGGGAACATCATGGGGAACATTTGCCATTATGATCCCGATTGGCGTTCAACTAGGGATTTCCGTCGGTATGCCTATTGAATATATGATTGGTGCAGCTATTGCGGGTTCTATTTATGGCGATATGACTTCTCCAATATCCAGTGATGCGATTGTGGCTTCAATGGCAACGGATTGCGACCATATTGAACATATTCGTACTCAAATGCCTTATGCCACCGTAACAGCTGTCTTTGCGTTAATGGTTTATCTCTATTTAGGTTTTACTTATTAGCGGGATACGTTAAAAATGAATTTTCAAGAAAAAATCTCGGCTATTACCAAAATAGATTTACTTCATGGGGTAACTCCCTTAATGAAATTACATAATATTTCAGAGTATCTAGGCCGTGATATTTATATTAAACGTGATGACATGACCCCCCTTGCTATGGGGGGAAATAAACTTCGTAAATTAGAATATCTTTTTGCAGATGCATTGAGTAAAAAAGCCAAGGTTATCGTTACCGCGGGGGCTATTCAATCTAATCATGTTCGCCAAACAGCAGCTATTGCTGCAATGTATGGCTTACAGTGTGTTGCACTATTAGAAAACCCAATACGAAGCCATAATTCACTATTTTTGAATAATGGAAATAAGCTGCTAACCGACTTATTTAATGCGGATTGTTATTTTTGTGATGAACTGACAGACCCAAATACACAACTGCAGGAACTTATTGAAAAACTAAATTTGCAAGGTAGTTATATTATTCCTGTAGGTGGTTCAAACGTATTAGGGTCAATAGGTTATGTCAATTGTGCTTTAGAAATTGTGCAGCAAAAACCAAAAGAAATCGAGTTTGCGGCTGTAATTGTGGCCTCAGGGAGTGCTGGAACACATGCGGGGTTGGCAGTTGGTTTACAAGCGTTTTTACCACATACCCCAGTCATAGGGGTTACAGTTTCTCGCACGGTAGAACAACAAAAACCTAAAGTTGAATATTTACTTAATCAACTTGCCGTGCAATTTAATCTTTCAGCATTACCTGAAATTAAATTATGGGATCAATATTTTGCCCCTTGTTATGGAATGCCTAATGATAAAGGCCAACAAGCAGTTGAACTATTGGCGAGAAAAGAAGGGATTTTACTTGACCCTGTTTATACAGGCAAAGCAATGGCAGGGTTAATTGATAATATTTTAAAAGAAACGATTGGTGGCAATCAGCCATTACTCTTTATTCATACTGGCGGTTCACCCGCTATGTTTGCTTACTCTGAAATTAATGTGGCAAGTATTTAAATATACTTATTAATAATGCGATTTACTTATGAAAATTAATACCAAAGTTATACATGGTTACCCGATGACAGATAAATATACTGGAAGTTCGTCTATTCCGTTATATCAATCATCGACTTATTCTCAATCGGATATTGAAGAAAATTATTCTTATATTTATTCACGTTTTTCTAACCCTACTAGAGATGCATTAAGTGATGCTATCTGTGCGATTGAAAATGCCAAGTATGCTGAAATTTTTTCCTCCGGAATGGCAGCAATTAGTGCTATTTTGTTGAGTTTTAGCCATGGTGACCATATTGTTGCTTGCAAAAGTATTTATGGCGGGTCGTTTCAATTAATGACTGAATTTTTACCAAGATATGGTATTTCAGTGACATTTGTTGATGCAACAAACCCGCAAAATTATGCGGATGCAATTAAAAAGAATACCAAGGCTTTTTATATTGAAACTCCATCAAACCCAACATTACAGGTGACAGATTTAATCTCAGTGATCCGTATTGCAAAAGAAAAGCAACTCATCACAATTTGTGATAATACGTTTATGACACCGTTATTGTCTGATGTGATTTCATTAGGTATTGATTATTCGATTAATAGCGCTACAAAGTTTATTAATGGCCATAGCGATGTGATTTTAGGAACGGCAGCAACAAACAACCCCGAATATGCTAAATTGCTACATAAATCTGCGGTAGCTATTGGTAGTATTGCTGCACCTTTTGATAGCTGGTTAACCATGCGTGGGTTGAAATCGATGGCGATGCGAGTTGAAAGATCCAGTGAAAACGCACAAAAGCTTGCTGAATATTTGCATGAACATCCTAAAGTTGAGCAAGTATTTTATCCAGGTCTACCCTCTCATCCAAATTATGATATTCATATGCGGCAATCTAAAAATGGGGGAATGGTTGTTTCTTTTGATTTAGGCAGTTATGAGAATGTGAAATTATTTTTAGATACAATTCGCATACCATTAGTTGCCGTGAGTTTAGGGGGGATAGAATCTATCGTTTCTTATCCTAGGATCATGTCTCATGCTTGCATACCTGAAGAAGAACGCCTATTACAAGGTGTTACTGAAGGGCTTTTGCGTTTCTCATTAGGTTGTGAAGATATTGAAGACATTATTGCAGATGTTGATATTGCACTTGCTCAAATAAAGTAACAATAATGCCGAATAGTTTATTTTGGTTTACTCATCAGTTCAATTAGGTAACATTATGAAATATAAGTTATATCTTTTAAATATGGGTTTTTCAGATAAAAATTATGAAGGTGAAGTATTTTATTGCCCTGATTGCACAATGTTAGAAGGCATTCTTGCTAAGAACACTAATTTAAGGGAATTTATTGATGTGGTCTATATTGGTTTTGAAAAACCTAGACAAGAACTGATCACTGTTATCGGGGATGTGAACCAATCTTTGCCTGTGTTGGTATTGCCTGAAGGGATTAGTTCGGTACATCAAACGGGGGTTTACAATAATACTGCTTATATTTCTGACTTGGACAAAATTATCCTGTTCTTAAATGATGCCTACCATATACCTAAAAAACACCCATAGTATAATAATAGCCCTAAATATACCCTGATTTAGGGCTATTATTCACACGTATTTATTTTCTATTCAAATAGCTATTGAAACAACTAAAGGTAAATTTCTTTATTTATCGGATTTAATTGGATAGCTTGCTGTATGTATTTTAAAGTTTCATTCGCTAATAGTGCAGTTGCTTCATAAAAAGCATGGCCACTTTGTAATTGCATTTTCTCTAAATAACGATAAGCCCAGGGTAACAAATGCATTTCTAATAGGCCCCGTAATAGCTCGGGTTTATTTTCAACAACCCAAGCAGTGAGTAACAATAATAAACCAATATGATCTTCTGGTTCATTTTGATTTAATTCAATATTAATTTGGTTGTTGCGTAGCCAAGCCCTTAGTTCAAGGGTGGATATACCAAAAACACTATTTTCCTTATCAAGGTAAACAGAGCCCCAAGGTGGTACGGGAAGCGCATCAGGGCCAATAAATAAGCGCTGATAAGCTTCTTGTAATGTTTCTTGCTCATTTAAGCTATCTTGAAAGCGTTTATCAATACGTTGGCAATCATAGATATTATTGAAAGGCCACTCAGATTGCCATTCACTTGAGCTAAATAAGTGAATTAATTTATTTACACGGGCATCAGAAGGGTTATAACTAAATAATGCGCCAAGAGTTTGTGCGCAAAGTGAAAAATCCGCCAGTAGTTTTTGTTCCATATTGATCCACTTGATATATTGATTTCGCTTTTTAAGCCGATCGTAACCAAACATCAGGCTTTTGTCGATGATAACAATAAATAAGCTTTTTCTCGTCCTATATAAACAGTATTAGGTAATGATTACCCCGCAATAGCCTTGGCAACAATCATCTGTAGCCTGTAGAGAATTTCACTACTGATTAGTTCATCATACACGATTAATAAAACAGCATTAGAAAGCCTATTCTCAACGGTTTTTTCATTTTTATGTATAGTAAAGCCAAACAGCTAAACCCAATGATAATCAGGCTGTTCACTATTCAATATATTGCAGGCATTAACAGCATAGTAACTCATATCACGATAGCGGGTTATTAGCTTTATTTAGCGTTAATTAAATTCAATATTAAGGGTAATTGATTGAGCAAAGCCCGCTGGTGGCTTACCTACTGAGCGGCTTTTTTGTACCGCTGTTAATGCGGCATTGTCTAATAATTCGTTTCCAGAACTACTCGCTAAGCGTACTAAACTAATTTCTCCCGTTTGGCTTAATTGGAACTGAACTGTGCTGACACCTCGACTTTTCATTTTTTTAGCTCTACGTGGATATTGTTTATTGCGTTCAATTTCTTGACGTAATTTTTCACGATAGGAACTTATTAATTGATTGTCTATATTACTAGGGGCTTGTTGTGTTTTGTGGCTTTTATTTCCCAAGGATAAGGACGTCACTTGACTACCTGCTTTTTGCTGTTGGGCAATTTCAGTGTGTAGAGGTGTTTTTTTCTCTACTGGCTTCTTAGGCGTCTCTGTATTTTTAACCATTGTAGATGTTGTTGGTTTAACCGGTTCTTTGACGGTTTTTTTTATTTCTTTTTGTTTTTTAGGGACGACAATAGTGGCTTTTTCCACCACAGTGTCTAACTTTATTTTACTAAGGATAGCGTGGGCTTGTGCTATTTCTTCAGGTTGAGTTTCTTGAGCGGCCTGAGTCAGTGCAATAGAAATAACTGGAGCATCCTGCAACGCTTGGTTTTTCTGAGATTGAGATAATGATTGAGTCGTTATATAAATAAAATACCCGATAACTAAAATATGCAATGTTATCGACAGAATAAAAGTAAGTAGTTTTTGACTCATCATAAGACCTCGGTATTCTTTCAGTTAAAGCCAAAAAGGTAACGGCTAAACGTGTTTAAGATAAGTAATTGCTAACATTGCTTTAAGGTTATAAGGGGTAAAAGAATTCATTTGGTTATAAATCATAAGATAATATGATGTTTTATTTTATGTTAATGATTATCAATTGCAAATGCAAGTTGTTGTCATTATCGTGAGGTACGTCGTGGTTTCTCAGTTTTATAGTGTCATTAAAGTAATTAACAGCAGATAAAGTGGGGATATTTATTTCTCTATTAAAACAAAAAGGCTTAGCAAATAACTAAACCTTGATGAAATGACTTATATGATAAATTATGACTGTTAATAGTATCTTATTATCTTATTTAGTTTTACTCCGGATTAAATGTTGTTCCATGGCATAAATTGTCGCAGAGGATTGGTTATTCTGTGTAAAACTAAGCGCTACCGCTGCTTTCTCATGGCTATCCATTTCTCCAAAGTTTTTTGCAATGATAGCTAATATCGGGTCACTATTTGACATCGACACCGAACATATTTCGTGTTCGGTGTCGTTGCTGAACTATGTACGTTTTATGGCTGGTTTAATCGAGTTTGATTGGTTTTCTTGGTTAGTAAACCAACGGTCACGCAAAATGTCATAGAGTAGGTTAAATGCATAAGTGTAAAATAAGAAAAAAGCAAAGAAGCCAATCTCAAGTAAAAATGCATCCCATAAAGTCATTTTTAGGAGTACTGCCAGTATCGGTAGGCCGAGGATCACAAAACTTAATTCGAAACCAACAGCATGGGCAATACGTACTTTAGTTGGGCGTAGCCCTTTAGAAAGAGGCCAGTAGAGGTCAAATAGCATGTTATAGAATAGGTTTAATAACATGGCGAGTGTCGATAATATAATCGCGACGGTACCCATTTGGAAAATTGAGCGTCCTAAAATCCATGCACTGACCGGAGCAGTTATCGCGATTGCGATGATTTCAAATGAAACTGCATGAAAAATTCGTTCAGTTAATGTTTTTGTCTGCTTGCTCATAACTACCTCAAATATATAGCTATCTAATATGTTATAAAAAAAACAGGTGCAATTATTTGCTATTTTATATATATATACAAAATGGCAGCCATCGGAAAAATCGATACCTTATGAACTATTCTATAGAAACATTGCGTACCTTTGTGGAAGCCGCTGCACTGAAATCGTTCTCTGCGGCAGCGAGAAAGCTTAATAAAAGCCAATCGACAGTGAGTACGACTATTAGTGGTTTTGAAGATGATATGGGGTTTGCTTTATTTGATAGGCAAGGGCGTGAATCAACACTGACTTTTGCTGGAAGAAAGGTATTAAGTCTAGTTGAGGATATCTTATCAGCTGATGAACGATTACAAGCCTTGAGAGTTGAATTGTCACCTGATATTGAACCACGGTTAAGTTGTGCTTTTTCAGATATTTATCAACCTCCACACGCAGAGCATGTATTAACAATATTAGATAGACAATTTCCTCATATTGAATTTGAATTCTTAATAGCCGAAAACAATGATGTCATTGAAATGATCCAAAATCAGCAGGCTCATGTTGGCATGATGGAGTCACGAATCGAATATCCTGCTGATATTTCATTTTCACGTTTACCTGTTCAAGGGGAGCTAGGGTTGTATGTGTTAGCTAGCCATCCGTTAGCAAAAGAAAAACAAATTACCTATCAACATCTCACGACGACACGTCAACTACGGTTAAGTAGCAGCAGTGAAACCGTCATTAACAGCGAAAAAAACTGGCTGGCTCCCAATTATTTGTTGTTACTAGAAATGGCTGAACAAGGGACTGGCTGGGCAATACTACCCACTTGGTTAGTCAAGCAATTCGGTCATGGCCTATTAGTGAGCCTTAATTATGACCTATGGCCGCGTAAAATTAATGTAGATTTAGTGTGGTCTAAGCATAATCCACCGGGTAAAGCGGGATATTGGTTGATCAATAAATTGTTAAATAGTTAGGATTGAATATATTTATTCTAATTAATTTGTAATTGTTGGTATAACTGTAATTTATTTAGAACTCCTCCTCGTATGTAACAAAACATTTCCATGTAAATAAACGTAATAACATTATGATAATAAGTCTTATGTAGTTACCCTTAAGTTAAATCAAATGCTTGTTTGAGCTTGTTAGTTAAAGGAAATAAAATGAAAAGACTATTAGTACCTACATTATTTGCTGTTGTATCTACAATGTCATTTGGTATTCAAGCCGCTACGGCTCCAGCAGCAACGCAATCACAAAATGCTGAGCATAAATTAAATGCTTATGAAGAAATCATGGTTGGTAAAGTCTGGACAACAACGGAAGCTTTAGACCAAAACAAAAAAGAAGTCAGTGCTGATGATAAGCAAGTTTCTAACTTCTTTGGCTTAGCTGAATATTATCCAGATGGCACCTTTAATATGACTACATTTGATGGGAAACCAAAAATGAAAGGTGATTGGTCATTTGATGAGAATGGAAAAACCCGTTCATTAACTGCAAAAAATGATCAAGGGGAAGTGTTATTTACTCGTGTTGTAGAAAATGTCACTGTAACACCTGAAGAATATACTTATCGTATTTATCCAGAGCAGGATAACAAAGATAAGTACTTTGATATTGTACATAAAGTTAAAAAATAATTTTCTTATGGATGCCGCTTTGAGCGGCATCCATATTATCTAGCAACGTGCTGTTTTAAATTATAGCGTGTATTTTTTTAACAATTTTTCATCTAATATTAATGATAACAATGAAATAAATAAATTTCGTTGCCGTGTATTTTCCCATCCTTGTTCAAAATCAGACATTAACCAAATCACTTCATCTAAAAATAAATGTTTGATAGCTTGTTGCCAACAAGACTTTTCAAAAGGGGTAACTGTAATGAATTCAGAATAACCGAGTTTAAACAATTCCCATTCATCTACAGTAAAAATACGATTTGGTGCTGTTTCTAATACATTATGGAAAAGTAACAATGTTAAGGCTAAATCGAAAATCCTAGGAATATAAGTTGCATTATCGGGGTCTATAATAAAGGCTTGGTTGCACTCTAAATAAATTAAATTATCAGCTTTGTAGTCATAAGGCGTAGCAACAGCGGGTAAATTATATTTTCTTAAAACCGATTGATTTTCAATAGTTTCTAGCATTAATCTTTTAAACTGATTTATATCTATAGCTAATTTATGCTTTATACAATGGTCATGTATGATATTGATATCATTGATTATATCGCTATCCTCAAGCTCATATTCATTATACTCACTGAGTTTTTCTTGATTATTGATAGAGGAAACCGAGTGTATTTTCCCCAGTAAACGGCCTGCTTCAATAATTTCATGTGTAGAAGCGCTATATTTACTTCCTTTAATAAACGGATAGAGCACCCAAACATCATTATTTATTTCTTGTGGATTTGGGGTAACTACTGAAATTGGTGTGACAATATTTATTTTCTTATTATTTAAATTGGATAAATAGCTTGCTAATCTGTTGGCATCATCAATATTAGAGCAAGTCTGTTTTAGTACATAGTCATGATTATTCTTATGTATTTTATATACTGGCGAATAAGGATAGATGCTTTCGATCTGACTAATATCTGTTAGCTTAAATTTTTTGAGAATATTATTAATTTTCATGTGACTACCAGCAACTGAAGAAGTAAGGTTAAAAGGTAATGTTAAACATTACCTTTTATTGTAAGTAGTCACTTAGAAAATAATGTGTTTTTATTTAAAACAGGTTTCAGCCCAGCGAGTTAGCCCTGCGGTAACGGAACCAAAATCATCTCCGCGTACGATAGGGATATTAGGCAATTCTTGGGAGATAGCTTGATGCAATATGGGTGAGCGAGCACTTCCCCCCGTAATGTAAATAGCATCAGGTTGCACTCCCCCTTGATTGACAGCCTCTTTAACTAGTTCAATCATTTTATTCTTTGGTGATTCTATTGATTCAATTAAATGCTCTCGTTGAATATTAACTTCAAGCGTTTCATTCAATAGCGCAATTTTAGCTAAATAATTAGCATCTTCAGATAAGGCAATTTTCGCCTCTTCAGCTATACGGACAAGGCTATACCCAAGAGTTTCGTTATATACTTCTAGTAAGCGAGCCAATTTTTTAGGCTCTTTTGCTTCTTGTTTTAATCGAGTCAGCGCTGAAAGGTTTTGCCGCGAATAAAATTCTTTTTGGGCTTCAACATTATTTATCGCAATTGGGTTCCAAAACTGTAAAAATGGCATTTTAATACCTGAAAGCGACTGGCTTTCCATCCCAAAAAGTTGCATCAATTGTTTTAGCGCAATATAGATATCAAGATCATTTCCACCCACTCTTTGGCCACTATGGGCTAATAAGGAAGGGGTTCTATCTTGTGCGGTTCGGTAACTTGGCCCCATTTGAATTAATGAGCAATCAGTTGTTCCGCCACCAATATCAACAACTAGGATTATTTGGTCACTATTTAAAGTTGATTCATATTCAAGGCCAGCAGCGACAGGTTCAAATTGAAATGTAATATGATGAAAGCCTGCACGTTTTGCGGCACGATATAATATGGATTCTGCTTGCTGGTTAGCTAATTCTCCACCGCGACCATGGAAGTTAATTGGCCGTCCAATCACTGTATCGTCTATAACTTGTTGTAAGGTATGTTCAGCAGTATCTTTGATATTTTTCATCATGGCGCAAACAAGGTCTTCGAAAAAACTAATTTGTGTTTCATGAAGCCCGGAAGCGCCTAAAAACGACTTAGGTGATTTTACATAATAAACATCTCTTGGGTCACTTAAATATAAATCTAAGGCAGCTTGCCCGAAAACAATATCTTCAGGCATTAAATCGACCCCTTCATCTTGATTAAAAGTTATCGACCTTCTTAATATTTGCTGCCCAATTTCATCTGAAGGTGTGATTTTGCAATGACGAAATAGGTGTTCAGATACAGATTCTCTTGTTGGCGCACACAGTGTTGATGGAATATATTTACTATGGCCCTCTAATGGTAATAGTGTCGGTATTCCGTCCTTCATGATTGCGACAGCGCAGTTGGATGTACCGTAATCAAAGCCTATAAACATCTCGCCTCCAAAATAGTAACCTTGAAAAAAAGGGTTGTGACTTTATATCAAGCAATCAAGAATTACTACCAAAATAGCTAGTTAATTTAACGTTGCAAGATTAGAAAATGATAAGATAGGCATGACTTCGCTTTTCTCAAAGTCAGTTGTGTGATTAAGGTTATGGAACTATTTTTAACCTTTCTTAAGCAGATGTATGCACTATAGTATATGGAGGTAGATAGAAAATTAACATATAGTGCTCATCTTAATTCTAACTTATCTTGAATGCAGAAATAAACAAGTTGAGAATATGAGAATATTGCTTATGCTGGTTTATTCGACCATTTATTATATTTTTATTATATGTAATTGAATCAATATAAAAACAACATACTTTATTTCGTTTGAAATGTGTAAGATTGAGTGATGGTTTTAGACGTAATTTAAATATTATTTTTATATTATTAATGTGTTAAATTTAACCTTGATTGTATTTTTATCCGGTGGATTAATTATTACAATATTTACCCCATATTATATTAAAATCATCATTAGGGAACTCTTTGTCTTTATCATCAATAATTGGGATAGAAACAACATTACGACCATCGTCATGAAGATATGTTTTAACGATAAAACGTTTAAATGAATATGGTGTTTGGCTGGTGAAAATGAGTACTTCTCCACAAACATAACCTAACATTCCATGGTCAAGGGTTTCCCTTATCTCATGATATTTAACATTTTTATACTCTGCTGTTTTAGGGTCAGCTAAAAAATCCTCAACTGCTTTTTGTGATTTTTCAATAATATCTAGATCAGGTGTATAGTTACTTGCGACACCGCCAATAAAGGAAGCACCAGCAATAAGGCCAACAACTAAGAATGAAAATATTTTATTTTTCATGTTTTTTATTTCTTATGTGATTGTTTTACATTCCTAAAAATAACGTCGTAAAAGAAAAATGTTTAATCGTATATAAGTGAAATTAAGAGCGTTAATTTTACTTACGTTATTATACACAGGTTCAATTTTAGGAGTTTAATATGGTGAATGTAGCATAAAATTATTTAATGTAATATAGAGATGAAATAATGATGAGCAGTAAGAAACGAAAAATTACATATTTAAATGAATTGACATTAATTAGGGGGAGTATATTTGTTACTATAGTGATAATTTAGTATGTATTAACACTTAATGCAAAGATATTAATTTTATATATTTGAATTATTTTTTATTTCCCATTATTTTTGCCATTTGGATGGCTTCAATTAGTTGTGAACGATTAATACGGGAGCTATTGCTATCTAATAGTTTTTGCCAAATATCAATTGCTTGCTCGTAATTTGCATTCATAAATGCATCAGAAGCAACTAGCATTAAGGCTGTGACCTCATTGTTATCAAGAGCTAGGGCTTTATTAATTACAGCATGAGCATCTGGAGTCAGGTGCTGCCCTGCTTGATAATATAATACAGTTGCAATTGCGGAGTATATTTGTGCATTCTCACCGCCATATTTTAGTGCTCGATAATAAGCGATTAGCGCGTTGTCATAGCTATTTTGATATAAATAATATTCACCAAGTGTTGCCCATAGTTCACTATTTTCAGGTGACTGACGAATATCATTTTGTAAACGTAACAAGTCATTTTGTTCTTGTTGTAACGGAGTGAATGATAAAAGAGGATCAGAGATACGTAAATATTCGCGATACGTCAGTTCAAAGCGGGGTATAAAGAAACAACCCATAATGGCGAAGAATAATACAATGATAAACACCGTGCTTTGTTTCTGTTGAGAAGGCGATTCATCAGTCACGGAGACTAAAAGTTGTTTTGTAGTTTGGGTTACTTCGGGGCTATCATGGCGATAATGATATTTTTGTCGGCGAGTTAAGTAGAATGTTAAACTTAAAATCCCCGCCAGAGCAATGATGGGCAATCCCCATAATAAAGCAGTTCCTAGCGTTAGCGGTGGGTTATAAAGAACAAACTCGCCATATCTATCAGTCATATATTGTTGGATTTGGCTCTTATTTTTACCTTCAGCTACCATTTTGAATACTTGATGCCGCATACTGACCGCAGTAGGGGCATTTGACTCTAATAAATTTTGATTTTGACATTGTGGGCAACGTAGTGATGAGGCAATTTGCAAGGAATAGTCTTGTTCTTCCTGCGAATTAAATTGCCACACGTCTACAATTTGTGCTTTAGCCATAAACGAAGCAAATAAGAAAATGAAAGTGACTAAAGCTTTATTCATGCTTTGTTCTTCCCTTTACCCAACCAATTAGCAGCCCAAAACACATAAATAACGCACCTCCCCAAATCCATTGAATGCCATCTTGCACATAAAAGCGGATTGCGTAGCTATTTGCACCTGTTTTCTCCCCTAAAACAGCATACCAATTACGTACCCAGCCCCAATAGGTTCCTGGTTCAATCATTAATTGCTGACGTGCCGTATAAAAACGGCGTTCAGTAATTAATTGGTGTAAGGGGTGGTTGGCTTGGGCAACTTGTATAACGGCTTTTTCAGTTGTGTAATTCCCCTTAGCAAGGAGTTTAAGCTGTTTAAATTGGAACTGATAATCTGCTAAAGAAACAGACTGCCCAATGGAAAGGTTGACACTAATTTCTTGCCGGCTACCAACGGAAAGGGCAATACCCGCAGCAAAAATAATTACCCCAGTATGGGCAAGAAGAGAGGGTAATTGTTGGTTAATTACACGAATTGGACGTAACCAAAAAATGCATAAAATAGCCATTAAAAACCCACACGAAATGGCGATAATTATTCCGTGTGACCATAGAACAATACTGAGTAATGTACTGAGGAGCAATATAACCGGAAATCGCCATTGGGTGATGAAAGGGATTTTCTTCGGTAGATTAAGCACGCTTAATGCCATAATAAGTAACATTAAAATGCCGAATGGGAGTAATGCTTGATTAAAATATGGCGCACCAACAGAAATTTTCCCCCAACCAAAGAGGGCATAAATCATTGGATAAAGCGTACCAGTAAGAACAATAAATAATACTGTAGCAAATAGGACTAATGTTAATAATAAGTAAGTATCACGTTTATTCACCTTAGCGGTTTTACTTTCTACATTTTTTGCTTTCCAGCCATAAATAAACAAAGCGATAAGGCTTAAGATACTAAATAGTAAAAATAGGGGAACGGCTCTCACATTATCAAGGGCAAAAGCATGTACAGACATTAAAATGCCAGAGCGTACAATTAATGTACCCAATAAAGATAAGATGAAGGTAAGAATGGCAAGTAATATTGACCAGTGCCGATATCCTTCAGTTTTCCTCGATGCGGATAAGCTATGAAGCAGGGCAGTGGCACTTAGCCAAGGAAGTAGTGATGCATTTTCAACAGGGTCCCAAAACCACCAACCCCCCCAGCCTAATTCGTTATATGCCCACCATGAACCCAGCGTAATTCCGAGAGTCAGTATACACCAACTTGGTACGGTGAAACGCCAACACAACCAAGCCGTGATTTGATTAAATTGGCCTGTGAGTATTGATGCGAGAATTAAGGCGGTCACAACCATTAACCCACTATAGCCTAAATACAGCAATGGAGGATGTAAAATAAGCCCCCAATGCTGCAACATTGGGTTGAGATCACGCCCTTCAATTGCGGGTGGGAAAATCCGCTCAAAAGGGTCGGAATAAAAAATAATGAACCATAATAAAGCGCCACTGATCATGGCAAGAAAGGTTAATGTCAGTGGGAAGACAAGATGATTTTGCTGGCGATAGCGCCAAGCAAATAATGCGCTCCAAGCCGATATAAACAGTAACCAAAGGAAAATTGACCCTTCATGTCCTCCCCATACTGCGGCAATCTTGATATATAAAGGGGATAAACGATGACTATGTTGTGCAACATATACTACGGAAAAGTCACTTTGGATAAAGCTGATGGTCAAACAAATATAGGCAGTAAGTAGCAGAAAAAACTGTGAATAAGTCCAAAGCACGTTCTGAGGCATTTGCCTCGGAACGTGTTGGATGAGACCAATAACTCCACTCAAAGCCTGAAAGCTAGCGATACATAAAGCCAATACAAGGCAGAGAAAGCCGATTTCAGGGAGTATTAGTTCCAATTATCACCTTTATGATTGAATGAGTTATGCAACTGTTAATTGCCCCGCATATAACACAAAAAAGCGTAAGCAAAATACACCTAATAAGCTGGCACCACTGATAATCAACACTCGAGATGCCCCTAGTCCTTTATCAGCCCATTTTTTTAATGCTAAAGGAATAATGAAGCCGAAACCGACGACACCAATCCAGAACCAAGTGGTCCAGAAACCGCCACCCAGCGCCGCAGTTAAGGAACGTATCTTCCCGTCATCGCCAAGTGCTAACCCAACAAAAAATGCAGCTAATAGGAATATTTCTAACCAAATCACATAGCCTTCAACTTTATGTAGAAATGCACTTTCAGGGTTATGAACATTTTTACGATAACGTAGGGCGATAGCAATTAGCGCGACTGCGATCCCCGACGATATCCCTGAAAATAGGAATAAAGCGGGTAAAATCGGGTTATTTAAGAAAGGGTACGATTTTAGCGCTGAGAGTAAAAAGCCAGTATAGGCTCCAAGTAGTACCGCGAGTACTAACATGATGATATCGAAAAAGCGTACAACGCGATTAAATAAGCTTAATATACGAGGAACAAAACTGAATTTAGGGAGCCACTTTTGTTGTAATGTAATCACCTCTTTTTCATATATTTTTGCTAACCAAATAACCAGAACTACCATATATAGCTGAAATAGCATGACCCCCATCGACATCACTGAAGTTAGGCTGTAGTGGAACATCAGTTTCCAAAACGTCCACGGACGAGTTAAGTGGAGGATCAAAATCAGTAGTCCAAATATGATGGTTGTTGGCGCAAGTATCAGTGTCGTTCTCATTAGAGTACTGTCACTGCCTGCCGCTTTGGGGTAATACTGACGTAGTAATACCGCCAGTACGACTAGCCCTGCCGAAATACCAATTAAGAATAGATAAACAGCAATTGGCCAATCCCAAACGAGAGATTCAAAATGGAAAGCTGAAGCTGTTGTCATTGGCTAACCTCCCCATATTTGAAGGGAACTCGATACATTTTGGGGTGTGTGCCGAGCGCTATTTTGAACCGGTATGTTGGTTTTTCTTTTAGCATTAACGAAATATCGCTATTAGGATCATCTAAATTACCAAATGTCAGTGCTTTGGTTGGGCAAGACTCGACACAAGCGGGTTGTTTACCTTTTTTTAGATTGGTTTTACGACAAAAATCGCATTTATCGGCGGTTTTACTCACGGGGTGAATAAATCTGACACGGTAAGGACAGGCTGCAATACAATATTGACAACCTACGCATAAGTCAGGGTTTACATCCACAATTCCAGTTGTTTTATCGATAAAAGAGGCCCCTGTAGGGCATACATCAACACAAGGGGCGCTCTCACAATGTTGGCAGGAATGGCGAAAAAAACGATATTTAACATCAGGAAACTGACCAATAGGTTCACTACGAATAATCGTTAACCGAGAAACACCTTCGGGGACTTGGTTAACTTCTCTACACGCATCCATACACGCCGTACAGCCGATACACAAGTTTTCATCGTGGATCATGCCGTAGCGAACCCCGTCTATTTTCATTGTATTCGCTAGAGTATGACTCGCTATCCCCCCCACCGCCGCCAGTGCGCCTGAGTAGATGATGAATTGACGACGAGAACAACTCATGGTTGCTCCTTACGCAATTTTACCGCTGCTGGGTTAAAGTCAGGGTTATTGCGTTGATCAGAGTGGCAGTCGACACAAATTTTCACTTTCCCTTTATCTGTCAGTACCTTCATAGTGTCTTGTTTAGGATGAAGGTCATGGCAGCTAGCACAGGCTACTTTGGTGACGTGGACATCATGTGGCCAAAACGCTTTTTGTAGCTGTTCGGGTAAGTGACAGGACAAACACACACTATTTTGCTGTTCCACACCGTACATTGGGTCGTTAAAACGCATAACATCTTTAACGCCTTCGCGGTGTTTTGGTCCAGGGTTCCCGTGACAATTGGTACAAGTTACCGGTAAGTTATTATTGGGGTTAATAACTTCTGCGTGCGTGCCGTGCATGCCTTCTTTGTCAGGTTTATGGCAGTCGATGCAAGCGCTATCTGCGCTACGCTGCGGTGTAACAACCCAACGGCCTTCTGCATTTTCTTGTGCAATCTGAGGTGTCGCGGATGCAGCCGCTGCCCATAATAAGCCTGTTGCCAGCACCCCAGCAGTTAATAACGAACGTAGTACGCTCATATTCACTCCATTGGTTAAATCGCCCTTAGGTTGCGGGCGAATCTAGTTTATTTGGCTAATAGGTTATTTTTACGAGCTTGGTCATCCCACTGTGGCACGACTGTTTTTAAGAACTCTTGTTTTTCTGCATTAATTTTTTGCATATCTAAACCAATAGCTTGCTGTGCTTTTTCTTTAGTCGAAATATCGGGAATAGCTATTTCATGGGTGATCCCTTTGGAACCTAGCAAGCGAGCTAATTTAGTCCGTGCATCCGCAGCCTTATCCATCGCACCACCTAACATACGCAAACCTTCATCTGGTGCGTGCATATGAATACCGTGAGAGGCAATAGATAAATCCCAGCGCCATTGCGCATGACGAATATCGGTTAAAATTGGTTTCATTTCATCTTCGGTTGCACCTGCATCCCAAGCTGCTTTTGCTTCAAAGTGAGCACGAACTAACTGGTCTTCAACTTTGATTTTCATTTCTTGGATAGCGTGTTTACGTTCAGCGACAACATCTTGCAGTTGTTGTTTACTTTGAGTATGGCAAGTACTACAGGTTTGTTCGAAATTATCGAATGGGTTACCGATTTTATGACTGGTATACAGCTCACCTTTGTCGTTTTGCAGTTTAGGCATATGGCAGTCAATACAGGTCACATTATTTTTACCATGAATACCCGCACTCCAGGTTTCATACTCAGGGTGCTGTGCTTTTAACATGGGGGCTTTTGATAAGGAGTTTGTCCAATCAGAAAAACCGATATTATCGTAGTAAACTTCCATATCCTCGACTTTTGTCCCGTTATCCCATGGGAATTTCACTGATTTTTTATCGCCAGAGAAATAATACTCAACGTGACATTGACCACAGACCATGGATTGCTGGTCGAAGCGACTGGCTGTAGCAAATGGTTTACCAATGGCTTCCATTGCCCGTTCTGCATATGGGCGTGAGAGAGTTAACTCCGGTTTGCCTTTAGCAAAATCGGGTGAATCTGTTTTGTGGCAGTCGGCACAACCTAAAACATTCACAACTTCAGGACCGCCTTTTGCCCATTTGCCTTCAAAGTAGCCATCTTCGCCATGTTCTTGGATTAACCTAGCAACATCTGGGCTTTTACAGCTCCAGCATGCCATAGGCAATGGGCCATCTTGAGCATCTTTTGGCGCACCAGTTCGTAACGTTTCACGAACGTCGATAATTGCATAAGCATGGCCTCGTGGCTTGTTATAGTCACGAGAGAATGGGTATCCTGCCCAAAGTACCACTAAGCGAGGATCTTCAGCGAGCGCATCTTCGCGGTTGGATTGCTCTGAAGTTGCTCTCCATGAATGGTATTGATCTGGGTGAGCCGCCTCGAAAGTTTCATTTCGAGCATTAATAGTGGAAGTCGTATCTTTAGTGGTAGGGGTTTGTGCATGCACAGAGGTAAATAGAAATATTCCTGCCACCAAACTCAATAAGTATAGTGCATTATTTCTTATGTTTGCCATAAAGGGCCTCGAGTAATGTTAGCCAGCCATCCCTTCATTGTCCGAGTTGTTTTTTTGCATGTAGCCTGTAACTCGGACGAATTTGGATATATTTTTGTTATATAAGTTTGATAGTAAGCGCACAGATGCTATCAAGACATTGCCAGCTTATATGTGTAACAAAAAACCACACTAAAAATATTGTTTTTGATCAAAAGATAATTTGTATTAAAGGAATAGAATGCAGAGAAATAATAAAAATGAGGTACTGTTAAATCTGATATAGTTATTAGTCACTAGTTTTCAAACTGTTTTAAATGAAATGGATCGTAATGATTCTTATTTTTTAAAATTAAATTAATTTTAATTTAATTTGTTGATTTTATGTGTTTTTTTGAATTTTATTTACTCTTGTATTATTTTTATAATAAAAGAGTAAAAGTAAAATGTGCGTAATATCAAAAATATTGCATATATTTTTTTGCAAAATGACATTGCATATACCACTTTAGTAGTAGTTTTTGGTGTTAATTTAAACCCATAACATTAAAAGTTAGGTTTAATTTAAAAAATCATATTGAATGATTGTTAAAAAATAATTAATAAATTGTCTTAATTACCTCTTTTGGCTCTATTTTGAAGGTCAATCCCATCAATAAAACCAATGTCATCATTTTAGGGCGTAAGTCGTGTTATTACTCCTGTTACCTCCTAGGTAGTATGTATTTTTATAACCTCTCTCGTTAATATTTCTCATAAATACACATATAAAAAATGCGGTTTATTAGTACTTTTTAGTTTTCTTGTTGGCAATGTAAAGGAAAAAACATGGTTGATCTCACCCGTCGGGGAGTATTAACTGGTGCGTGGCGTAACGCAGCTCCAGTGGTTCGGCCGCCATGGAGTGGTAGTGAAGTGCAATTTATCGAATTGTGCACCCGTTGCAACGCGTGTGTGGAAAGTTGTGAAACTGCAATTTTGCGACCAGGCGCGGGCGGCTATCCCGTTGTTGATTTTAAACGCGGAGAATGTACTTTCTGTTACGCGTGTGCGGCATCATGCCCTGAACCTATTTTCCTATCAAAACATTCCCAACCTTGGGATATCTCAATTTCGATTGGCCAGAATTGCCTTGCGTATCTTTCGATCGAGTGTCGTCGTTGCCAAGACAGTTGTGAGCCAGAAGTCATCTCTTTTCGTCCGTCACTGGCAGGTATTTACCAGCCAAAAATAGAAACGCAAGGCTGTACAGGCTGCGGAGCTTGTGTTGCAAGTTGCCCAGTATCAGCCATTACCGTGGAGCATGAACATGCACAGTAACTATCAAGTGTGCAGTTTAATCGTACAAGTAAAAAGTGAACGAATGTCTGCTGTGACCGAAAAAATAGAACAATTTTCGAATTGTGAAGTTGCGTTAAGTTCTCCAGACAACGGAAAACTGATCGTTGTGGTTGAAGGTCAAGATAGCAGAGCATTGTTAGATACTATTGATTTAGTACGCGATATTGATGGTGTACTAGATGTTTCGCTGGTGTATCACCAGCAGGATGAGCAAGGTGAGGAAGATTATGAAACTCAGTCGTCGTAGCTTTATGAAAGCCAATGCGATAGCGGCCGCTGCTGCGGCGGCCGGTATTGGTGCACCCAGCATTGCGAAAGCTGTTGTTGGTCAACAGGAAAGTATCAAATGGGACAAAGCGCCTTGCCGTTTTTGCGGTACAGGCTGTGGCGTTCTGGTGGGAACGCAAAATGGCCGTATTGTAGCAAGTCAAGGTGACCCTGAGGCTCCTGTTAACCGTGGTCTGAACTGTATCAAAGGGTATTTCTTACCGAAGATCATGTATGGAAAAGACCGTTTAACACAGCCGATGTTGCGTATGAAAGACGGTGAATATGACAAAAATGGTGAGTTTACTCCAATCACTTGGGAACAAGCCTTTGATGTTATGGAAGAAAAAGTCAAAACCACATTGAAGGATAAAGGCCCTGAAGGCATCGGAATGTTCGGTTCAGGTCAATGGACAGTTTGGGAAGGCTATGCAGCGTCGAAACTGTTTAAAGGGGGCTTCCGCTCGAATAATTTAGACCCGAATGCTCGCCACTGTATGGCGTCTGCGGTTGTTGGCTTCATGCGTACTTTTGGTATGGATGAGCCTATGGGTTGTTATGATGATATTGAGCACGCAGATGCATTTGTTCTGTGGGGCTCGAATATGGCAGAAATGCACCCAATTTTATGGTCACGCATTACTAACCGCCGTCTATCTAATCCAGATGTACGTGTTGCGGTACTCTCCACATTTAAGCATCGTAGTTTTGAATTGGCGGATAACGGGATTGTATTTACGCCGCAATCTGACCTTGTGATCCTGAACTATATCGCAAACTACATTATTCAAAATAATGCAGTTAATCAGGAATTCCTCGATAAACACGTGAATTTACGTCGTGGTGCAACAGATATCGGTTATGGATTACGCCCAACTCACCCATTAGAAAAAAGTGCAAAAAATGCGGGTTCCGATGCATCAGAGCCAATGACATGGGATGAGTATAAGGCATTTGTCGCAGAATATACGTTAGATAAAACGGCAGAAATGACCGGTGTGCCAAAAGATCAATTAGAAGAGTTAGCGAAACTTTACGCTGACCCGAATACCAAAGTGGTATCTTACTGGACGATGGGCTTTAACCAGCATACTCGTGGCGTTTGGGCAAATAACTTAGCGTATAACCTACATTTATTGACCGGCAAAATCTCTCAGCCTGGTTGCGGTCCTTTCTCTTTAACTGGCCAGCCTTCAGCATGCGGTACTGCGCGTGAGGTTGGAACATTCTCTCACCGTTTACCTGCTGACATGGTGGTTACTAACGAAAAGCACCGTGAAAAAGTGGAAGGTGTTTGGGGCTTACCTGCTGGCACTATTCCTGAAAAAGTCGGTTTACATGCTGTTGCTCAAGACCGAGCGCTCAAAGACGGTAAGCTGAACTTCTATTGGGTAATGTGCAACAACAATATGCAAGCAGGCCCAAATATTAATGAAGAACGCATGCCAGGCTGGCGTGATCCGCGTAATTTTATTGTTGTTTCTGACCCCTATCCAACAGTCAGTGCGTTAGCCGCCGATCTGATCTTGCCAACGGCGATGTGGGTAGAAAAAGAAGGGGCGTATGGTAACGCAGAGCGTCGCACTCAATTTTGGCGCCAACAAGTTAAAGCACCGGGTGAAGCAAAGTCAGATTTAATGCAGATGGTGTTGTTCTCTCGACGTTTTAAAACGGATGAGGTTTGGTCTGAAGAGCTATTGGCGAAAAAACCGGAGCTACGTGGAAAAACCTTATATGACGTGTTATTTGCCAATGAAGCGGTGACTAAATTCCCTGTTAGCGAACTCGCTGAAGACCAGTTAAACGACGAATCTCGTGAACTTGGTTTTTATTTGCAAAAAGGCTTGTTTGAAGAATATGCAGGCTTTGGACGCGGTCATGGTCACGACCTTGCTGATTTCGATGAATATCATAAAGCACGTGGTATTCGTTGGCCTGTTGTCGATGGCAAAGAAACCATGTGGCGTTATAGCGAAGGGAACGACCCATACGTTAAAGCCGGTGCTGGTTATCAATTTTACGGTAAGCCAGATGGTAAAGCGGTTATTTTTGCATTGCCATTTGAACCTGCGGCAGAGTCTCCAGATAAAGAATATGACCTGTGGCTATCAACCGGACGTGTATTAGAACATTGGCATACTGGAAGTATGACTCGCCGTGTTCCCGAATTACATCGAGCTTTCCCTGAATCATTAGTCTTTATACATCCATTAGATGCGAAAGACAGAGGGTTACGTCGTGGAGACAAAGTCAAAGTGGTTTCACGCCGTGGTGATGTGACGACGATTGTGGAGACACGTGGCCGTAACAGACCACCGAAAGGCTTAGTGTACATGGCGTTCTTCGATGCTGCGCAGCTAGTGAATAACTTAACACTGGATGCAACGGACCCACTTTCAAAAGAAACGGATTACAAAAAATGTGCCGTTAAATTAGAAAAGGTGTAATAGCTAATGCCCCAGAAAGCGAAAGCTCAAAAGGCTAAGTCCCAGAACAGTCGCCGTCGTTTTTTGCGTGATGTTGCTCGCGCAGCGGGCGGGTTAGCGGCTGTTGGTGTGGTACTGGGGCTTCAGCAACAAACATCTCGGGCCAGCGGAGTTAGGCTCCGCCCACCGGGCGCTCTTGATGAAAAGGCATTTTCAAGTGCTTGTGTACGTTGTGGTCAATGCGTGCAAGCTTGCCCTTATGACATGTTGAAACTAGCAACATTAGCATCAGGCTTAGCAGCAGGAACCCCGTACTTCATCGCCCGTGAAAACCCATGTGAAATGTGTGAAGACATTCCGTGCGCCAAGGTATGTCCAAGTGGTGCGCTGGATAAAGACATTGAATCAATTAATGATGCACGAATGGGATTGGCAGTTTTGTTAGATCAGGAAAACTGTCTTAATTTTCAAGGGTTAAGGTGTGACGTCTGTTACCGAGTATGTCCACTTATTGATGAAGCAATCACCTTGGAATTGGAACAAAACCACCGAACAGGTAAACATGCGAGGTTCTTACCAACAGTCAATAGCAATTACTGTACAGGGTGCGGTAAGTGTGAACAGGCTTGTGTACTGGAAGAAGCTGCTATCAAGGTATTACCAAGGTCGCTAGCGAAAGGTGAATTAGGTCATCATTACCGTTTTGGCTGGCTGGAGGGCAACAATGGCAAATCGTAAGCGTGATGCCGGACGTGAAGCTCAGACTAAAAAGGGCTGGTGGCATAGCCATAAGTGGTTGGTATTTCGACGTGTGAGCCAATTGCTTGTGCTCGCTATGTTTCTCAGTGGGCCATGGTTCGGTGTTTGGGTTTTACATGGGAACTACAGTAGCAGCTTATTGCTAGATACTGTGCCTTTGACTGACCCACTCATTACCTTAGAAAGCTTAGCAAGTGGATATTTACCCGGTATTTCGGCACTGGTAGGTGCAGTTATTGTGTTCGGGGTATATGCACTATTAGGTAAGCGTATTTTCTGTAGTTGGGTCTGTCCTGTGAATCCGATCACGGATGCGGCAGCTTGGTTGCGCCGTAAGTTTGAGTTAAACCAGTCCGCAACAATACCGCGTTATATCCGCTATGTATTGCTCGGAGTGATCCTCATTGGTTCAGCGGTGACAGGGACTCTTCTTTGGGAATGGTTAAATCCAGTTTCATTAATGGGGCGCAGTTTAATTTTTGGTTTTGGTAGCGGTGCATTAGTCCTCGTTGCACTGTTTTTATTCGATTTATTGGTTGTGGAACATGGATGGTGTGGTCACCTTTGCCCTCTGGGTGCCCTGTATGGCATCGCGGGTTGTAAAGGCGCATTAGTTGTTACAGCGGAAAATAAACAAAATTGTAGCCGCTGTATGGATTGTTTCCACATTTGTCCGGAGCCGCAAGTACTGCGTGCCCCGGTCTTAGATAAGCAAGCCCCAGCGCAGATTACAGATAAAGACTGCATTACTTGCGGTCGTTGTATCGATGTCTGTTCTGAGGATGTTTTTAAAATAACACTACGATGGAGCTCGGGAGCTAAATCATGAAAAATCCTGTCCTGAAAAAGACGCTAAGCCGCGCAATTGCAGGTATGGCCCTTGTTGTTAGTAGTCTTGTTTGGGCTGCTAATGGTGTCGATTTGTCTCAATCACCGGAAGTGTCTGGTACGACAGAGGGAAGCATTCATATTCCGAAAGAACAGGAAAGAATGGCGCTAAACTATGTGAACCAACCGCCGATGATCCCACACAGCGTTGAAGGTTACCAAATTACGACGAATACTAACCGCTGTTTACAGTGCCATGGTGTTGAGAATTACCGGACAACAGGTGCGCCAAGAGTGAGTCCAACACACTTTATGGATGCAACAGGTAAAGTGCTTGGTGAAGTCGCACCAAATCGCTATTTTTGTTTACAGTGCCATGTGCCGCAGTCAGATACGGCACCTATCATTGATAACACATTTACCCCATCCAAAGGCTTTGGGAAATAAGGGGGAGACATGGCAAATAACAATGATAAGCAGGTCAATGGCGAAAAACAGCCGCGTAAAGGGCTCTTTGGCTTAATTGGACGAATATGGCGTTGGTGGCGTAGACCAAGTCGCTTAGCGTTAGGCACCTTATTGCTGATCGGTTTTGTGGGTGGCGTGATTTTCTGGGGAGGCTTTAATACGGGGATGGAAATGGCGAATACAGAAGAGTTTTGTATTAGTTGCCATGAGATGCGTGAAAATGTCTATGAAGAATATATGGATACCATTCACTATACGAACCGTAGTGGTGTGAGGGCGACTTGTCCAGACTGCCACGTACCCCATGAATTTGGCCCCAAAATGGTACGCAAAATTCAAGCCAGTAAAGAATTATACGGTAAGATTTTTGGCATTATTGATACACCACAAAAATTTGAAGACCACCGTTTGGCAATGGCACAAAGCGAATGGCGCCGGATGAAAAATAATGACTCTCAGGAATGTCGTAACTGTCACAACTTTGAGTATATGGATTTTACTGCGCAAAAAGGGGTCGCGGCAAAAATGCATGACCAAGCTTTAACTGAAGGTAAAACCTGTATTGATTGCCATAAAGGGATCGCACATAAATTACCGGATATGCGTGAAGTTGAACCGGGCTTTTAACCTTAGAGAGTCGTTTTACCATTGCTTATAACTATGATTTGTAAACAATGGTTAACAAATAGGCTGGTTATACATCTGAGTATGATCAGCCTAAGTTATATTTGTGTTAAATCAATATATTTGCTTTTTTAACGTGTATTGTATGATGTGCTGTTATGCAGAATTTACTAACAATATAAAAAATCAAGGTAACTAAACTATGTGGAAAAAGCTTCATCAACTTGCCATTCCAGTCAACCTTTACCGGTTATGCGGCCGTCTAGTACCGTGGTTTATTATATTGAGTGTAGTCTGTTTAGCTGTCGGTTGGATTTGGGGTTTTGGTTTCGCACCAACAGATAAAGTTCAAAGTGAAAGTTATCGCATTATGTATATCCATGTTCCAGCTGCAATGTGGTCAATGGGGATTTACGCAGCCATGGCGATCACGGCCTTTGTGGGTTTAGTTTGGCAAATGAAAGTGTCGGAATTGGCCATAGCAGCAATGGCTCCCATAGGAGCAGTGTTTACGTTTATTGCATTAGTGACAGGTGCAACATGGGGTAAACCAATGTGGGGCGCGTGGTGGGTATGGGATGCACGTTTAACCTCCGAGCTGATTTTACTTTTTCTATATGTGGGGATTATTGCTTTATGGCATGCGTTTGATGATCGTCGTATGGCGGGCAAAGCAGCGGCTATTTTAGTGTTAATCGGGGTGATAAATTTACCTATCATTCATTACTCTGTTGAATGGTGGCAAACGCTGCATCAGCCTTCTACTCGTATGCAAGAAAGTATTAACCCTGCAATGCGCACACCACTCCGTTTAGCTATCTTGGGTTACTTATTTTTATTTATTTCTTTGACATTAATTCGTTTACGTAATCAATTATTGATTCTAGAACGCAATCGCCCATGGGTATTAGACATAGTTAATAAGGGAGGCCGCAAGTCATGACATCCGCATTTGCATCTTGGAGTGATTTTTTTGCGATGGGGGGCTATGGTTTTTATGTATGGCTGGCTGTTGCGCTAACCTTAATACCGATTCTGTTACTCTGTTTGCATACATTTTTTCAAAGAAAAATGATTATAAACGCAATTCTTAAACAGCAAGCTCGTGAAGTAAGGCAAAAAGCGGCAAGAGCGCGTAGGGAGGGGATGTGAATATTCGTCGTCGTAACCGGCTTTGGTTAATTTGTTCCATACTTGTCGGTGTCGGTTTAACATTGGCGTTGATCCTATATGCGCTACGCTCCAGTATTGACCTCTTCTATACACCCGGTGAAATTATTTATGGTAAACGGGAAACCCATCAAATTCCAGAGGTTGGGCAGCGTTTACGTGTGGGTGGAATGGTAATGCCAGGCAGTGTTGTACGCGATGACTCAAACCCAAACTCATTAAAAATCACCTTTACGGTTTATGATGCTGAAGGTGAGGTAGATGTGAGCTATGACGGTATTTTGCCCGATTTATTTAAAGAAGGGCAGGGGGTTGTTGTTCAAGGCGAATTACAAGCGAACAACCATGTTTTAGCCAAAGAAGTCTTGGCGAAACACGATGAAAACTACACTCCACCAGAAGTTGAAAAAGCGATGCAAGAAAATCACCGCAGGCCAGCAGCTGCCTATAAGGACAATGCATCATGATCCCTGAAATTGGTAGCATTCTGCTTTGCTTAGCATTAGGTATTGCGGTTTTACTGTCGTTTTACCCTTTATGGGGAGTGGCACGTAATGACGCACGCTTAATGTCATCATCTCGTCCATTAGCATGGTTACTTTTCTTATGTGTCACAGGGGCATTTTTAGTATTAGTCAATGCCTTTATTGTTAACGATTTCTCTGTGACTTATGTTGCTAATAATTCCAACACACAACTACCCATTTGGTACCGCATAGCCGCAACATGGGGGGCTCATGAAGGTTCTTTATTGCTATGGGTATTGTTGATGAGCGGTTGGACTTTTGCCGTAGCAATAGGAAGTTATCGTATGCCACTTGATATTGTGGCTAGAGTACTCGCGGTAATGGGGATGGTCAGTGTTGGCTTTTTGTTATTTATTATCTTCACCTCAAACCCATTTTCACGTACGTTGCCGGCTTTCCCGATTGAAGGGCGAGACCTCAACCCGTTATTACAAGACCCTGGGCTAATTTTTCACCCTCCATTGTTGTATATGGGGTATGTTGGTTTCTCTGTGGCATTTGCCTTTGCCATTGCGGCATTGCTTAGCGGGCGTTTAGATAGCTCTTTCACTCGCTTTGCACGCCCATGGACGATGGCGGCATGGTTCTTTTTAACCCTTGGCATTATGCTAGGTTCGGCTTGGGCCTACTATGAATTAGGTTGGGGCGGCTGGTGGTTCTGGGACCCAGTTGAGAATGCCTCATTCATGCCATGGCTAGTGGGGACAGCTCTGATCCACTCATTATCTGTCACTGAGCAGCGAGCCACATTTAAAGCATGGTCATTATTATTGTCGATTTTTGCTTTTTCCTTGTGCTTGCTTGGCACATTTTTAGTGCGTTCTGGGGTTCTAGTTTCTGTACACGCCTTTGCCTCAGACCCATCCCGAGGACTATTTATCCTTGCCTTCATGGTACTGGTGGTCGGTGGCTCTTTATTAGTGTTCGCATTAAGGGGGCATAAGGTTCGTTCAAGGGTCAACAACGCATTGTGGTCACGTGAGTCCATGCTATTAGGGAATAACGTTATTTTAACGGCAGCAATGTTGGTTGTTTTATTAGGGACATTATTACCTTTAGTGCATAAGCAAATTGGTTTGGGGACGATTTCGATTGGTGAGCCGTTCTTTAATACTATGTTTATCGCCTTGATGGTGCCGTTTGCCTTGCTATTGGGGATTGGGCCGTTAGTACGCTGGGGGCGAGATCGCCCTGCTGCTATCAAAAAAATGCTTATTATTGCAACGATAATGACATTAGTGTTGTCATTTGTTTTACCGCTATTAATGGAAGATCGTATTGAGGCGTTAACCGTTGTTGGCTTGATGATGGCGTGCTGGATTGCAATTTTAGCTTTTGCTGAAATGAAAGTTCGTATAAGCAAAAAAATCAAACTAACGCCGAGTTATTGGGGCATGGTTTTGGCGCATTTAGGCTTAGCCGTCACGATAGTTGGGATAGCCTTCAGCCAAAACTACAGTGTTGAGCGCGATGTCAAAATGAAGCCAGGGGATAGCATTAATATTCGGGCTTACACCTTTACGTTTAATGGCGTCAGAGAAGCCGATGGTCCTAATTATCAAGGCGTTATAGGTAGCATCTCTGTAACAGAAAAAGGCAAAGTGGTTAGTATTTTGATGCCTGAAAAACGTTTTTATAACGTTAGTCGTGCTGTAATGACAGAAGCGGCTATTGATGGTGGTTTTACCCGTGATTTATACGCAGCTTTGGGTGAAGAAATATCAAAAAGTACATGGAGCATGCGCTTGTATTATAAACCCTTTGTACGCTGGATTTGGTCAGGTGGTGTATTGATGGCAGTTGGTGCGTTGTTTTGCATGTTTGACCCACGCTACCGTCGTCGTAAATTACAGAGGGAAACGGCATGAATCGCAAAGTCTTTTTAATCCCTTTTATTATCTTTGCAGGGATAGCCGCCGTCTTATTATGGCAGCTAATGCGTAATGCGGAGGGGGATGATCCTCGTTTACTTGAATCTGCTCTAATTGGTAAACCTGTTCCTGTATTTAGGCTCGAATCATTAGAAAACCCCGGGAAACATTATGAATCTGATGTATTAACACAGGGGCAACCGATTTTACTTAATGTATGGGCGACATGGTGCCCGACTTGTCGTGCAGAACATCAGTATCTCAATAAACTGTCTGCACAAGGTGTACGGGTTGTGGGGCTAAACTATAAAGATAAGCGTGATAAAGCGATTGTGTGGCTGCGAGAGCTTGGTAACCCTTATGCACTGAGTTTATTTGATGGGGAGGGGATGTTGGGCCTTGATCTCGGTGTCTATGGCGCACCAGAAACCTTTTTAATCGATGGCAATGGTGTGATCCGCTATCGCCATGCAGGGGCAATGGACGAACGTGTTTGGGAAAAAGAGTTTAAACCCCTTTGGGAACGCTATAATCAGGAGGCGAACCAATGAGGTATTTACTCGGTTTATTCATGTTAGTACTCAGCTCAACAGTCACATATGCGGCTACTGAAGTGTTTACTTTTGATAGCGAACAGCAGGAACAACAATTTCGCAAGTTAACGGAAGAATTACGGTGTCCAAAGTGCCAAAATAACAGTATTGCGGACTCTAACTCAATGATTGCGCTGGACTTACGTCAAAAAGTGTATGAGTTGATGAAAGAAGGTAAAAGCCGGGACGAGATTGTTGATTACATGGTTGCCCGCTATGGTTATTTTGTGACTTATAACCCGCCATTAACGCCACTCACCATGATGTTATGGGGCTTACCTTTTGCCGCCATCGCATTGGGGGGATGGATTATTTTTGCCCGTTCGAGAAAACGGGTGCGCATCAAGCAGGTGGAACAGGGTAATGATGGCGTATTACCAGAAGCCTCCCGTGCCAGTAATTGGGTTTACCTTCCAGGGTTAGTGATTGCTTTAGGTGTAGCTGGCGGCGCCTATTATCAAGTGGGTAGTTACGCTAAAGTCACGGATTGGAATAATGCTTACCAACAAGCCCCAGCTTTACTAGATAGAGCATTAGACCCTTCTGAGCCCCCGTTGAACAATGCGGAAATGGAACACTTAGCTTTAGGCTTACGGACACGTTTACAAGAAGACCCTCAAAATATCGAGGCATGGGTGATGTTAGGGCGAATTGGCATGGTACTCAATAATGCGACCATGGCGACAGATGCTTATGGCAGAGCTTATCGTCTTGCGCCTAAAGATGAAAACGTCATTATAGGGTATGCCGAGGTTCTTACTCGTTCGTCTGACCCTGAAGATAATCGCCAAGGTGCTGAATTGCTCAAAAAATTAATTGCTAAAGATCGCACGAATGTGAAAGCGCTGAGCATTTTTGCTTTCAATGCATTTGAACAAGAGCGCTATGCAGAGGCAATTTCAGCTTGGCAAATGATGTTAAAATTATTACCTGAAAATGATCAGCGTCGGCCGATTATCGAGCGCAGTGTTGAGCAGGCTTTGATGATGGTACATGAAAAGAAAGGGACGCCGACAGGTAAGTAATATCCTTCTTGATAATGTTATACAGGCGAAAGTCTGTATAACATTCATTTCTTATCGTTCACTTCAGTTTTTTCTAATTTCAGTTGCTTATTAAAGAAAGCTAATAATCATTATTTTAATATGGTTTTAGCTTTTAATTATATTAAAGGTAACTTATTTATATTTTTACTTATTATTTTATGATTGCAATCATGTCTTTTCTATCTGCTAGTTTTCATTTACCGCTTTCAAATAATATTCATCCAACAAATGATGCCAATAGGATAGGTAAATCCTAAAACAAACAGTTGTATAAAAACGGAAAGCCTCTTTTCACTGTACAAATAGTACAAAATTGCTGTGCGATTTAACATTAATGGTGAAAATCAATAACATTAAGCATCCAAATAAGATACACTTTCGCCCTATAAAAATGGGTATTGAAAATAACGGAAAAACGTTGCACCTGCGTCCTTTTATCAGACAGTTAGCTGCTTATCTTGCTTTACTTGCTGTCGCAATGCTGTTTATTGCTCCTTTGGTTTCAAAATCAATGGAACATGCAACCGCTTGCACAGAAGCACATAGTGAGACGGCTGCGCCTTTGATGCATAAGCATCAGGGGGAAGTAATGCCTGAAAATTGTGAGCTATCGGTACCCATGAATCATATGTTAATGACAGGGGTTGGTCAGTCGCCTATGGAAGACATAGCCTGTGGTTACTGCCAGTTATTGATTCATTTCCCATTTCTAATTCTGTTTGTTGCTGCGGTAATCCGTCAACTGGCAACCCTGGCAATTTTTATCCCCTTTGAGCGTTGTATTCAATTTTGGCTGTATAGGCCATGGTCATTACATTTAGCTAGAGCCCCTCCTCAATTCCTATGCTTATCTAAAAATTAATTATTTTTCAGACTGTTATTTTGTGTTTTTTTGCACAGAAGGTTTTTCATCATCTTGAATTTTTACTATTTTCAGGATTGGTATTCCTGTTGCAAATTTTTAGACACAAAGGTGAATAGCAGAAATATTAGTGTTGATATCGATACATAGGTAGCAAATGAATACTCAATTTTTTAAAATTGCCCCCGTTGCAGCGTTGGTGGTTAGTGCGGTTATTAGCGAATCTACAGCAGCTAAAAATGAGGCTAATCAGAGTCTCATTACAGATAGCTCAGTGATGATTGTTACTGCACCTGTTGATTCTCCATTAACTATCACTACATCGCCTAAAACCCCAAGGCAGCCAGTTCCCGCAAGTGATGGTTCAGATTACCTAAAAACTATCCCTGGTTTTTCGCAAATTCGTAATGGTGGGACAAATGGCGACCCTGTTTTTCGCGGGATGTTTGGCTCGCGTTTACGTATTTTAACTAACGATAGTGAAATGTTAGGCGCCTGTCCTTCCCGTATGGATGCTCCAACATCCTATATTTCGCCAGAAAACTTCGATGTTCTTAATATGATTAAAGGTCCACAAACCGTTTTATGGGGACCAGGGAATTCTGCTGGCACGATCCGTTTTGAACGAGAAAAACCTTTGTTTACTGAAGCTGGTATAAAAGGGAATGCAAGTGCATTAACTGCATCAAATAACCGCTGGGATGGTAATGCTGATATCAGTTTAGGTAATGAAGTAGGTTACATTCGAGTCATTGGTAATAAATCCCGTTCTAATGATTATAAAGATGGTAATGGGCATAAAGTGCCCTCTAAATGGGATAAATGGAATGCTGATGTCGCAGTGGGTTGGACGCCAGATGAGTATACTTTATTAGAATTAACCGCAGGGAAAGGTGACGGGGAGGCTCGTTATGCTGGAAGAGGGATGGATGGTTCTCAATTTAAACGGGAAAGTTTAGGTTTGCGCTTTGAAAAGAGCAATATTGGTGATGTTCTTGATAAGGTTGAAGCGAATGTTTATTACAATTACGCTGATCATATTATGGATAATTACTCTTTGCGTTCACCTTCAGGTGGGGGAATGGGGCATATGGGACATGGCGGTCATGGCATGATGAATATGCCAATGAAAATGCGAGTTGACCGTGAAACCATGGGTGGGCGTGTTATGGGTACATGGTTATGGACTGACTATGAGCTACGTAGCGGTGCGGATATGCAAACAAATAAGCACCGAAAAAATCAGAATAATAGTTGGAAAAAGGATGCTCAATTCCAAGACTATGGGGTATTTAGTGAGTTGACTTGGCATGCAACCACACAAGGCAAAATGGTCAGTGGAGCACGGTTAGATCGTGTGATCGTTGATAATAATACAGGTATAGGGGCTTCTGGGCGTAATACAGTAATGCCAGCAGGCTTTGCTCGTTATGAACATTCGTTATCTGATACCCCTGTTATGCTGTATGCCGGTGTAGGATATACCGAGCGTTTCCCAGATTATTGGGAGTTATTTTCACCTAAACTGGGACCGGATGGTACCAATAATGTATTTGATAAGGTGAAAACTGAAAAAACAACCCAGTTAGATATTGGAGCTAAATATGCACATGAAAATACAAATGCATGGGTTTCTGCATATATTGGTCATGTGGATGATTTTATTTTGTTTCGTTATAGCCCAACAAACCCACGCATGAGCCAGATAGAAAATGTAAATGCGCTTATTATGGGCGGGGAGCTCGGTATTGCCCAAAAACTGAATGATGAATGGAAAGCAGATGCGAGTCTCGCTTATTCATGGGGAGAAAACCGTACAGATGGTAAAGCATTGCCACAAATGCCCCCATTAGAAGGGCGTTTAGGGTTGTCATGGGAAAAAGGGGATTGGACAACAACTGGTCTATTACGTGTTGTGAGTCGTCAAAACCGTGTTGCGATTAATGATGGTAATGTTGTTGGAAAAGATTTTAGTCAGAGTGCGGGTTTCACTATTTTCTCATTAAATACAGCGTATGTTGTCAATCAAAATATGAAATTAAGTGCAGGGGTTGATAATCTATTTGATAAAACATATAGCGAGCATTTGAATTTAGCGGGTAACAGTGGATTTGGTTATTCATCAAACCAGCCTGTTAATGAGCCAGGAAGAACTTTTTGGGCAAAAGTTAATGTGACCTTTTAATTTCAATTAAATTTGCAAACAACCCGCAGAGTAATGCGGGTTGTTTGTGAGTAGTTAAACAAGCACTGGAATATAATAATTCAATTCTTGGATGTAGTGATGGGGGTTATTTATAAATGCTTCGTAAGTAGGTTTGGAGTTTAAAACATACATTTCTATATCCGAACCAGTTCCACGGACAATATCCATTTCAGCTAGAACTTTACCATAAGCAGTATAGATAATATCGTTGTAATCAATCCCCTGCAGACTACCATCTAATTTAATTTCCAAATAATTTCCACTCGGTAGTTGAAAGTTTGTTGCTTGTGGTGGGGTGATATCAACATCTTTTTCATCTAATGCAGTAATATATAAGAAAGTCCCTTCTTCATTAGAGCTCAAGTCTACACCATGAATAGCATATAGGTGCTGCGTCACATATTGGTTTTTATCAAGAAATTTTTTCCAATATTGTCTGCGTAATTCATCGGTTTTAAGGTTCCAACCATTTATATCTTTGGTATATCGATGCTTAATACCAAGTAAATTTATTGCGGGCAATTGAGTAAGTCTGACTTGGAATTGAAGTTCTTTATTTTCACGAAGTGGCAGACAGAACCCATCGACCTTCCAACCTTTGCGTTTTCTATATTCAGAAGGGGTAAGGTTAAATTGCTTTTTGAAAGCGCGACAAAATGTTTGTTGCGAATCAAATCGGTATCTCAGTGAGATATCCATAATGCTGTCGTTAGTTAATCGTAATGCTACCGCTGAACAGGAAAGGCGCCTTGCTCGGATATACGAGCCAAGTGCCAAGCCAGTTTGGTTTTTAAATAGGCGCTGAAAATGCCATTTAGTGTATCCTGATTTATCGGCAACAGTATCTAGGGATAGGCGAGATTCTAAATTTTGTTCTATCCAGAGAATGATTTCCCTGATAACGCTTTCTTGTAGCATGATTATCCTTTCAAGTTGCTATTACCTAGATCAGTAAAGTAAATAATGCTTAATACTGACAATGATACTAGATAAGAATTCATGGATGCTCGCAATAGAATACCATGTCTACAGACAGTTTGATTAAAAAGATGTGAAGTTAAGTAAGTTTTTCTTCTAAAAGTATTGTTGTTACCGACTGAAATACAATTATTTGTTGTTAATTTAACATTAAATATGTATTAATAACTATTTAAGTTTAAAGTAAATAAACGTACAACTATAGAAATAGATAAAGAACAGTTAATATTATTATTGCTAAATGCCGATAATCCTTTTGAGATGATTGTAAATGGATTGATATAAAAAACAGATCCAGCTTGGATTGTTGTGATTTATAATGAAAATATAAGCCGTTTATCTTTAATGGGTTGCTGAAACGATGATTAGTTATAAAAAATAGGGCTATTTTTTATAACCATAAATATTATTTTTTTATACAATAGCCGTATGGAAACTTATTGATACGCTTAACTACAAATTGTCACGATTTCCATAAGTAAATAACATTAAATGTATAGAGTTTATTTCATCAAATTTAAAAAATAAGCTAAAATATTATTGTAATCTGATAGATACATTGTTCACGATTAGAGATAGGTGAGTAAATTAACCCATTCTTCATTGGGGTTAATGTAGTACCAATCGAATCTTATCTGCAACAATGAAATAATAAAAAATAATAATATCATAATGTTATGTTTTTATTGTGTTTTCCTTCGATAGAAATAGTCTTTTAATGATTGGTTTAATCGGAATTTAGTTATTTTAAGTCAATTTATAAATTGAAAAGTGGTGTTAATTTACGCGTCGCTTAATTAGATAGCTTATACGTATGTAACCCAGGGGGGTATTATGAGTAAAGACAGTATCGCTAAGATGTTGGGGATAAAAATTCGTAATCAACGAGAAAGTCATAAAATGACCGTTAAACAAACTGCGAATTTAATTGGGGTAACTGAAGATGAAATGCGACGTTTCGAAAACGGTGAAAGTTGTATTGATGTAGATTCATTATTTCAGTTTGCCTACTTATTCAATATTGAGCCAGCCTCTTTCTTATATGGCGTAGTGAATGTTAACAGCGGGATGCGCAGTACTCTACACTAACATTGTTTAGTATTGGCTGAATAAAAAACTTAATGATCAATTGGTTAAACGTATCCACACGATAATGTTGGAAAACTTAACTCTGTAAGTTAAAAAATAGGTTAACAGAGCTGCTGTATCTCTTAATTTGTCATTATCGTACTTAAATAAACCCCTCATCGTATAATTGTTTTAATATTTCATTGGTAAGTTCATTAGTACGTGCCCAATGAGCTGGTTGTGTAAGTTTAGTACCGCCGTGCAGTTTTAGAATGAATTGGTCTATTTGTTTAAAAATAGTATTTTTTTCATTAAGTTGTTGTCTTTGTGGGTTAAATAGTACTTTATTTTCAACCTCATAACTTTGATTGCACTGTTTTAGAGATAATTTGTCTGAAATATTCCCCGTATTAAAAAATAGCTCAAATGAAATTAACAACCCCCCTTTATGACGCAAATTGATTATTAGCACATCCCCATCTTCCATTTTTGCGAAAGGGTGTGAAAACTGAATTGACGCTGTAGAAAATGAAAAATCAGGGAGTAAGGTTAATAACAGTTCAATTTTTTGTGTAATCGTACCTCTTAGTATATTGAATGGTAACCTATTTTCTGGCTCAATGACCCGGTGAGCGGATAAGCGTAATAACCCTGTTTCTAATTTGTTTTGAGTGTGCAAGACATGCTTTATTTGATTAAATGAGTCCTCAAAAGTGAGTGCTTGACTGTAGTCAATTAAAACATCGTTTCGTATTGCTTTTATGAATAATTCTTCAAGTTCTTTTTCATTAAAGCTTGGGATATTAGTGAGTAAGATATCTTTTCCTGCTGCAATTGCTGCATTGATTGTAAATTTCAATAGCTCATCACTACAGACTGCTGTCATGATGATGCAATCAACGTCATCGTTATTAACCAGTGCCTCTATTTGTTGTTTTTGATACATAAAATAAGACATAGAGGGAAGTGGGGGAGCAATATCACAAACAGATACCAACTCACTATGATGAGCACTGCATTTTACTGCATGAATATAAGGTTGATTATGAATGGACGTTCCGATTAAACCAATCCCTGAGCGATGAAGAGAAGTGACAGAGTGCTGCTCTTCAAGCAATCGAAGATGGCCCAGTAAATAAAGAAAGTGTGTATTTAACATGGTCGTTCCTTATTATCGGTTTTAAATCAGAAATTCATGTGCTCCCAACATAACAGGATGAAATAATAATTTCATATTAATGTATTGTCGAAATTTGTATTTTCTGATGAAACTCACAAATTAAAGAAATCATTTATGTAAACCCACTTGAGCGGCGGTATGTAGCAAAGAGAAATCAATTTAGTAATGGAAACGGCCAAATAGGGGCTCTAAACTAATGGAGGTATTTAGTTTTCGAGCCAAAGTAGCGTTAAACTAACTTACTTCCTTGACGGTAGGCTAAGGCGACTGTCAATGATTGAGCTAAACATAACGTTGCTGACTGGGAACGAAATGCATCCACTTGCGCTTCTTTAATCACAAAGCAAACGTCACTAAAACTGGCGAGTGGGCTAATCTGGCTGTCAGTAATTACGATTTGTTTAGCACCAGACTGTGCTGCTTTTTCACTAACCATTACTGTTTCTGATGCATAGGGGGTGAAACTAATTGAAATAACCACATCGTTTTCACTAATTTTACTGATCTGTTCTTTAAACATTCCCCCAAGACCATCTATTAGAACAGGGCGGCACTCCAAATGGCTTAATGCATAACTGAGGTAGGTCGCGACACTAAATGAGCGACGCAAGCCAATTATGTAGACATTTTGTGCATTAGCTAATAATGAAACTGCTTTTTCTAAATCTTCGGCAGAGGTCCTAGCTGCCATTTGCTGCAAGGCTTGTGCATTGGAGTGAGCAAATTCTTTTAAAATTTGAGCAGGGTCATCACTCAATTCTTGAGCACTATCCATTTCGCGAAATAGCCTTGCTCTATCAGTGTAGCTTGCTGTTTCTTCAACAAGGTTCATACGAAACAATTGTTTCATTTCATTAAAGCCACTGAAATTAAACGCATTTGCAAAACGAATTAATGTTGATGGTGGAACATTGGCTTCTTTTGCAATAACGGCAACGGTATCAAATGCGACACTATTTGTATTATCGAGTACGTACCTAGCCACCTGTTGCAAGCGTTTACTTAGCTCATCATAACGAGAGCGAACTTGCTCTTGAAACTCATTTAAATTTGATGCACTTGACATATAACCTCCATGATTTGGCTCTAATTGTAGTTGTTTTGCACGGTTAGTCGAATTATTTTGAAACGGTTAGTTCAAATTTCTACATTCTCTATCTTTATATATCTAAAATAATTTGAATTTCGGTTAGCAAATTGAATGAGTTACATTGATTGCTTTTCTTATTGTGCCTAGTTGGTAAGTGCTTCTGTCTGCACTGCAATAGACGTGTATATCTAATTAAATAAGTGATTAGGAGACTTTTTAAAATGGCATTTTCTATCTTGAATTAGAAATTTCATAAAAACTTTGTCTAGATCACATAAATTGAATGTTATTTCAAATTTCATTGCAAATGAAACAAATATTTCATATACATTGGGTAACAACGTAATCCTGTCAGTTAAAGAGAGGCAACATGGAACAGATTAATAATTTCATCGGTGGTGAAATAGTTTTGAGCAAAAGCGGTCGATTTGCACCTGTATTCAACCCAGCAACGGGCGAGCAAATTGCACAGGTGGTATTAAGCAGTGCTGATGAAACGAAACACGCCATAGCGATTGCTCATAAAGCATTTCCAAAATGGTCGAAACTTTCGCCATTAAAGCGCTCTCGAATCTTATTTAAATTTAAAGCGTTACTTGAAGATAACATGGATGATTTAGCGCGCCTTATTTCTAAAGAACACGGTAAAGTGTTTTCTGATGCGGTGGGTGAGATTACACGAGGTCTGGAGGTTGTTGAATTTGCTTGTGGCATTCCTCACTTACAAAAAGGTGAACACTCGGCCAATGTCGCCACAGGTGTGGACAGTCATTCATTAATGCAACCGCTAGGTGTTTGTGCTGGTATTACCCCGTTTAATTTCCCTGCTATGGTACCGATGTGGATGTTCCCAGTGGCAATTGCTACCGGTAATACTTTTGTTTTAAAACCATCTGAGAAAGACCCGTCTTTGGCTCTTGAATTGGCTAAATTGTTAAAGCAAGCTGGTTTACCTGACGGTGTATTTAACGTCGTTCAAGGGGATAAAGAATCTGTTGATACGCTGCTAACTGCACCAGAAGTTCAAGCGGTAAGCTTTGTTGGTTCAACTCCGATTGCCGAATATATTTATACCACAGCGTCTCAGCATGGTAAGCGTTGCCAAGCGTTAGGTGGAGCAAAAAACCATTGTATTTTAATGCCTGATGCGGATATGGGGCAGGCTACGAATGCAATAATGGGCGCTGCATTTGGGGCTGCGGGTGAGCGTTGTATGGCACTTTCTGTTGTATTAGCCGTAGGGGATGAAACGGCAGATACATTAATTGCTAATTTGAAAACTCAGATAGCCAAAATGACCGTGGGACCCGGTATTACAGATGGCAAAGAAAATGATATGGGGCCAGTAATCTCAGCACAGCATAAAGCGAAAATCTGCGACTATATTGCGAGTGGTGAAAAACAAGGGGCGACATTATTGGTTGATGGTCGTGATTTCAAAGTAACGGGTTTTGAAAAGGGTTATTTTGTTGGGCCAACATTATTTGATAATGTGACTCCTGAAATGGATATTTATAAAGAAGAAATTTTTGGGCCTGTATTAGCTGTTGTACGAGTACCTGATTTTGAAACAGGGTTGAAACTAATTAACCAACACGAATACGGCAATGGAACCGCAATTTTTACACGTGATGGTGAAACAGCCCGTGAGTTCCAAGAAAATGTTCAAGCTGGAATGGTCGGAATTAATATCCCAATCCCAGTACCAATGGCTTTCCACAGTTTTGGTGGTTGGAAACGTTCAATTTTTGGGCCTCTCAATGTTCATGGAAATGATGGTGTTCGCTTCTATACTCGCATGAAAACAGTGACTAGTCGTTGGCCTGCTAGTGTACGTTTAGAACATCATGAAAGTAGTTTCACAATGCCAACCATGGAATAAATGGAGACCCATATGAATAAGCAGAAAATGACTACAGCCCAAGCATTGGTAAAGTTTCTTAACCAACAATATGTTGATGTCGATGGTGAGCAGTATCCGTTTATTCAGGGAATATTTACGATTTTTGGCCATGGTAACGTTGTCGGTTTGGGTCAGGCGCTTGAAGAAGCGCCTGGACATCTGCGAGTTTATCAAGGTTGTAATGAGCAAGGTATGGCGCATATTGCGACTGGCTTTGCCAAACAGAAAAAACGGAAACAAATTTTTGCAGTGACTTCTTCGGTAGGGCCGGGGGCAGCTAATATGGTAACGGCGGCGGCAACAGCTACAGCCAACCGTATTCCGTTGTTATTACTACCAGGAGACACCTTCGCCACTCGTCAACCAGACCCTGTTTTGCAGCAAGTCGAACAATATGGTGATGGGACAATCAGCACGAATGATTGTTTCCGCCCTGTATCTCGTTATTGGGACCGGATTTCGCGGCCTGAACAGCTAATGGCAGCGATGATTAATGCAATGCGTGTATTAACTGACCCTGCTGATACGGGGGCCGTTACCATTTGCTTACCTCAGGATGTTCAAGGGGAAGCATGGGAATACCCTGATTACTTCTTTGAAAAGCGAATTCATCGCATTGAACGCCGGCCGCCAACAAGTGTAAGTCTAGAGGAAGCCGCTCATCTTATTCAAAGTAGACAAAAGCCGCTTCTGATATGTGGTGGTGGTGTGCGTTATTCAGAAGCACATAATGATTTCGTTCAATTTGCGGAGGCTTACGGTATTCCGTTTGGTGAAACTCAAGCGGGTAAAAGTGCTGTTGTTGCCAACCATCCTTTAAATGTAGGGGGAATAGGCACGACAGGTGGGCTTGCGGCAAACTTACTTGCAAAAGAAGCTGATTTGGTTATTGGTGTTGGGACTCGTTTTACTGATTTTACCACGGCATCTAAGTCATTGTTTAGTAAAGAAGGTGTGCGGTTTTTAAATATTAACGTTGCTGAATTCGATGCCAGTAAGTTAGATGCATTAAAAGTGGTAGCAGATGCAAAAGAAGCTTTGCAAGCTCTTGATGCAAAAATGAAGGGGTCAGGCTATCAGGTCCAATGGGGACATGAAATTCAACTGGCGAAGCAACAATGGAAGAACGAATTAGACCGGTTGTTTAGCATTCAGTATCGGCCGTTGGATTTTATCCCAGAAATTGCAGGCCACCTTGATGATAAACTTGAAGAATACAGTAAAACACTCGGCACTGAACTTGCGCAAACTCGGGTTCTAGGTTTGATGCAGCAGCACATGGAGAGTGACGCGATTATTGTGGGGGCAGCGGGGTCATTACCGGGGGACTTACAGCGTATTTGGCTACCAAAGCAGCGGGATACTTACCATCTAGAATATGGTTATTCATGTATGGGGTATGAAATTGCTGCGGCTGTTGGCGCGAAAATTGCGGCTCCAGAACAACCTGTATATGCCATGGTCGGGGATGGCTCCTATTTGATGCTACACAGTGAGTTGCAAACGGCAATTCAAGAAAATATTAAAATCACTATTTTATTATTTGATAATGCGGGCTTTGGTTGCATCAATAATTTACAAATGAGCCAAGGCATGGGGAGTTTTGGGACTGAAAATCGCCAACGCAATCTACAAACAGGCCTACTGGATGGGCCATTAGTGAAAGTGGATTTCGCTAAAAATGCAGAAAGCTATGGTTGTAAAAGTTATCGAGTTCATGATGAAGCTCAGCTGATCTCTGCTTTGGAGGATGCTAAAACGCATTCAGGTTGTGTATTGATTGATATTAAAGTGCTTCCAAAAACCATGACTAATGGTTATGAAGCGTGGTGGCGTACAGGAACAGCTCAAGTTGCTAAAAAGCCTGAAATTGTTGCGGCGGCTGAGGAAATTAAACATAAAGTTGAACATAAGGTACGGCTTTATTAATTAACGCGTTATTGGTGGTTTACGTATCATCAAAATAACTCGATGGTGTTATGCCATTGAGGAGGTGTTTTATTTTGAGTGATGGTGTAGGCCTCATTTCGTCGGGTATTATTGTGAATATCCGCAAGGATTTCACTTATTGTGTTTATGAGTTGTCGTCATGTGTATTTT
The DNA here is from genome assembly GCF_044006275.1 of Providencia sp. 2024EL-00732. Classification (NCBI taxonomy): domain Bacteria; kingdom Pseudomonadati; phylum Pseudomonadota; class Gammaproteobacteria; order Enterobacterales; family Morganellaceae; genus Providencia; species Providencia sp. 2024EL-00732. The sequence goes on along the minus strand of NZ_JBIPDG010000003.1, from coordinate 125,707 downwards.
TAAACCCAGCGTTTGCTGGGTTTTTTTATGGTTTTAATAGTTTAATTTTCTTTTTGTTGAAATGTATGTTTTAAATTTAAGTTAGTCGGAATTAATAAAACAGAAACAGAAAATAAAGTTGCAGTAAAGTACATACTTTATTGTCAGATAGTGATGAGTTACATTATTATTTTGTGATCTAAATAACACTAAAAATACACTTTAATGCAACATTTGTTACCTAGAGCCCAAAAACATAATTTCCAAAAAATTATAAATTGAAATGAATGTTTTATTTGGTATATTTCGTAATATCCAAATAGTGGATTTAAGGTATCAAGGAGCATTTGAATGTTCAACATAGCACTATTCGGCGCAGGACGTATTGGACAGGTTCATGCTGTTAATATTGCCGGCCATAAAGAAACCGCACTTTATTCTGTTATTGATCCGTACCAAGCTAATGCATCTGCGTTGGCTGAAAAGTACCAAGCTAAAGTACAAACCACAGAAGAAGCGATGCAAGACCCAAATGTGCATGGCGTTTTAATTGCTTCTGCCACAGATACACATGCTGATTTAATTGAGTTAGCGGCTCAACATAAAAAAGTCATTTTTTGTGAGAAGCCAGTTCATCTCGATCTTGAACGAGTAAGACAATGCCTTAAAAGTGTTAAACAACACAATGTCCCATTGTTTATTGGTTTTAATCGCCGTTATGACCCGCAATTTCGCCATCTCAAAAATTTATTCCAGCAAGGGGCGATTGGTAAAGCTGAGTCTTTAATTATTACATCTAGAGACCCGTCACCGCCACCAGCAGAGTATGTCAAAGTCTCCGGTGGTATGTTCAGAGATATGACGATTCATGACTTTGATATGGCGCGCTTTATGATTGGTGAAGAACCTTGCTCTGTATTTGCCCAAGGAAGTAATGTAGTAGACCCTGCGATTGGCCTTGCGGGTGATATCGATACCGCATTCATTATTTTGAAGTTCCCTTCAGGGGCCATGGCGACCATATCGAATAGCCGCCGCTCAGGGTATGGTTATGACCAGCGCATTGAACTGCATGGTGAGAAGGGGCTGCTGACAGCTGAGAATATAAAAGAAAATAGCGTTGCGTTATTAAGCGAAGTCGGTTGTTTGTCTGCTAAACCCGAATATTTCTTCTTACAACGCTATCATGAGGCATACAAAGCTGAATGGGAACATTTTGTTGATATTTTAGCTGGACGTGCTGAATCAGAAACCACAGGTACCGATGGTGAGTTTGCATTATATCTTGCAGACAAAGCACTTGAATCATTAAAAACAGGAAAAGAAGTTAAACTCTAATTTATATTTTTAAATTATATTTTAATTGATTATTAATATGCGGACGAAAAAATGATTTTTCGCCCGCAATAGAATTCAGATATATTCATCCGATTATTTAATAAATATATACATTAATATTTGTCTTACGTATTAATTAAATACCCTACAAGCAGTAATGCTTCTATAAAATTTGTGGCTATTTTACTGTTTAATTTTTAAATTCAATCTAAGTGTTTGTTTTTATTTGTGAATTTTGATTTATAAAATAGTCTTGAAGCTTGCAAGTAGTGATTCAATAAGAGCGCCAAAAATTTTTCATTATTTAATACTTAACATGTAAAGAATTTATTTAAATACTGAAAATTTGCTTTTTTGGTAGACATAATGATTCAAATAATAAGGTAATAATATGTCATTAATAATGAATCTCAATGAACAACAGAGAAAAAGGTTGCACCAAATCACCTTGGTAGCAACCTTTGGTGGGTTACTTTTTGGTTATGATACTGGTGTAATCAACGGGGCATTTTCCTCACTGAAAGAAAACATGGGGTTAACACCGACCACTGAAGGCCTTGTGATGAGTGTCTTGTTGGTTGGTGCCGCACTTGGAAGTGTTTGCGGCGGGCGAGTGGCTGATTTTATCGGGCGACGCACCTATTTACTTTACCTTTCGTTTCTTTTCCTATTTGGCGCTTTTTTATCTGCCGCTGCACCGAATATTGAAATTCTCCTTGTAGCTCGATTTATTCTCGGTTTTGCTGTTGGTGGTGCATCAGTCACTGCACCAACATTTATTTCAGAGGTTGCGCCTACAGAAATGCGAGGCAAACTCACCGGGTTAAACGAAGTGGCAATTGTGATAGGTCAACTTGCTGCCTTTGCGATTAATGCGATTATTGGTTCTATTTGGGGGCATTTACCAGACGTTTGGCGTTATATGTTGTTAGTGCAAGCTGTACCTGCTTTATGCTTACTTTTTGGTATGTGGAAAGCTCCGGAAAGCCCGCGTTGGTTGATGAGTAAAAATCGTCGTGAAGAAGCATTGAACATTTTAAAACAAATTCGCCCAGAAAAACGTGCTATTCAGGAATATGAAGATATTGTCACATTGTTAGATGTTGAAGCCGCAGAAGCAAAGAAAAACCCAAATGGAAAAAAACAAAATCTAGCTTTAATTTTCAATACCCCTTGGATTTTTAAATTAGTTTTGATTGGGATGGTATGGGCTGCTTTACAGCAAACCACAGGGGTTAACGTAATTATGTACTATGGTACAGAAATACTGAAAACGGCTGGTTTTTCTGAACAAACTTCTTTGGTTTTTAACGTATTAAATGGTGTGTTCTCTGTTGGGGGAATGGTTATCGGGGTACTGTTCTTAGTTGACCGCTTTAAGCGCAAGACATTAATTGTCGGTGGTTTTGCTTTAATGGCATCGTTACATTTATTAATCGCAGCAACGGATTATTTCTTAACTGGGGATATTAAAGCAACGTTGATCTGGTTACTTGGTGCGGTATTTGTTGGTGTGATGCAAGGGACAATGGGCTTTTTAACTTGGGTGGTATTAGCCGAGTTATTCCCATTAAAAATCCGTGGGTTATCGATGGGGATTTCTGTTTTCTTTATGTGGATTATGAATGCGATCGTGAGTTACTTGTTCCCTGTATTGCAAGCCGAACTTGGTTTAGGACCTGTATTCTTAATTTTCGCGGTAATAAACTACTTAGCAATTGTCTTTGTGGTGAAACTACTTCCTGAAACATCGAATAAATCGTTAGAGCAGTTAGAAGAAGAGTTGTCATCAATGTAGTTGTTAACCATTCATGATACGAATGTACCTAGTTAACTTAAAAGAGGGTTAGATATGATTGAACAACTGACCACAAATAATCTGCATTTAGGGTGTCAGGCCAGAAATAAAGCTGAAGTATTAAAGATGGTAGGTACCGAGTTTAAAAATAAAGGCTACGTAGATAGGGACTGTGTCCATTTTCTAACTGAAAGAGAGCAGCAAATCTCGACTTTTTTAGGCAATGGTATCACTCTGCCACATTTACCTAAATCAGCGAATGACATCATCTTACATACGGGAGTGGAAATTTTTCAATTCCCTGATGGGGTGATTTGGGATAGAACCAATGTGATGTTCATTGCCATCGGTGTGATTGCTAAATCAAGGGAGCATATTGATGTACTCAAAGAGATTGCATTGATTTTCAGTGATGAGTTTATTGCTAATGCATTATCTTTAACGTCGAGTAAAGAAGAATTTCTCAGTATTTTACATCGCTAATTATACTGTTTTCATCTTAAACCGTTATGAGAACAATAACATACTCATGACGGTTTTTTATATTCACTGAAAAAGTAAGAATAGGGACAATATTGGGAAGATAGTCGCTCTTTTTATAAAATGATATTGCTCCTTTACCTTAATTGATAGGAAGTCATTGATGTCATTTCATATACCAACTAACTAAGTTAATGTACACCTAGAACAAACCAGCGATGATAACTTACGAGCCCAAGGAACGGTATGGTCTGCAAACATACAGGGAATAAACACATTGTTTATTTACTTAGCTGTGTAAAACAGCAATGAACAACTGAGGTGCAATGTTTCATTTCATTTCATTTTTTGCTTTTTCATTCCATTTTTTATTCTTTTATTTCATCATTTATCTCCGCCTTACCTCTTTAGGTTCCTGAGTAATAGAGTTAATTCTTTATATATTAGCTAATTACATAAAAAATTAACGCTAGATCACATAATGAAACTAATATTCCTGATTTCATTGAAAATGAAATGAATATTCCGTATAACATTATTATCAACTTCTGAATAAATCAGACCCGCATTGGGTTAGCCAGTGCGCCACTAAAAATGAGCGAGGGGAAGAACAAATGAAGGAAATCCGTATCGGTATGATTGGTACTGGCTATATTGGGCGAGCTCATGCCATTGCTTATGCACAGGCCCCTACTGTTTTTCCACTACAAGGAAAATTGGTTCGCGAAATGATTGCCGAGATTACACCAGAGCTAGCTCAAGCTCGGGCTCAAGAAATGGGGTTCAATCGTTCAACCAATGATTGGCGCAAACTCGTGGCTGACCCAAATATTGATGTGGTGGATATTTGTTCCCCTAATTTTCTGCATAAAGAAATGGCAATGGAAGCAATTAAACATGGCAAACATGTTTATTGTGAAAAGCCATTAGCGCTTAACTCTGATGATGCAAAAAAAATGGTAGAAGCGGCAAAGAAAGCCGGTGTTTTAACCTTGGTGGGTTTTAATTACATGAAAAACCCAACATCACAACTCGCAAAAGAAATTATTGCTAATGGTGAGATTGGTGAGGTTATCCATTTTTATGGTACCCATAATGAAGATTATATGGCAGATCCCAATGCCCCCATTCATTGGCATTGTTTCAAAGAAAAAGCGGGTTTAGGGACGCTGGGTGACTTATCTGCACACATTATCAATATGGCACAATTTTTAGTTGGCGATATTGAAACCGTTTGTGGTGACATGGAAATTGTTATTAAACAACGCCCAGAGAAAGAAGGCTCATCTGTGATGGTGCCTGTTGAAAATGAAGACCAAGCACATGCGATGGTACGTTTTTCAAGCGGAGCGATGGGGGTTATCGAAACTTCACGCATTGCAGCTGGACGTAAAATGGGGCTGACCTATGTGGTGACGGGTACTAAAGGGACATTAACCTTCACACAAGAAAGAATGGCTGAACTAAAACTATATCGTCACGACGACCCAAGTAACCGTCAAGGTTTTAAAACAATCTTAGTTGGGCCAGAACATCCAGATTATGCACCGTTTTGTGGTGGTGCAGGCCATGGTATTGGCTTTAACGATCAAAAAACCGTAGAAGTGCGCGATCTCATTAATGGGGTAGCCACAGGCACACCAATGTGGCCTGATTTTGAAGAAGGCTGGAAAGTATCGCGAATTTTAGATGCAATCGCGCGCTCATATGAAGAACAGCGCTGGGTTAAAGTCAAAGAAATCAATTGATTCTGTTGTAGTTAAGGGGTGATTAATGGATAAGCAGAAGAAGTTAGATGTTATCTGTATGGGCCGTATTGCCGTTGACCTGTACGGACAACAGATAGGTTCTCGTTTAGAAGATATGAGTACATTTGCCAAATATTTAGGTGGCTCTTCGGGGAATGTGGCATTTGGAACTGCGATACAAGGATTAAGGTCATCAATGCTTGCCCGTGTTGGTGATGAGCATATGGGCCGTTTTTTACGTGAGGAATTAAAGCGTGTAGGGTGCGATACCAGTCATCTTATTACTGATAAAGATAGATTAACGGCATTGGTAATATTAGGGATCAAAGATCAAGACACTTTTCCATTGATTTTCTATCGTGATAATTGTGCTGATATGGCAATTAGTCCAGACGATTTTACGGAAGAATATATTGCATCCTCTCGTTGTCTGGCAATTACAGGGACGCATTTATCTAACCCTAAAACCCGTGCCGCTGTGCTAAAAGCATTGGAATATGCCAAACGTAATGATGTAAAAACTGCCATTGATATAGATTATCGCCCAGTCTTATGGGGGCTAACTTCCCTAGGTGATGGTGAAACGCGTTTTATTGCTTCTCAAAGCGTAACTCAGCAATTACAAGACGTGTTGTCACTGTTTGATCTGATTGTCGGAACCGAAGAAGAGTTTCATATTGCCGGTGGGACAACGGATACTGTTCAAGCCCTTAAAAATATTCGTCAATTAACAAATGCTGAACTAGTGTGTAAACGCGGTTCTTTAGGGTGCTCAGTGTTCAGTGGTGAGATCCCAGAGACCTTAGACGAAGGGATTACAGTACATGGCGTGAGGGTGGAAGTCCTTAATGTATTAGGTGCAGGTGATGCCTTCATGTCTGGTCTATTACGCGGTTATTTGAATGGAGATGGTTGGGAAAAAGCCTGCGCTTTTGCTAACGCATGTGGGGCATTAGTTGTTTCGCGCCACGGTTGTGCGCCCGCGATGCCAACGAAAGTTGAACTGGATAACTACCTTGAGCGCGCTGCGGCTGTACCGCGTCCTGATCTCGACCCGATGCTTAATCACTTGCACCGAGTGACATCACGTAGCACTCAGTGGGATGAATTATGTGTAATGGCGTTTGACCATCGGATCCAATTTGTCGATATGGCACGTAATGCAGGTGCAGATATTTCATGTATCCCTTATTTGAAAAAATTGATTTTCCGTGCCAGCCGTGAAGTAGCTGAAGAGGCAAACTTACAGGGTAAAGCAGGTTTATTGTGTGATAGCACTTTTGGTCAGGATGTTTTGAATGATGTGACAGGGCGTGGTTGGTGGATAGGGCGACCCATTGAGCTACCAGCGTCCAGACCACTATGTTTAGAGCATGGCAATATTGGTTCGCAGCTGATTAGCTGGCCGAAAGAGCATATCGTGAAATGCTTAGTATTTTTCCACCCTGAAGATAATCATCCGCTGCGTTTAGAGCAAGAGAAAACCGTTCAAGAGGTGTATAGCGCATGCTGCCAATCAGGCCATGAATTATTACTGGAAGTAATATTACCAGCTGATATGGAGCGTAATGATGAGTTGTATTTACGAGCCATTAAACGTTTTTATAACTTAGGCATCAAGCCAGACTGGTGGAAATTACCACCGCTACAGGCAGAAAATTGGGATGAGGTTGATGCATTGGTCCAAGAGCGTGACCCTTATTGCCGTGGTGTTGTATTACTAGGGCTTGATGCGCCACAAGCAGAATTACAAGCGGGCTTTAATGCCGCTGCTGGGAAGTCAATCGTAAAAGGATTTGCCGTTGGTCGTACTTTATTTGGTAAGCCTTCTTATGAGTGGATGAAAGGTGAAATCAATGACGACGAGCTGGTTCAGAAAATAAAAAGCAATTACTTAAATCTGATCGCCTTATGGCGTCAGCGTAAATAATATTACTCTTACCTACACAGGAGCTTCATCATGGCAATCCAACTTGGTATTAACCCTTTGACATGGACCAATGATGATTTACCCACTTTAGGGGCAGAAACGTCTCTAGAAACATGTTTAACTGAAGGTCGTCAAGCAGGGTTTGCTGGTTTTGAGTTAGGAAATAAGTTTCCACGTAAAGCGGAAATCTTAGGGCCAATTTTAAAACAGCATGATTTACAACTGGTTTCAGGCTGGTATTCGGGTGAATTGTTGACTCGCAGCGTGGAAGAGGAAATTGAAGCGGTACAAGGTCACTTAGCATTACTGCGTGATTTAGGCGCGAAAGTGATGGTATTTGCCGAAGTGACTCACTGTATTCATGGCGATCAAAATAAACCCGTTCATATGCGACCACTATTTCCAAATGACCAATGGGAAGAATACGGCAGGAAGCTGACTGAGTTTGCGAAATATACCTTATCTCAAGGGGTTAAAATCGCCTATCACCACCATATGGGGACGGTTATCGAGTCAGCAGAAGATGTTGATAACCTGATGAAACATACCGGTGATGAAGTAGGCTTATTACTGGATACAGGGCACTTAACATTTGCAGGTGCGGACCCAGTAGAAGTCGCTAAACGTTGGGCAAAACGAATTAATCATGTGCATTGCAAAGATGTGCGTGCAGATGTATTAAAAGATGTTAAAAACCGCAAAACAAGTTTCTTAGATGCAGTATTAGCTGGGGTGTTTACAGTACCCGGTGATGGCTGTGTTAACTACCCAGAAGTCTTTAAAGTATTAAAAAATAGCCAATACGAAAATGGTTGGTTAGTGGTAGAAGCGGAGCAAGACCCAGCGATTGCCCACCCGTTGACTTACGCGACACTGGGCTATAACAATTTACATAGGTTAGCCAAAGAAGCCGGGCTAATCTAAATCGTCGTCATATTTCAGTCTGTGGCGTTGTTGGCTGCACTCGACCACACAGGTCACATACTTATGTATGCTCCCTGCGATGCTCTTGTTTGCCGCCTAGCCACAAACTGAACTATTTAGACGATTAGGCATTATATTTCAGTCTGAGGTGTTGGTGGTTGGACTCGACCACACAGGTCACATACTTATGTATGCTCCCTGCGTTGCTCTTGTTTGCCGCCTAGCCACAAACTGAACTATTTAGACGATTAGGCATTATATTTCAGTCTGAGGCTCTGAGGTGTTGGTGGTTGGACTCGACCACACAGGTCACATACTTATGTATGCTCCCTGCGTTGCTCTTGTTTGCCGCCTAGCCACAAACTGAACTATTTAGTGTATTTAGAGCGAAAGGCTCAAAAGAATTAAAAAGTTAGATGGCTGTATTTTGAGTGATGGCCACAGGTCAATAAAACAGATTGCAGGTGTTAGTAGGCAATCTTAAAGTGTCAGAGGAAAATTATGTCAAAATTACTGTCGAAATATCATGCTCCAGATGCACATAAGCGAACTCAGCATATCACTCCGAAAATCGCTAACTGGGGATATGTTCACTTTGATGTTTATGAATTAAAACAAGGTGAGTCGATTTCTTTACCCGCTTGTGAAAATGAAATGTGCTTAGTGCTAGTGGCAGGTAAAGCGACGATTAAAACGCCAAATCAAACATTTGATAATATTGGCGACCGCATGGACCCTTTTGAACGTAAAAAACCATATGCAGTTTATGTCACAGCCCAAGAGTTTGCTGAAGTTAAAGCTGAAACAGCATTGGAACTCGCAGTTTGCAGTGCAAAAGGAAAGGGCACTTACCCAACTCGCTTAATTGGCCCTGATGATATTGGGGCAGAGCAACGGGGTTATGGCAACAATAAACGCTATGTACATAATATTTTACCCGATGATAAAGCGGCAGATAGCTTGTTAGTGGTGGAAGTTTATACGGATGAAGGCTGTACTAGTTCCTATCCAAGCCACAAGCATGATACTGATAACGAGCCAAATGAAACGTATTTGGAAGAAACCTATTATCACCGATTAAATCCATCTCAAGGTTTTTGTATGCAGCGTGTTTATACAGATGATCGTGAATTAGATGAGTGTATGGCGGTGTATAACAAAGATGTGGTTATGGTGCCAAAAGGGTATCACCCAATGGCAACAATGGCAGGTTATGACAACTATTACCTTAATGTGATGGCTGGCCCAACACGTAAATGGTTATTTACGTGGGAAAAAGACCACAATTGGGTTAATAGTGAGATTTATGCAGCAAAACATCGTGAAAAGTAAGTGAAAGTTATACGTGAATTAAGTTGAGTAAACACCAAATCTGTTATCAATTTTGCCGGTAAGTATATAGTTACCGGCTTTTTTATTTAATTTAATATGCAACGGTAAACTGTTGGCGAATAAATTGTGCATGTTCAGCTTCATCAAGGATGGCGACAGCGAGATCTTCAACGGAAATCTTTGCGGGGTGTTGGCCATTCATGAGTAACTGGCTTCCACCTAAACGGAATGTTTCGGTTCTTTCTCCTGGTTCAAGTACCGCAGCAGGGGAAACATAGGTCCAATCAAGAGAATCGATAGATTGTAAGTGGCTTTTGAGTTCCCTCATGGCTTGAGCCCCAGGTTTTATTTCAGTTGGGAAATTAGGAGAATCAATTAAATCAACACCTGAAGAGGTTTTTAAACTCCCCGCACCACCGACAACGATAAACCGTTTTACCATTGATTTTTGTACAGCTTGTAAAATCGCTTGGTTACCTGCCACGGTATCTTGATATAAATTTGGGTTTTGCCAGCCACCATTAAAAGCACTAATGACGACATCTTGCCCTTTGAGCCGAGAGGTTAGCCAAGCAACATCGGTGATATCACCAGATGCGGTAATTAAATACGCATGTTGAGACAATTGGTTGCTGTGACGAGAAATAGCCGTGACTTGATGATGACGGAGTAACGCCTCAGCTACGATGGCCTTACCCACAAACCCTGTTGCGCCAATGATGGATATTTTCATTTTGAGCCTCGCGTTACTTGAATGTGAAATGCATCAATAATGATCCCAAAATTACTGACTTGAGTGTTTTTTATCCTTATCAAAGTATAGAACAGACTTATTCATTACGTAATCTAGTTAGTTTTTATTTCGTGAAGTACCCTAGAGATTCGACAAAACTTAACAATGCTTGTTTTTTGAGGATTTATTCCCCTTAGTTATTTTTCTTGCCTGAATAATTTTAAAATAACACTTGTCATAATAGCGATAGCACCTCCTAAGGCGGTCTCTAAGACTCGGTCAAATAATAATTCATAGGTAGGGTGTCGCCAATAAATGACTTGTTCAAGAACGGATAAAATTAAACTGGTAACGACAAAAGTCATGAAAGTGTAGCCATGATGAAAGCTCATAGGCATGAGAAATGCGAACACCACCATTGCAAATAAGCCAATATAAGGCATCAGAGGGGTGTTAAATAAAAGGTACAGTAAAAGTACGGAAATAAGGCTCCCTAAAACGCGTTGCCCTGTAATATGAATGATACCCTTAGTTTTGGGGTGTAAAACAAATACAAATGTGAGCAATGTCCAATAAAAATGACCTAGGTCGAGCATTCTAGGAATGGCTAATGTTAATAAAAGCCCCACAGCATAAGTCATGGAACGCGGGATAATATTCTTATGTAATGTGAATAAATTTTTCTCAACCAGTGCACCGGTAATAATGCTATGTCGTGTCATTTTGTGGCTTAAGGTATAGTAAGTTACTAAAGTAACACCGCTTCCAATAATAAAGCCCAACGCTAAGCTTCTAGAAATATCAGGTAAAATTGTCCCTATGGTTGACATGATAATCATAAATTTCATGGTTAAATCCATCACAGGGTCAGTGCCATATAACTGATAATAAATAAAAGAAAACACGAAGAGATAAACATAAAACGCCATGCTTAATCGCAGGGTATCACCTATAAATATGGCGACTAAAATCATCAATAGCCAAAAAGCGGTATAGGCATAATTTTTATACTCTTTTGCAGCATTGAACAGATTAAAAGAATAAAGTGTGGAAAATGCTGCCCACATAGCTGCTTGCGCATCTAAAATCAGATAGGCCGCGACTGCACTAAACAACATGCAGCTGGTAAAAAGGAACCCATCGTAAATAGCAGGGATGTTTCTCATAATACGATGCTCATAAATAGAAGCTTAACTTATTAATTATTAAGGTAATTAGATAGCAATCTCATTGATGTTTCAAGGATAGAAAACAATATCTGGCTAGATTGTTAATTAATGGCACGATATTCATGGTTAAAAGGTAAATTCTGTTTTTATACAGTAAAAAAGGCATAATAGAAGGAGCATTCATAGCAATCATAAAGGTAATAAAATGCAAATAATTAATCCGCATGATTTTGTTTGGGTCGGCAATGATAATGATGTTGCGGTAGAATCGCTCCCTGAATGGGTTGCCTCACAGTGGAATAGTAAGCTGCCACTGACCGTTTATAGAGATAAAGCGGACAATAATAAATTGACGGTCGCAATTCGGGGAATTAAACCGCATCAACGCGTCACGACTCAAATTGATAAATCAGCGATAACCCATATTATGAATGTAGAGTCTTTGGTAGCAAATTCAGTTGAATTACAACGCTCTATGTTTATCGCGTTACCACCTGTCCAGGTGTTATGGATAATCTCACAGGATAAATGGCCTTGGCAGTGGGGCGTCACGGGGAGTTGTGCCTATACCTTGGCAACCGATATTCAAAGTATGTTATCTGACTGCGACCTTGATGTAGTTATTCGTTGTTCAACTCCTCAACAAAAAGAAGATTTTGCCGAATTCGCCATTAAAGCAAATACCCCGTATTGCCCAATTGATATTCACATTGAAACCCCAAAAGGGGGCTTTTCGTTAGCGGAATGGTTTAAAAACGACCAAGTTACATTACATACTCCTACAGGCGATGTAATGACTGCTAACCCTTGGGATGAAAGATTGTAATCTTTTATTTATAAAATAGGGGTAATGGCTTGAATATTAATCAGATTGGTTAATATTTAATTTTGATGTTCGTGCAGGTGATTTTTTCCTAATCAATAAATTAGGGGGCAATACAACTAAGGCCCCTATCTTATCGGTTAGTGGTCGATATTCGGTTCATGTAGACTTGCTTCGTGCCATTCTTTCATTGCCGGTAAATCTAAAACGCGGGCTACCCAATGTTGTGCTGCTGGGCTTATTGGTAACTGATAGCTACGGATGCGAAAGGCTACAGGTGCGAAGAAAGCATCAACAACGCTAAACTCATTGCCCGCAAGCCATGGCCCGCCGAATTGATTCAACCCATCTTGCCATAATTGCTGAAGGCGGTTTAGGTCCGTTTGTAATTCGGAAGAAATCGTCGCTGTAGTTGCTTTGAGCGCAACATTCATTGGGCATTGTTGGCGTAGATAAGTAAACCCAGAATGCATTTCTGCACTAGCGCTGCGAGCCCAAGCTCTTGCTTTGTTATCTTTTGGCCATACTTGAGGGTGCGTTTCAGCGATGTATTCACAAATAGCGAGAGAATCCCAAACAGTGAGTTTGTCATCAACTAAACAAGGTACTAAGCCCGTTGGGGAGAAACGACTAAATTTGTTATGGCTACTTTTACCATTTTCAAAAAAACACAGATTTTCTTCAAACGGGATTTGCAATACTTTTAATAAAACCCAAGGACGTAAAGACCACGAAGAGTAATTTTTATTCGCTATCCAAAGTTTATACATAGAGTCTAACCTGCTAGTTAATTAAAAATGTAAAAATGGAGAATACCAATGTAAAAGGAAAATGCCTGACCGACAAATTTTATTTTTATGAGAAAAGGTTATATCTATTTGCTATAAGGTAGAACAAATTGAAATTAACCAAAATGGAAATATAATTATCCAGTTACGACTGTTTACAAAACTGGAAGAATCTTTATTCAACTTTTACTATTAAATATAGACAAAACAAAATAGTAAACTATTTTTAATTATGTTGATTGTATTTGAATATCTACAACAAATTATTTGTTTAACTTAGGGATAGGAATAATATTAGTTTCACCTTATGATTACTAAGGCTTAGTTAATACGATATCACCTTCACCTCTAAATGGTTTTTTTATCATGCAATGGAAAAATAGTGCAACCCGTTATGGGCATATCTCGTTGCTCGTGCATTGGTTGGTCGCAATAGTCGTATATGGAATGTTTGCTTTAGGTTTATGGATGGTGACACTGGGATATTATGACAGTTGGTACCACCAAGCTCCTGAGATACATAAGAGTATAGGAATATTATTATTTATTGTTATGGCATTTCGTGTGATTTGGCGATTTATTTCTCCCCCACCGAAACCATTAGCAAGTTATAGCAAATTAACGAGAGCAAGCTCTTTGATTGCACAGGTGCTGATTTATATTATTTTATTCAGTATTTTGATTAGCGGTTATTTAATTTCGACTGCTGATGGACAGCCTATTAGTGTATTTGGCTGGTTTGAAGTACCCGCAATATTTACTGGCGCTGCAACACAAGCGGATACCGCAGGTGAAATTCACTTATATTTAGCTTGGGCTGTAGTTTTATTGTCAGTTTTACATGCTTTTGCTGCTTTTAAACATCACTTTTTTGATCGTGATATTACATTAAAAAGAATGTTGGGTTTTAATCCCGATAAGTAACGTGGAGATAATTATGTTGAAGAAAACGGTTCTTGGTCTGGCTACTGGTGCTTTATTTTTAACCGCAGGTTCTGCATTAGCAGAAACATATCAATTTGATAAGCAAGGCCAACATGCGTTTATTGAATTCCGTATTCAGCATTTAGGATATAGCTGGGTATATGGTAGCTTTAAAGATTTCGATGGCAATTTCACTTATGATGCAAAAGACCCATCAAAAGATAAAGTAGAAGTCACGATTAAAACGGGAAGCATTGATACTAACCATGCAGAGCGTGATAAGCATTTACGCAGCGCTGACTTTTTAAATGCAGCTAAATTCCCTGAAGCGAAATTCGTTTCAACAGAAGTGAAAAAAGACGGTGAAACTTATAAAATTACAGGTGATTTTACTTTAAATGGTGTGACAAAACCAATTACCTTAGATGCAAAACTGATGGGTGAAGGTAAAGACCCATGGGGTGGATATCGCGCAGGTTTTGAAGCCCAAGGTAATATTAAATTGAAAGAATTTAATATTAAATCTGATTTAGGGCCTAAATCTCAAGAAGCACAACTGCTGATTTCTGTTGAAGGCGTTCAAACTAAATAAGTTTTATTATTCAAAACCTTCGGGCTGCTAAGCTCCGGAGGTTTTTTATTTATGAATAACTAAATTATTTTCTGTACTAAATCCCTCTTATCTTTATTTCGCAATTTCCTTTATTCCTATAGCTAGACAGCTTCGATGCAAGCTAAAATAGTAGGCATAGGACGTTATCGTCTTGAACACTATTATTTGGTGTATGGCAATATATCTCATTGTTTAGGTGATATAGGCAAGTTTGACGGCATTTGTGGTGATCCGTTTTATAGAGAAAAGGCAGGGCAATTTTGAAAACAAATAACTCACGTAAAACCGCATTAATTGTATGCATTATTTTTATTGCATTTGCGCTCGGTTTTTATTGGTTAAGTAAAGATAATGACGTGTTATCAACTGAAAATAATAGTGCTATTCATTCAGAAGCACTTGCTCAAGTTGAAAAAGAATTGCCGATAATTGCCACAGTAAAGAAAATAAGCCCTGAGACCTACCAAAGTTTTGAGCACCTTATTACACAATATGACCCGACGAATGAAGACCTGCGTCGTCAATTATTTGATCAGGTTGTTGGCAGCGTAATGAAACTGGTGCTGGAGCGTATGGAATACGCCTCTGATGATTCTGTTATTAATTTCACCAGTAAAGTGAATGATTATCTTAAAATCTTATTAGAAGAAGACCCAACAGGGCAAACATGTTTTTATTCTCTTTTCCCACATTTAAGAGAGACGGCGGAAATTATCCCACCCCAAAAAAGCCAAGTAGTATTATTAAAGCAAATTCAAGCAACGAATGAACTGTTAATTTCGAGTGAAGCGGGTACGAAGCAAGCTTTAATGTCACCTGCTGAATATACTGAGATGTTGACTAAACTAGCCAGCGAACTTTCTACAAAATATGGTGCAGACACAGCAATTCTTGGCAATTTACAAGCGGGTAAAAAATCGCCTGCATTAGCTTGTCGTATTTCGATTAGCTTCTATGATGAAATATTAGCTATCCCAGATAACAAACAAAAAGCAGCATTATTACGTTCTTTGTTTTCTTCAGTAAATAACTAGTTTTTTCACTGTAAAAAATGGCACTGATACAAAGAAGTGCCATTAACGTTTATCATTTATTGTATTTCTTACTATATCCATATCTCATTTTATTTTTTATCTAGTAAGACTAAATAATATCCATCTGTATACTATGCTTATAGTACGTTAATTTGATTATTTTGGAGATGGCATGCAGTTTGTTAAAAAAAGCATCGTAGCACTAGCGACAATCGCAGCAATATCAATGCCTATTGTGGTGAGCCAAGCATGTACTCGGGTACTTTACTTGGGTGACAACGAGCAAATCATGACTGGTAGAACAATGGATTGGAAATACGATATTGGTACCAATCTTTGGGTTTTCCCTCGGGGAATGGAGCGTAATGGGGTTGCTGGGCCAAATTCTCTACAATGGAAGTCAAAATACGGTAGCGTGATCGCTTCAGGTTATGATATTTCGACGACTGATGGGGTCAATGAAAAAGGCTTAGTGGCAAATCTCTTGTGGCTAGCGGAATCAAAATACCCTCAAGTGGACGATAAACAACCTGCATTGTCTATTTCATTGTGGGCACAGTATGTTTTAGATAACTATGCAACGGTCGAAGAAGCGGTTGCTGATTTAGAAAAAAATCCGCTAGTCGTCGCTACTGATAATGTGCCAGGGCAAGATCGTTTGGCGACCTTACATTTATCTTTATCAGATGCTAGTGGCGATAGCGCTATTATTGAATATATTGATGGTAAGCAAGTTATTCATCACAATCGAAAATATCAAGTGATGACTAATTCACCAATTTATGAAAAGCAATTAGCAATGCAGGAATATTGGCAAGGGATTGGTGGTACAGTGATGTTACCAGGAACTAACCGCTCAGCAGACAGGTTTGCCCGGGCCCAATTCTATATCAATGCCATCCCTCAAAAAACAACAGCTAACAAAGCGGTAGCGAGTGTTTTTAGTGTCGTTCGCAATGTGTCTGTACCATATGGTTTGACATCAGAAAACTCACCAGAGATATCATCAACTCGTTGGCGTACTTTGGTGGATCATAAGCGTCAACTTTACTTTTTCGAGTCCGCATTAACGCCAAATATTTTTTGGACCGATTTAAAGAAAATTGATTTTTCTGCTGAAACAGGGAAAGTCAAAAAGCTTGACTTAGGAGTAGAGCAAAGCAATATCTATTCAGGGGATGCGACCAACAGTTATGTGGTAACAAAACCATTTGAATTCTTAGGGTTAAGTGCTAAGCAATTAGGTTATTAATTATCTATTATTAGGTAATGAATCATAGGGCAACCGCTAGTGCTGACTGGCGGTTGATTTGTATCAAAACCCTGATTGTTTTATTAATGAAAGCTTTGCAGTGTTCAAGCTATCGGTATAAGATGTATTTAAAATGCAACTTATTGGTGATGATATGAATGAACTTGTGTGCTACAAGACCATGCCGGTCTGGAATAAAACCTCTTTACCGCTCATGTTTCAAGAGCGCCATAATACAAAAGAGGATACATACGCCCAGTTAAAGGTATTGAAAGGCTCTCTTGATTTTATCATTTTTAATGAAGATGGCAGCGAACAGCACTTCACCTTTGATGTTCATAACCAGCCGCCAATAATCGAACCACAAATTTGGCATCGTATTTCCAATTGTAGTGATGATATGGAATGCCAACTCGCCTTTTTGTGCCAACCAGAAATTAAATTTTATAAGCAGTATGGTTTAACGATCCCCCATTCAGAAGTTCGGTATTTATGTGAAAATAAATTATCAGCCCCTTGTAAAACGTTGGATTTAGGCTCTGGTCGTGGAAGGAACAGTTTTTACCTTGCATTACAAGGTTATGACGTTACTTCCGTCGATATCAATCCGCAACATATTCAAGCGATTGATTTTGTGAAAAAACAAGCAGGTATAGATAATATTCATACTGCTATTTACGATATTAATAGCCACCAAATTCAAGATGATTATCAATTAATTATTTCTACTGTGGTACTGATGTTTTTGCAGCGTGAAAAGATTGCGGATGTGGTGGCGAACATGCAACAGCATACGTTATCAGGTGGTATTAATGTGATTGTCTGTGCTGTTGAAACGCCAGATGCTCCATTAGATTTAGTTCCTTTTAAATGTTTCTTGAAGCCAGGCGAATTAAAACATTATTATCAAGACTGGGAAATTTTAAAATATAATGAAAACCCAGGTCATCTGCATCGCACGGATGCACAAGGAAACCGAATTAAGCTTAATTTCGCAACGCTAATTGCAAAAAAAAGATAAAACTATCTGATTGATAAAAAACGGGTTGTTTCAACAACCCGTTTTTTTATGGCTAACGCTAAGCAGAAGGGGGGATGGTCGCTTTCGCTGCTGACTCTTCTTTTGCACTACGCTCAAGTGTTTTTTCTAATATAACGGAGTAAAGGGGCCTACCACCTAAAAACTGGGCCATCATAGTGGCACCGATACAAGTAATAATCATAGGCAAGATAAGCTGATAATTATTCGTCATTTCTAAAACTAATACAATACCCGTTAAAGGGGCCCTTACCGTTGCAGCAAATAAAGCCCCCATGCCTGCGATGGCAAAAGTCCCCACTTCTATTTGGTAATGGGGAAATAGTTCGAGTACAGCATAGCCAAAAACACCACCAAATAACGTTCCCAGAGCGAGTAAGGGAGAAAAAATCCCTCCAGGTGCGCCTGAGCTAAAACTAATTGTTGAGGTTAAAAAGCGTAATGCAAAAAAGAGGAATATTAAGGTAATCGTAAATTGTCCTGCAACCATTTGGTGGATCACCGAGTAACCACCGCCAACAATTTCAGGGGTATAAACACCAATAGCACCAAAAGCCCCACCAATCAGCCCTCCCATTAAGACGAAACGAGAGATTTTATTTTGATAAAAGGCGAGAAATTTATCCTGTAAAAATAATAAAAAACGGTTGAAGCAGATCCCTACAATACCAAATAACAGCCCTAAAACTAAATAGAGCCAAAGTGTGTTCATGGGGGCTGAGGAAAATTGCCCGATATTTAATAAGGCGGCTTCCCCATTAATTAGTCTAAAAACAATAGTGGCTGTAACTGCACCTATGAATACAGCTTTAATGGAGATTAAACTGTACTTAAATTGAGGGCGCATCTCTTCAATAATAAATAATATCCCTGCAAGAGGCGCATTAAATGCAGTTGATAAGCCAGCGGCTGCACCCGCAGCTAATAAAGTGTGGCGAGATTCATTATCTTTTAAGCGAAAAATATCATAGAACATCTGGCTAATATTAGCCCCTAATTGGACTGTTGGCCCTTCACGCCCTAATACCATCCCAGAGCCTAGTGTTCCTAAGCCACCAAAAAATTTTACGGGGATGACTCTCCACCATCTAACAGGGCGTAAATCTTGCAGAGCCCCTTCGATTTCGGGGATACCAGAGCCCCCTGATTCAGGGGAAAAACGTTTAACAAGATAATAACCTATCATTGCAAGAATAGCTGAGACAGCAAACATAGTCGGAATAACTAACCATTTATCTATGGCTAAGTCGCCAACAGATTGAGTACGGTAGTTACTGATCCAAGTGGTGCCTAACATAAATAGAGAGCCAATAAGCCCAACGGCAGCGCCAATAATTGCGGCTAATAGTAAGATCTTTATGGGAGTCTTATCTGATTCTTTTAACCGTCTAAGTACACCGAAACGATATTTCATTACGGACTTACTTGTTAATTTTTCCTGTGCCATCTTTTTTTGATTCTCTTTTTGTGATTACATAACAATAACTTACATTCATAGTATAGCAAGAGATAAAGTAAACCTTATCATAGGAAAATTATATTGGAATAAATAGTGATTATTTTTCAAAAAATAAAATGAGGGCAGCTTATTCATTCTGAAATAATGAATAAACACTAAGGCCAGCAGCAGTTGGTTTATCATACTTCCAGTATTGATAATAGTTCTCATTAATACAAAACATTAACGTAGATCAATAAATGGTTAGATAGCTAACAATTCCACTTTTTTATTCTAATAAAGAGCGTAATCTTAATGTTGTATTTGAAATGCAACTTTAAGAGGCGAATAACATGTACTGTGTGCAATGTGAACAAACAATTAGAACTCCAGCTGGTAATGGCTGTGCATACGCGCAGGGTATGTGCGGTAAAACAGCAGAAACTTCTGACCTACAAGATTTATTAGTTGCTGTATTGCAAAGCTTATCGGCCAGTGCAGTTACGGCTCGTGAACTCGGTATTATCGATCATGATATTGATAGTTTTGCTCCACGCGCATTTTTCTCCACATTAACTAACGTCAATTTTGATTCAGACCGTATTATTGGTTATGCACGCGAAGCTATTTATTTACGTGATAAATTAATTAAACACTGCCAGTCAGTAAATAGTGCTGTGGTATTTAATCACCCCTTGATCCACTTGCAGTTAGCCGGTACCGATATTCCTACCTTACAGGCACAAGCAGCACAATTCTCTTTGGATATCGATAAGGCAGAAGTAGGCGAAGATATCCATGGATTACGCATGTTATGCCTCTATGGCTTAAAAGGGGCTGCGGCCTACATGGAACATGCTCATGTACTAGGCCAATATGATAATGAGGTTTATGGCCAATACCATAACATTATGGCTTGGCTAGGTACGTTGCCATCAGACATGAATGAATTGCTTGATAACTCAATGGCAATTGGTTTGATGAATTTTAAAATCATGGAAATATTAGATGCGGGTGAAACCGGTGAGTTTGGTCATCCAGTGCCAACTGAGGTTAATGTTCGCCCTGTTGCAGGTAAATGTATCTTGATTTCAGGCCATGATTTAAAAGATCTGAAAATGTTACTCGAGCAAACAGAAGGTACAGGGATCAATATTTATACCCATGGTGAAATGTTACCCGCACATGGTTATCCAGAACTGAAAAAATATGCTCATCTCGTCGGTAACTATGGCAGTGGGTGGCAAAACCAGCAAGTTGAATTTGCTAAATTCCCTGGGCCTGTTTTGATGACATCAAACTGTATTATTGACCCTGATGTTGGGCAATATAAAGACAGAATTTGGACGCGCAGCATTGTCGGCTGGCCGGGAGCTAAACACTTAGTTGGTGATGATTTTTCTGACATGATAGCGCAAGCACAATCACTAGCAGGGTTCCCATATACCGAAATTGAACACAAAATCACGGTTGGTTTTGGACGCCAAACTTTATTAGGCGCTGCTGATGCGGTGATTGATTTAGTCGCACAGAAAAAACTGCGTCATGTCTTCTTAGTAGGGGGTTGTGATGGTAGCCGTGGTGAAAGAAGTTACTACACTGATTTTGCACGTAGCGTACCTGAGGACTGCCTGATCCTAACATTAGCGTGTGGTAAGTATCGTTTTAATAAATTGGACTTCGGTACATTAGAAGGTTTACCACGTTTATTGGATGTTGGTCAGTGCAATGATGCTTATTCCGCAATCATGCTGGCGGTCAATCTGTCAGAGAAACTTGGATGTGGTATCAATGACTTACCACTAAGCTTGATTCTATCTTGGTTTGAACAAAAAGCGATTGTTATTCTATTAACACTATTGGCGCTAGGTGTGAAAAATATTTATACCGGTCCAACAGCCCCAGGTTTCTTAACCGAAAACTTATTAAATGTGTTAAATGAGAAGTTTGGTATGCGTAGCATCACCACGGTAGAGCAAGATCTCGCTGAAATTTTACCTGCATAATTAGTAAGACGACTGAACCCGTTTAAAATACCGATATGAGAGAAGGGGGCTGTGACCCCCTATAAAGGAGTGAAGCAATGACAATGCCAAGCAGTTTATGTCCAAATAGGATGCAAATTCATTCTATTATTCAAGAAACAGCGGATGTTTGGACTATCAATCTTATTAATCACGATTTCTATATGTATTCACCAGGGCAATATGCTTTGGTTAGTATTAAAAATAGTGATGAGGTCATGCGTGCTTATACTCTTTCATCATCACCAGGGCAAAGTCGTTTTATTTCGATTACAGTCAGGCGATTAGCAGATGGTATGGGGTCAAATTGGCTCACACGTTCTGTTAAAGAGGGTGATTACCTTTGGCTTTCAGCCGCTCAAGGGGAATTCACTTGCGCTAATGTAGAAAACCAACAATATTTAATGCTGGCGGCAGGTTGTGGCGTGACGCCGATTATGTCTATGACTCGTTGGCTAATGGCAAATCGTCCTGAGGCAAACGTCAAAGTATTATTTAATGTTCGCGATAACCAACAAGTCATTTTTGCACAAGAATGGCAACAATTAACCCAATTATATCCAGATAGGCTACAGCTGTGTGTAATGGCTGAAACTCCAGATAATGGGGAGGTTGCACAGGGTCGTTTAACCGAAGAAAAACTAAAAGTACTAGTACCCGATATTCATTCACGTATCGTAATGACATGTGGCCCAGTTCCATATATGAAAAATGCGCAGCAATTTGCTGCAAATTTAGGCGTCCCTGCTGAGCAATTCTTTATGGAGCGCTTTTCTACCGAACCAGAGGCTATTGATAGCGAAGATGTTCTGACATTAAAAATTCGTCAGCGTTTAGTGAATTTTAAAGTACCAGTTGGTACCTCTTTATTGTCTGCATTAGAACAAAATAAACAGCCGGTTATCGCGGCGTGCCGTGCAGGTGTCTGTGGTAGTTGTAAAACAAAGGTATTATCAGGAAATTACACCACATCCAGTACGATGACATTGACTGAAGCAGAGATTGCCGAAGGTTATGTTTTAGCCTGCAGCTGCCAATTACAAGGCGACACTGAAATCGAGTAAGGTTATTTAACGTCGTTAGGCTGTCTCATTATAAAAATAATGGGGCAGTGCTACACAATACGAAATAATATAAATTTAACGTACGCATAATAAGGGTTTTTAGTGTTCTATTTTTGGGCTATGTATGAAATAAACAGACAATTTACTCAATGTATTAATTGCTGAAACTGCGACTTCTTTATTTGGGTCTTGGCATAAGTCTATGATGCGTATGATGGCATCATGATATTCAATTGTTGCTTTAAAATCGCCTAATGCTGAAATTGCTGCGATTTTTATTTCATCATTCACTCTGTATGTTAAATTTGTTAACATACCTACAATTACTTTATCCATAATAAAACTTTCACTGTTAAATAAATTCAAAAATATTCTAAGATAATTCTAGTGATATTTAACTCTGAATTGACATCTAAAAATTATTATTAAGAATTAATAATTCATTTTTTACCAATATATTCGAATTAAATAACGTTATAAGTGTATTTTCTTACTAATTAATTTTTAAATTTGATTGTTATTGGTTTTAAAAACCACTCGAATAATTAGTATTAGTAATTTATAATACACCAATAAAGAGTGAGTGGTTTATTTAATAATGCTTGGAGTCATGGGTTTTGATATTTATGCTGTAAGGCAAGGAGTAAGGGTGAATTTAATTAATTTTATTAAATTATATCTTTAATGTTATTTTTGTTTTCTTGGTTATTATTGATGTGGTTACTGTTTTATTATAATGTTTTTATAACAAAAACATTATAATTTATTGTTTTTTACAAATTGTTACTTGATGAATTTATATTAAATATAAACTTAAACAAACCCTAAACAATAAGTTTACTATGCGTAAAAAAACGTAGATAGAGACTAGTAATTAATTTATCAATGGGTATAATTCGCGCCGCATCCAAAGTGCAGTATCTCGTTAGGCGAGGCTCCTATACAAACATAGGTTACTGATCTGACGACGTCGAGAGACGCCCAAGATTAGGACAGGATATATCGACCGAAGGTATATCCCCATGTAACTTCCTGCTCAATACAGGATACGTTGTATAGTGCTAAAACCGAGACGAAGAGATAGCTTTTGCATTCTCTCATCTGGTTTCGCCCCTATTTGAGTACTGTTTGAGTAACCAACAGTAATAGGGACTAAAAAAATGACATTCACTTCTCAAAACAAAGCGGGAGCAGTTGCAATTGCTCAATCCGCGATGAAAGGCACGCGCCTTAAAAACCACAATACACAGCAGCCTAAAATTGATGACGCAACTGTTAGTGCATATATGAGCCAATCATATCTACCAGTTTCTGTCGCAGATTCAATCGCCTGTGTAAAACAAAACCTTATTGAACACCTTGATGGCGAACAAATTCCGACTTATTTATTTGTTGTTGATAGCGACAATTATTTAAATGGAATTCTTTCAGTTAAATCATTGTTAGCTTCTCCAGAAGATTTATTAGTGTCTGATATTATGCGGCACAATTATTTTTCGGTTGCACCAGAACAATCTCGTCATGATGTCTATGACCTGATTAACCATAGTGGTCTAGATATGATCCCTGTTGTGCAATTTGGCAAATTAATGGGTGTTTTGCGTCCGCAAGATATCGCAGAACTGATTGAAGATGAGAATACACTTGATGCGCAGTTACAAGGCGCAACGACACCGCTTGATGAGCCTTATTTAACGACTAGTCCAGTAACACTGTGGCGTAAACGTGTAGTTTGGTTGTTAATGTTATTTGTCGCTGAAGCCTATACAGGGACAGTATTAAAAGCATTTGAAGAACAACTTGAAGCAGCAATTTCACTTGCGTTCTTTATCCCATTATTGATTGGTACTGGTGGCAACAGCGGTACTCAAATTACGTCAACGCTAGTTCGTGCAATGGCGTTGGGAGAAGTTAGCTTACGTAACCTTGGTGCAGTGCTGAAAAAAGAGGTTTCTACTTCATTTTTAGTTGCTGTCACTATTGGTGGGGCTGCTTTAATTCGTGCTTGGATCTTAGGCGTTGGTCACGAAGTAACGATTGTTGTAAGCTTAACAATTGTCGCTATCACTATGTGGAGTGCGATTGTTTCTTCAATTATACCAATGGTATTAAAGAAACTAAAAGTAGACCCAGCAGTCGTATCGGCACCGTTTATTGCGACTTTTATTGACGGCACAGGTTTGATTATCTACTTCGAAATTGCCAAATTAGTGATGACGGAGTTTGCTTAAGAGACATGTTGAATTTGCTACGGCGGAAGGTTAATTTTCTGCCGTAGCGGCACTAACTTCCTTCGGTTTTAAAATTTCCCCACATCGACGACACAAATATTGGTTTTCACCTCTCATCACTTTGTTATGACGACGTATTGTTAATTCATGGGTTGTTTTACAGGCACAGGTGTAATTAAAGGTTTTACTTTTTACTGTTGCGACTGAAAAACGATGAGTACGGTTTGCATCCACTTCTAGCACATGTTGCATCATCCATTTCCATTCTTTGCCATGGGGCGCAATTCCCTGTCGACCGAACACCTTAAAAACCAATAAGTGAGCCAGTTCATGAGGAACAACCTCATCGATGAAAAGATGTGTATTTTCAATTAGTAATATTGGATTAATACGAATTTCCCATTCTTTTAAGTAAGCACTACCAGCTGTTGTGCCGCGTTGTTTGTAATTGAGTTTGGGTTCTGGAAAAGCTTGTTCAAGTTTTTGTTCCGCCAACGCGAGCTTTTCCCGTAGGGTGCTCATGACTCGTTGCTGTAAAAAAATAGGGACTCTAATCGTTTTCATAAGCTAAGGATACGTGAAGGTGAGCAAGGCAAACAAGTAAAATTTGACGATTATTATATAAAAATATATATTATAATAATACATAATAAAGATAACTAACGTGACTATATGAATAATACACCAGAAGAATTGCTTTTTGCGATGAAGCAAGCAGCAACACAAACTGCATCATTATTAAAAACACTGGGGAATCCTGATCGCTTAATCCTACTTTGCCAATTAACACAGGGGGAAGCTTGCGTCAGTGAATTAGAGGAACAACTGGGTATCCAACAGCCCACCTTATCACAACAACTGACTGTGTTACGAAATGAAGGCTTAGTGACAACTCGTCGTGAGGGTAAACGCATTTACTATGCAATAGCAGATGAAAAACTATTCACGCTACTTAATACGTTATATCAACTTTATTGCCCGGCAAAGGAGAACTAACATGGTGATTGATTGGGCTAATTTTACCCCGATATCCGCTGCGATAGGGGGCGTGCTGATTGGGTTGGCAGCGGCAATTTTATTAGTTTTTAACGGACGAATAGCAGGGATTAGCGGCATTTTAGGTGGTTTACTAAGACCGATAAAAGGTGATACGGCATGGAAGGCGGCTTTTATCATTGGATTGATGATTGCCCCGTTGTTATTCACTTGGTTTGCTTATACGCCAGAAGTAAATATTACGGCTAGCGTACCAGTTTTAATTCTAGCAGGTCTATTTGTTGGCTTTGGCACGCGTTTAGGGGGGGGATGTACCAGTGGCCATGGCATTTGCGGTATGTCGAGGTTTTCTCGTCGCTCCATTGTTGCCGTAATTATTTTTATGCTTGTGGCTTTTGTAACCGTAGCGCTTGCTAACCAGTACGGGCTAAGGGGATAAGTGAATGCCAATTATAATTGCACTGATATCAGGAATATTATTTGGTTTAGGTTTGGTGATAGCGGGGATGGGAAACCCGGCTAAAATTCTATCCTTTCTTGATATTACGGGGAATTGGGACCCGTCCTTACTTGTCACAATGGCAGTGGCAATGGTGATTAGTGGGGTTTCCTATGTTTTTATCAAAAGAAAACGAGTAAGTATCCTGAGTTGTCCATTACAAATACCAACTAACCAAATAATTGATAAAAAGCTGATTACGGGCAGCGTGTTATTTGGTGTTGGATGGGGGCTTGCAGGTATTTGCCCAGGACCTGCCTTGCTATTAACAGGAATGGGGGTTACTCAAGGGGTTATATTTACGTTAGCTATGATAGCAGGAATGGCAATTTTCCAATTTACACAAAAAAATTAAGCCATTTATATGACGATATTATCGACAATAAAAACCCATCATTAGCAGATGGGTTTTTTACTTTACGGTATTAACTAAATAAATTATAAGCCAGCGGCACTGCGCAATAATTCAGCTTTATCCGTTTTTTCCCAAGGGAATTGCGAACGACCAAAATGGCCATATGATGCAGTTTGCTGATAAATTGGGTGTAGAAGGTCAAGCATATTAATTAAACCGTAAGGGCGTAAGTCAAAGAATTCACGTACTAATTTAATTAATAACGATTCATCTACTTTAGCCGTACCAAATGTTTCGACCATAATAGAGGTTGGCTCAGCGACACCAATAGCATAAGAAACTTGGATCTCGCAGCGGTCTGCAAGCCCTGCAGCCACAATATTTTTCGCAACATAGCGTGCAGCATAAGCCGCGGAGCGGTCGACTTTAGAAGGGTCTTTACCAGAAAAAGCACCACCACCATGACGAGCCATACCACCGTATGTATCAACGATGATTTTACGGCCAGTCAAACCACAGTCACCCATTGGGCCCCCAATGACAAAGCGACCTGTTGGGTTAATAAAATATTTAGTTGCAGAACTTAACCATTCAGCAGGAAGAACAGGTTTAATGATTTCTTCCATTACGGCTTCGTGCAGGTCTTTTTGTTGAATTTCTTCAGAATGCTGAGTGGATAAAACCACCGCATCAATACCGACAATTTTATTGTTGTCATATTGAAAGGTAACCTGACTTTTTGCATCTGGACGTAACCAAGGTAAGGTGCCATTTTTACGTACATCTGCTTGGCGTTGAACTAAGCGATGTGCATAAGTAATTGGCGCTGGCATTAATACATCAGTTTCATTAGTGGCATAACCAAACATAAGACCTTGGTCACCTGCACCTTGTTCTGATGGGTCGATACGATCAACACCTTGATTGATATCAGGTGATTGTTTACCAATGGCACTTAAGACCGCACATGAATTGGCATCAAAGCCCATTTCGGAGCTGGTATAACCGATTTCGCGAACCGTTTTGCGTGTGATTTCTTCAATATCAACCCAAGCACTGGTGGTGATTTCTCCCCCAACCATCACCATACCTGTTTTGACGTAGGTTTCGCAGGCAACGCGAGCTTTCGGGTCTTGTTCTAGAATAGCATCAAGTACTGCATCAGAGATTTGATCAGCAATTTTATCTGGATGCCCTTCTGATACAGACTCAGAAGTAAAGAGATGTGTAGCCATGAGATTAATACCTTAAGAATTCGCAGATTTATAATTGGATGTTTTAACATCTAGACGTCTATTTTAGTCTCATACAGCAAAAATTTCTACCTCTATTTATACAAAAAACGGCTAGAGCACAAAACAACGACCCATAAAGTTTTATCTCAATTTAGTTATTTTGGTTTTGCTTTTTGAGCGTAATAGATGTATAAACAGCGACCGTAACGGATGGTTGTTATTTCCCGTTATATACCAGCAGGTAAAATAAAATCCCTGCTATCTATCAGGAATGTTTATAAACTTTTGAATTTCAATAAAAAACAAGGTGATATAGCTTAAATCAACAGGTCAACCTGCCAAAATAGTGCTACAACATTGAAATTTTAAAGGGTTAAACAGTTATATTGGGGGTTAATGGGGAATGAACCATAATCTACTGAATAACAGTATCCAACCGTCATTTGCGGATCGCCGCGTGACATTGGCGTTTACTTTCCTGTCATTCTTTACTTCATCACGAAGTTACCGTCACATCTCTAATACACCTTTGAGGCTGAGTCATTAATTTGTCAGCTTAAGGTCGTATATTGTCACTGTTTAGATGTTCTAAGCACTTTTTATTAAAATCTGAGTATTGCCGTTTCCCCGACATAACTGTCTTGTCGTGCCATGTCGTAATTACATGCATCGGAAGGAGAACGCGTCACTCACCCCTCCATATTAGGAGTTTGTTATGAATGATAATATCGCTCGCAAAATGCGCCAGACTTACAATATTGCGTATTGGGGTGGTGGTTACTATCAGGTGAATGAGCGCGGAAATGTCTGTGTTTGCCCTAATCCTGAAAACCCTGACACCTTTGTTGATTTAGCTGACCTTGTAAACGAGGTCAAAGAAGAACAACAGCATTTACGTTTACCTGCTTTGTTTTGCTTCCCACAAATTCTACAGCATCGCCTTCGCTCAATAAATGCGGCGTTTAGACGTGCTCGTGAATCTTATGGCTACAAGGGGGATTATTTCCTTGTTTATCCTATCAAAGTCAACCAACAACGCCGTGTGATTGAATCTTTAGTCAATTCGGGGGAACCATTAGGGCTAGAAGCGGGCTCTAAAGCAGAGTTAATGGCTGTTTTAGCCAATGCAGGCAAAACACAGACAGTGATTGTTTGTAACGGTTATAAAGACCGTGAATACATTCGCTTAGCTCTGATTGGGGAAAAATTAGGTCACAAAGTTTATCTGGTGATCGAAAAAATGTCCGAAATTGAGATGGTACTCGCAGAAGCTAAAAGCCTTGATGTCACTCCACGCTTAGGGGTACGTGCCCGTCTTGCTTCGCAAGGGTCTGGTAAATGGCAAGCTAGTGGTGGTGAAAAATCCAAATTTGGTTTGGCTGCGACTCAAGTATTACAGTTAGTCGAAATCCTGCGTAATGCAGGTCGTTTAGACAGCTTGCAACTGCTTCATTTTCATCTGGGTTCTCAGATGGCAAATATTCGTGATATTGCCACGGGTGTTCGTGAATCCGCGCGTTTTTATGTGGAACTACATCGTATAGGCGTCAATATTCAATGTTTTGATGTGGGCGGTGGTCTAGGTGTTGACTATGAGGGGACTCGCTCCCAATCTGATTGCTCAGTTAACTATGGTTTAAATGAATACGCTAACAACGTGATTTGGGCTATTGGTGATGCTTGTGAAGAGTTTGGGTTACCACACCCAACGGTTATCACTGAATCTGGCCGTGCGTTAACGGCGCATCATACCGTTTTAGTTTCCAATGTGATTGGTGTAGAGCGCAACGAATTTACTAAGACATCACCACCAAATGAAGATGCCCCGCGCTCACTTATTTCATTGTGGGACACATGGGAATCGATGCAACATCAAGGGAATAGCCGCTCGTTGCGTGAATGGTTACATGATAGTCAGTTTGACTTACAAGAAGCGCATACCCAATACGCACATGGTGTTTTAGATTTAACTCAACGTGCATGGGCTGAAGAGTTGTATCTTAATATTTGCCGCCGTATTCAACAAGATTTGGACCCGAGTAACCGTGCTCATCGTCCAATAATCGATGAACTTCAAGAACGTATGGCAGATAAGTTCTATGTTAATTTCTCCTTATTCCAGTCATTACCAGACTCATGGGGTATTGACCAAGTTTTCCCTGTATTGCCGATTGAGGGGCTAGATAAACCATTAGACCGCCGTGCTGTATTGTTAGACATAACATGTGATTCTGACGGTATTATTGACCATTATGTCGATGGCGATGGGGTTGAAACCACCATGCCAATGCCTGCTTATGACCCAGAAAACCCACCAATGATTGGTTTCTTTATGATTGGGGCATATCAGGAAATTTTAGGCAACATGCATAATTTATTCGGTGATACCGCTGCGATAGATGTATGGGTTGATAGCCAAGGTAATGTGCGTTACTTACAAAGTGAAGAAGGCGACTCCGTGGCTGATATGCTGCAATACGTTAAACTGGTTCCTGAAGTGTTATTAGAAAGCTTTACTGAGCAAGTTAAAGGGACGGGGCTGAGTGAGCAGCTACAGAAAGATTTTGTGGAAGAGTTCGAGAACGGGTTGTATGGGTATACTTATCTCGAAGACGAATAAGTTATCTAATGCTCGTCATATTTCGTGCTGTGGCGGTGTTGGCTGCACTCGGTTACTCGGGTCACATACTTGTGTATGCTCCCCGAGATATCCTTATTTGCCGCCTAGCCACAACACGAACTATTTAGAGCATTATGCACGTTATATTTTGTAGAGTGGCGGTGTTGGCTGCACTCGGTTACTCGGGTCACATACTTGTGTATGCTCCCCGAGATATCCTTGTTTGCCGCCTAGCCACAACACGAACTATTTAGAGCATTATGCACGTTATATTTTGTAGAGTGGCGGTGTTGGCTACATTCGGCAACTCGGGTCACATACTTGTGTATGCGCGTCATATTTCGCACTGTCGCGTTGTTGGCTGCATTTGCCAACCCTAGTCACATACTTGTGTATGCTCCTAGGGCTTGGCTCATTTGCCGCCTAGCGACAGCTCGAACTATTTAGCGCATGAGTTGAGAGTATTGCAGATAATAACTTTGTGCAAATAACATGATTTGTTTATTATTTATACTGTGCGAAGTTAATTAGATAAAAACCATTCGAATCGAATATTAAAAGGGCTTGCTAATAGGCAGGTTCATTTTGAGGAACAGAAATGATTAATAGTACTTTAGGCAATCAAGTTGATAATTCACTGGTTTCTAACGCATTTGGTTTCTTACGTTTTCCGCTGAATTTTCAACCTTATAGTTCAGATGCCCAGTGGGTGATCACAGGTGTACCATTTGATATGGCGACGTCAGGGCGCGCTGGAAGTCGTCATGGCCCTGCGGCAATTCGCCAAGTTTCTACTAATCTTGCATGGGAAAGCCATCGTTGGCCGTGGAAATTTAAATTAACCGAGCGTTTAAAGGTGGTTGACTGTGGGGATGTTGTGTTTGCTTTCGGTGATGCTCAAGACATGTGCGATAAACTGCAAGCTCATACGGAAAAGCTACTTGAATCGGGTAAACGTTGCTTAACATTTGGTGGTGACCATTTTGTGACACTGCCGCTGTTACGTGCTCATGCAAAACACTTTGGTAAAATGGCATTAGTGCATTTCGACGCTCATACTGACACTTATGGTAATGGCAGCCAGTATGATCATGGCACTATGTTCTATCATGCGCCGAAAGAAGGGCTAATTGACCCAACCCGTTCAGTGCAAATCGGTATTCGTACTGAGCACGATAGTGACAACGGTTTTACAGTGTTAGATGCAGCGCAAGTCAACGATCGTGGAGTAGATGACATGATCGCGCAGATTAAAGATATTGTTGGTGACATGCCAGTATATTTGACATTCGATATTGACTGTCTTGACCCAGCGTTTGCACCGGGAACAGGGACACCTGTTGTGGGTGGCTTAACCTCAGACCGTGCATTGAAATTGCTGCGTGGTTTACAGCCATTAAATATTGTGGGTATGGATTTAGTGGAAGTGGCTCCCGCTTATGACCAATCTGAGATTACTGCATTAGCGGCGGCATCCATTGCATTGGAAATGTTATATATCCAAGCATCTAAAGAATAATGTATTTATTTCTATTTTAGAATCAAAGCCACCAACTCGGTGGCTTTTTTTAGGTTGCGAACCAACGCTATGCTTGCATGAGGTTTTATTTAAAATGGCGCTGCGGTTTGGTTTTGCATTTTTTCCTAAAACGGATTAACTTTTTTCTCCTAACAAGTCTTATTTGCATACGGAAACGCCTCCATCCACATATAATGATGTTCCGGTTATAAAACTTGATAGTGAACATGCTAAAAATAACGCGGAGGATGCGATTTCCTCAGGTTCAGCTAACCGTTTCATCGCGTGTAAATTTGCTGCCCATTCACGTTGTTGTTGGTTGCCTGCCATATCGGTATTTACCCCACCGGGTAGAATGACGTTTGCCCGAATATTCTTATCTGAATAGTCCACCGCGATACCTTTAGCTAACGCCAGTAAAGAGGATTTGGCTGTTCCATAACTGCACATCTCTGGAAGACTGATACTATTACCAACAAAACTTGAGGTGAATATAATTGACCCTCCCCCTGATTTAACCATTAAAGGTATTTGATTTTTAGCGCCTAAAAATGCGGCTGTAGAGTTTATAGTTTGAACCTGTACCCACTCTTCAAGGCTGAACTCTGCTACTGGTTTCATTGGGCCTACCATGCCAGCATTATTTACAGCGATATCCAATCGTCCAAATTCTTTTGAAACTAGGTTTATCAGGTTGAAATGTGTCTCTTCTAAGCAGATATCTCCCGCATAATAAATTGCAGTTCCTCCTGTGGCATTGATCTCATTAGCCACTTCGCTAAGCTCCGCTTTTCGTCTACCGGTCAGGCACACTGAAGCTCCATTTTGAGCAAACATTATTGCGATAGAGCGGCCAATACCAGAAGATGCCCCAGTGATAATTGCAGTTTTACCGTTGAGTAGCATGTTTATCCCTCATTTTTCTATGGAGTCCTCAAAATAAAGGGTTTTAAATCAGGAAAAACTCGGCTTATTGCTTTTTATTTTGGTTTAAAACAATGTGTTGTTGTGTGAAATTTATTCGCCTTGCAGGGACAAAGAAGATTAATGTTACTGAAATCGTTAACATTAATCGGTATATAGGGAAACGCCAGGATGGAACTGAGAGAATAATTGAAACGTATGAGCCCCAATTCGATTTTAAATTTCAATTAATTGTGTATTAATTAAACATAATACAAGAAATCGCATTTTTTGTTTATTATATTGATAATGATTTTTATTAACAATCATCTTTGAATTTCATTATTTATCCCTTTTTCTTTGGAAAATCAAAAGCATTTATCAAGTTAATAGTTAAATATATCTAATAAATAGAGAATGGCAGAAGAAAATCTTTACTTTGTAACTTATTGTTATTATTGCTAACTTATTGTTAATGGTGGACTAGTCATTTTGACTATTATTCAGTAGGAGAACAGTATGGCGTTAAATAATAAAGTCATTTTAGTTACTGGTGCGGCACAAGGAATTGGTCGCGGTATTGCATTACGCTTAGCAAAAGAAGGTGCCAATATCGCACTGGTGGATTTGAAAAAAGATAAACTTGAAGATGTTGCAAAAGAAATTGCAGCCTTAGGTCGTAAAGTGACAACATTTGCCGCAGATATCAGTCAACGTGACCAAGTATTTGCTGCGGTAGCTCATGCAGAAGCAGAGTTAGGTGGTTTCGATGTAATGATCAACAATGCAGGGATTGCTCAAGTTAAGCCAATCGCTGATGTTCGCCAAGAAGATATGGATTTAATCTTCAAAATTAACGTAGATGGCACTATGTGGGGCATCCAAGCGGCTAGCGAGAAATTCAAAGAGCGTAAGCATAAAGGTAAAATCATCAATGCTTCCTCGATTGCAGGCCACGATGGTTTCGCTATGTTAGGAGTGTACTCAGCAACTAAATTTGCGGTTCGTGCGTTAACTCAAACGGCGGCAAAAGAATATGCAAGTTCAGGTATTACGGTGAATGCATATTGCCCAGGTATTGTGGGTACAGATATGTGGGTTGAGATTGACGAACGCTTTGCAGAAATCACTGGGGCACCAAAAGGCGAAACCTACAAAAAATATGTTGAAGGTATCGCACTGGGTCGTGCTCAAACCCCTGATGATGTAGCAGGTTTAGTGGCATTCTTAGCCAGCGATGACTCTGATTATATTACAGGTCAATCAATTTTGACTGATGGCGGGATTGTTTATCGCTAATTCACATATGTGATATCAAAATTGAACTGATAGCCGCGTTGATTTATTCAGCGCGGCTTTTTTCATTAAGCGGCTTGCTTCTTAATATTA
Source organism: Providencia sp. 2024EL-00732 (assembly GCF_044006275.1). Classification (NCBI taxonomy): domain Bacteria; kingdom Pseudomonadati; phylum Pseudomonadota; class Gammaproteobacteria; order Enterobacterales; family Morganellaceae; genus Providencia; species Providencia sp. 2024EL-00732. Next base: position 91,530 of record NZ_JBIPDG010000003.1, on the reverse strand, counting down.
GTTAAAATAGCGTCTGCTTGTGTCCAAAGCAATGAACCGCCTTCTTGAGGATATAAGTAGCGGTTGCAGTTTAAAAAACGGCTGGACAACACTTCACCAAAATCAGGGGAATGTACTGTGCTCATATCCAACTCGCCGTACCATAAGGAGGTAGGACATTGAATATTTTCAGGGGTAAAGCCCCATTCTTGCAAGGTGATTAATAAGTCTTGTACATATCCTTGGTTACCTTGAGCAAAAGCGCGCTGAATACAACTTGTATAGGCTGCAAGAAATTGTTCTTCATTGTACAGTTGTTGGTCTATTTCTGCACTGCAATTGAGGATAAAAGCTAATAGCCACTCTCCTGTTACATTCTTAAGTAGCCAATCGGATAAATTATCAGGCGTATTAAGCGCTTGTTCCTGCATATTCACAACATCGGCCGTTAATTTTGCGCGAGTATCTGGGTATTCAAATTGGTCTTGCCCAGAAACAATAGACAGTGAATTTGGCTGGCAATAATAGGCAATGGCCATCGCAAAGACCGCACCTTGGGAAAAGCCAATTACAGAAAAGGTATCAATAGATTGCTCATTTAAAAGCGCTTGGATATCCATAGCAAAACTTTTTAATGATTTTTTTGTTTGGAAGGTGGAGCCCCCAAGCCCTGCGCGTTCAGGAACAATTAAGCGAATATTTAATTGTTGCAGTAAATCTAACCCAAAGCCCAATGTGCCACTCATACCTGCTCCAGTACAAAAAATCACGGGGAAACCTGTTTTGGGGCCTGATTCAAACCAACACAATTGACGACCATCGGCTAACGTCATCGTATGTTGATGTAGATTGGTCACTGGAACGTTATACATATGAATTCCTAAGATAAAGCAAGTTTGGGCTGGGTGATAAGATAGGTCAGTTAATAATTATTCAAACTGGCATTGTTATAATTGCGATTTTAAAGTATTAAAGAGGTAAATTGCAAAATATTAGCTTAAATAATTATTGGGTAATTAGTATAAAGAGGGTGATATGGCATTTTCCGAGTCAGAAAAGCAAATTTTATTGGCTGTTAAAGGGGTTGGTCCCATGGTGATAAGCCGCTTAGAGCAAATGGGGTTTAGCTCATTAGCTCAATTAAGTGAAGCTTCTTATGATGAAATTTTAATTTCAGGAGCCGCATTAACAGGCTCAAGTTGTTGGAAAAATAGCCCTCAGGCCAAGAAAGCCGTTGAGGGGGCTATCTTGGCAGCAAAGCAAGCGCTTGGAACATCAAGTTAATGGGGGGGATGTTTTGTTTTCCATTTTTTACTGCGTAAAATATTAAGTACCTGTACTGCCATTGAAAAGAACATAGCAAAGTAAATATAGCCTTTTGATACATGGACTTGGACGCTTTCGAGTATCAGCGTAAAACCGACTAATATTAAAAAGGATAAGGCTAAAATTTTCACTGACGGATACCGGTCAACAAACTCCCCAATAGGTTTGGCGGCAACCATCATAATTAATACTGCAATAATTACCGCCGCCATCATGATGAATAAGTGATCTGACAGCCCAACGGCCGTGATCACAGAATCTAGACTAAAAATAATATCTAACAAAGCAATTTGTACGATAGCCCCCCAAAATGAGCTAATGCGCTTACTGGCAAAACTATTCTCATCTTCCCCTTCAATAGTGTCGAAAATCTCTTGGCTAGCTTTCCAAATGAGAAAAATGCCTCCTGCACACAAGATTAAATCGCGGGCAGATACCATATGCTCAGCAATGCTAAAAAGTGGTGTGGTGAGTCGTGATAACCAAGCTATTGAGGCAAGTAACGCAAGACGCATTACCATTGCTGCTATCAGCCCAGTGCGCCTTGCACTATTTTGTTGGTGGGCAGGGAGCTTGCTGACGACAATACTGAGGAAAATAATATTATCTATGCCTAATACAATTTCTAATATTGTTAGTGTAGCCAGTGCCATCCACGCATTAGGGTCCAATATCCACTCAAACATCTTTGTACCTTCTAAATCAAATAAATAAACAGTGATAATTGTTTATCGTCTGCTTTGGTACAGGCGATGGGGGTTGTTAAGCAAGATTAAAATGCCGCGCTAATAAAGGCGCAGTGAAATCTTTCTTAAGGTAAAAACCACGTGGTAATGTCATGATTGGTTGACCAAATTCACCAATCGCTTCAGTTAGTGCTTTATTATTTGCTGCTTTGGGGCGAATTTGTAGTACTTGGCCATGCCGTGCCGTAATGGTTTCTACTTTACCTAACACGATGAGGTCCATTAACTCCTCCCAATCTTGCCGTAGCAATTGTTCTTCAAAAGGAGAAGGGCTCCAAATTAAGGGGTTAGCGACGCGCCGTTGGGCAAGAGGGATTTGTCTTTCTCCCTCGATTGGGAACCATAAAATTCGCGATAGCTTACGGCGTACATGGCTATTTTCCCATGTTAAACCACTGTTGCCCGTTAATGGTGCTACAGAAACGAAGGTGGTTTCTAATGGAACGCCGTGGCGGTCAATTGGGATGGTTTTTAATTCAATACCAATATGAGCGAAATCTTGTTCTGCTTTGCTACCTGCGCTGGCACCTAAAAAATACTCCAATAACATCCCAACCCAACCTTTGTCTCGTTTAAGATTAGGGGGGATTGGGATATTGGCTATTTGAGCGAGCTGACCCAGTGTATAGCCCGCGAGTGCTTGAGCCCTATTCATAAGGGTTGCTTCGTTTTCAGGTGGTTGCGGTGGTATAAATGGCATCATGATTTGGGTATTAGTGTGTAAAAAACGAACAAAAATAAATTACTGAATGAGGTGAGTATAACACTTTATAGCTATAAATTTTAACCATATGAAATATATGATAATATCATTAATTATTTACGTATATTAAAAACGATTTTAGAGGTTATTAAAGTTCCTCCCAAGATAATCACAGGATCATGCACTAGGTTATCCACAGGATTTCTGGATAACTGTTAAAAATAGGGAGCACTGTGTGCATTTACAGGCTTGACGAAACGTTTTTTTTGAAGTTTATCACAAAAAACGAGTGAGTTAAGCGCATATGTTGTGGATAAATACCTCGTTGTTTGATCTTTGTTCAGTTAGACTCCTAAGCGATTTAGTTAAAAAATTAACCAGTGGATAAAGTGGTGTTTTTGATTTTATTTGATTGATTTACCAATGTTTATTAGTTTCTGTTTTTTTTTGATAAAAAAAGGCGCTGGGGATATACCCTGATTACCATAGGGTTGTTAACATAGATATCCACAGAAAAAGTGAATAACATCCATATTATTGGCTTTGGCTGTTTATAACTATGAATGATTTACTTTTCAAAGACTACTTGCCAGTGAGTTTCTTACGGTATAATTATTTAAGTGAAGTGTAGAATTGTGATTATATCGATAATAAATAATACGCAAATAGCTAACCTCTAAATAGTTTGCGCCATAGCGAGACGACGAGGGAAGGTAGCTTGGGGGCGAACACAAGTATCTGATTGGAAGAGAGAGTGAAGCCTGAAAAAACAGGGCAAAAAAAAGCCGGCGAACCGGCTTGGTGATAAAACACCATTACTCTAAATGGGGGAGTTGGTCAGCAATATGCAAACCAAACGAGCTACTTACTGCTAACTATTATCGCTTGGTTTTAGAAAATTAAAATTGATGCATTTTTTGCCGGAGTTCCTCTTTTATGTCTAATTCACGCTTACAAAACCAATTCATCCGCCTTTGGCAACACTTTCAGGGGCAAGATAGTGAAACTACTCTGCAAAATATTGCAGATACCTTGTTTTGCTCTAGACGTCACGTTCGTACACTACTTAATAATATGCAATCTAATGGTTGGCTTAGTTGGCGAGCAGAATCAGGCCGAGGTAAACGCTCTACGTTAATCTTCCATGTAAATGGCTTAGAGTTACAGCAGGCGCAGGCTGAGCAATTACTAAAAGAGGAAAGTATAGAAAAGCTGGTGGCTCTTGTCGGTGATAAAGAAACTATTCGTCAAATGGTACTATCTGAATTAGAGCGCAGTTATCGGCAAGGTAAAAACTTACTACGCATTATCTATTATCGTGATTTTCCGGCGCTTTTACCTGGTGCGCCAATGCGTCGCTCAGAAATTCACTTAATGAGCCAGATTTTTAATGGGTTAACCCATATAAATGAGGAAAAAGGGGAAGTCGAAGATGGTTTAGCACATCACTGGCAGAGCATTAGTGATACTCGATGGCGCTTTTATCTACGCCCCGCAATTTACTTTCACCATGGAAGAGTAATGGTGGTAGATGATATCATTTCGTCACTATTACGCTTAAAAAGCTGCTGGCCGCTTTTTTCTCATATTCAATCTGTGTCGTCTCCTCAGCCTTATGTCATTGATATCACCCTCAGCAAGCCCGATAAGCAGTTGCCTTGGTTATTAGGTAGCCATCATGCCGCTATTCTACCTAAAGAATGGGAAAGTATAGAAAATTTTAGTCGTTGCCCTATCGGTACAGGCCCTTACCAAGTTGAAAAAAACTTGCCACAAAAACTGACTATTTCGGCTTTTGACCGCTATTTTGGTTATCGAGCGCTACTTGATGAAGTGACTATATGGGTGGTTCCTGAGCTATCAGAGCAAATGGTGTGTACCACATTAAAAATGGATGGCGATACACATCACAATGATTCATTGGAAAGTCGCATGGAGGAGGGGTGCTATTTCTTGCTGATGGATCAGCGTTCAGAAATTGCTCAACGTGAAGATGTCCGCAAGTGGCTATGCAGCTTTTTAACGCCAGTAAACTTACTTGCTCATTGCGAGCCGTTTTACCAGCGTCACTGGGCGCCTGCTTATGGTTTGTTATTACATTGGCACCATAGCAAAATGCTGACTTTATTTCCTAAACCTGCTGACCTAACTGAACTGACAGTCACCTTTTATCATCATCACCATGAGTTTTATGCGATAAGCCAAATTATGAAAAGGGTGCTACAAACACAAGGTGTTGAGCTTAACATCAATATTATTGATTATGATGATTGGTTTAATGGGGAGGCGCCAAGCGATATTTGGTTAGCCACGGCAAACTTTTTTAAGCCACTGGAGTTTTCAATTTTTGCTACCCTATATGAAATGCCGCTATTACGCCAATGTCTTGGAAATACACTGGAAAATGAACTTTGTTTATGGAGAACTCACCAATTAGACGTTGAATCTTGGTGTGAAAGTTTAATTGACTCACAAATTTTCCATCCTATTTTTCATCATTGGCTTGAATTACAAGGTCAACGCACAATGCGTGGCGTTCGCATGAATACCTTTGGCTGGTTTGATTTTAAATCTGCTTGGTTTAAGCCTTCTGAAGATGTTCCTCGTCTTGAATGATGAGGCTTTACGGCGTTAGCGAGGGGATGTTCCACTTTATATCGTGAAACTACGCCTACTGAAGTAGGCGTAGAAACGGGTTTATTGCATAAAAGAGGGGATACTCTGCTCGTAATCTTTAATTTGGTCGACGTGTTGCAGCGTCAGCCCAATACTGTCCAACCCATTCATCATGCAATGACGGCGGAAACTATCAATCTCAAAATGATACGTTTTATCGCCTGCTGTGACTGTTTGTGCTTCTAAATCAACAGTGAACTGGCAACCTTCATGGCTGTTCACATAGTTAAACATTTCATCCACTTCTTGTTCGCTTAATTTGATTGGCAACAATTGGTTATTGAACGAGTTGCCATAAAAAATATCGGCGAAACTTGGGGCGATAACGACTTGAATGCCAAAGTCAGTCAGTGCCCATGGAGCATGTTCACGAGAAGAGCCGCAACCGAAATTTTCACGCGCCAGTAAAATACTTGCGCCTTTAAACACGGGTTTGTTCAAGACAAAATCAGGGTTGGGTTGCTGGCCATTTTCATCTAAAAAACGCCAGTCATTAAACAGATGTTGACCAAAACCAGTACGAGTAACTTTCTGCAAAAATTGCTTAGGAATAATGGCATCAGTATCAACGTTTGCGGCATCTAAAGGAGCAACAATGCCTACGTGGGTAATTAATTTTTCCATTGCTTTTCCCCTTAAATTTGAATGTCGCGAACGTCAGCAAAATGGCCATTAATCGCTGCGGTAGCAGCCATCGCTGGGCTAACTAAATGTGTACGACCAGCACGACCTTGGCGACCTTCAAAGTTACGGTTACTGGTTGATGCACAGCGTTCACCTGGATTTAAACGGTCATTATTCATGGCTAAACACATTGAACAGCCCGGTAAGCGCCATTCAAAACCGGCATCAATAAAAATTTTATCTAAACCTTCTTGTTCAGCTTGTGCCTTAACAGGACCAGAACCCGGAACCACAATCGCTTGAACACCGTCTGCGACTTTTTTACCTTTAGCAATTGCAGCCGCTGCCCGTAAATCTTCAATCCGTGAGTTGGTACATGAGCCAATAAACACTTTATCAATTTTTACATCTGATAATTTAATGCCTGATTGTAACCCCATATAAGCCAACGCTTTTTCTGCAGATGCGCGTTCAACTGGGTCTGCAAATGACTCAGGTGCAGGGATAGGCTGATTGATAGCAATAACTTGCCCTGGGTTGGTTCCCCAAGTAACTTGTGGTGCGATGCTACTCGCTTGAATAGTGACGACCTTATCAAATTTAGCATCATCATCTGTTTTCAACGTTTTCCAATATTCGACTGCGTCATCCCATTGTTGGCCTTTAGGTGCAAACTGGCGCCCTTTTATATAATTGAAGGTGGTTTCATCTGGTGCGATGATCCCAGCTTTAGCACCTAATTCGATAGCCATGTTGCACACCGTCATACGGCCTTCCATGCTTAAATTTTCGATGGCTTCACCACAAAATTCAACAATATAGCCTGTACCACCTGCGCTACCCGTCGTCCCAATGATAGCTAATACGATGTCTTTTGCTGTAATCCCTGCTGGGGCTTTACCGACAACTTCGATTTTCATGGTTTTGGCACGCGCTTGTTTCAGCGTTTGCGTTGCCATAACGTGTTCAACTTCAGAAGTTCCAATCCCAAAAGCTAACGCACCAAATGCTCCATGTGTTGCCGTATGGGAGTCACCGCAGACAATTGTCATTCCAGGCAGGGTGATCCCTTGCTCAGGGCCCATCACATGGACAATACCTTGATATGGGTGATTTAAATCATATAAAGTCACACCAAACTCTTGGCAGTTTTTCATTAATTCTTGCATTTGGATGCGAGCCATATCGCCACAAGCATTGATATCTTTTGTTTGTGTCGAAACGTTATGATCCATAGTAGCAAAGGTCTTACTCGGCTGATGTAACGGGCGGTTTTTAGTTCTTAACCCATCAAAAGCTTGAGGAGAAGTCACTTCATGTACCAGATGGCGGTCGATATAAATTAACGGGGTTTCATTTTCGACTTCCCGAATAACGTGCGCGTCATATAATTTTTGATATAAAGTCTTAGCCATGTTACACCCCTTCTGCAATATAACGAGCAATGGTATCGCCCATTTCACTGGTACTGATTGATTTACCTGTACCAGCTAAATCTGATGTTCTATAGCCTTCTTCTAAGGCTTTATTGACTGCACGCTCAATAGCATCTGCAGCGTCAGCTTGGTCTAAGCTAAATCTTAACAGCATAGAGGCTGATAGGATCTGAGCAATTGGGTTTGCGATATTTTTCCCTGCAATATCGGGGGCAGAGCCGCCAGCAGGTTCATACAAACCAAACCCAGATTCATTCAAACTTGCAGAAGGTAACATACCCATAGAACCAGTGATCATGGCGCATTCATCAGAAATAATGTCGCCAAATAAGTTAGAACATAACACCACATCAAATTGTGAAGGTGCTTTAATCATTTGCATTGCCGCGTTATCGATATACATATGGCTGATTTCAATATCTGGGTATTCTTTTGCAATTTGATTAACGACTTCACGCCATAACACTGAACTTTGTAACACGTTAGCTTTATCAATAGAGGTCACTTTTTTATTTCGCTTACGAGCTGATTCAAATGCAATACGTGCGATACGCTCAATCTCATAGCGGTGATACACCTCGGTATCAAATGCATATTCTTCGCTGCCTTCACCTTTACGGCCCTTTGGTTGACCGAAGTAAATACCACCTGTTAATTCACGGACACAAAGGATATCGAAACCTTGGGCTGCGATATCAGCACGTAAAGGGCAGAATGCTTCCAGTGCCTGATATAAACGGGCAGGGCGTAAGTTGCTGAATAATTTAAAATGTTTACGTAAAGGTAATAACGCACCGCGTTCAGGTTGGCTATCGGGTGGTAAATGCTCCCATTTTGGTCCACCGACAGAGCCAAATAACACCGCATCTGCTTCTTCGCAGCCTTGTACTGTTGCTTGTGGTAAAGGTTCTCCGTGTTTATCGATAGCCGCACCACCAACGTCATACTCTTTAGTATTAATAGTGATAGCAAAGCGTTTGCTAATGGCATCTAAAACTTTGTGTGCTTGCGCCATAACTTCAGGACCGATGCCATCACCCGGTAATACGGCAATTTTATAACTAGACATTGTTAAACAGCTTCCTTTGTGTTTGATTGTGATTCTTGGTTTATTTTTTGTTTTTCTATTTCGACTTGTTCTGAACGCCAAATGCTATTCAACACATGCACCATGGCTTTCGCTGAAGATTCGACGATATCTGTCGCTAACCCCATGCCGTGGAACTTACGGTTATGGCATTCAACCACGATATCCACTTGGCCTAATGCATTTTCACCGTGGCCTTTAGCTGATAACTGGTAAGATACTAATTTCATAGGGAATTTCGTGATGTTGCTGATGGCTTGGTAGATGGCATCAACGGGGCCATTGCCGGTTGCCGCTTCAGACTTCACTTCATCGCCACACTGCATTTTGACTGTTGCTGTTGCGACAATGCTAGAGCCTGATTGTGTACTGAAATAGTCCATCACGAAGTGGTCAGTTTCATCTTGTTGTTTCGTAAAGAAAGCTAAGGCTTCTAAGTCATAGTCAAAGACTTGACCTTTCTTATCGGCTAAATTCAAAAATGCAGTATATAATTCATCCAATTTGAAGTCTTTACCTTCGTGATACCCCATTTCTTCCATACGGTGTTTAACGGCAGCACGGCCTGAACGCGAGGTTAAATTCAATTGTTGTTCTTTTAAGCCGATAGACTCTGGCGTCATAATTTCGTAGGTTTCACGGTTTTTCAAGACACCGTCTTGGTGAATTCCTGATGAGTGAGCAAATGCGTTGCTACCTACAACCGCTTTATTGGCTGGGATTGGCGTATTACATAATTGGCTAACTAATTGGCTGGTACGGTAAATTTCTTTGTGATTAATATTGGTATGCACATTTAACATTTGTTCGCGCAATTTAATTGCCATAATCACTTCTTCTAATGCTGTGTTGCCAGCACGCTCGCCTAAGCCATTGATAGTCCCTTCAACTTGGCGGGCACCGGCTTGCACAGCACTGATTGAGTTAGCAACGGACATCCCTAAATCATCATGGCAATGAACAGAAATTACGGCTTTGTCGATATTGGGCACACGGTTATACAAATCAGTGATAATGCCGCCAAACTGGTAAGGCGTTGTGTAACCGACAGTATCTGGGATATTGATTGTCGTTGCACCTGCATTAATAGCCGTTTCTACAATGCGACATAAATTGTCAGGGTCAGTACGGCCCGCATCTTCACAGGAGAATTCAACGTCATCGGTATAGCGTCTAGCGCGCTTGATGGAATTGATTGCCATATCCATTACGCCATCAAAGGATTTATTTAATTTTTTCTCCATATGCAAATTGGAGGTGGCTAAGAAAATATGGATACGAAAGGCTTCGGCAACCTTTAATGACTCGGCTGCAACATCAATGTCATTTTCAATACAACGTGCTAATGCACAGATTCGGCTATTTTTAATTTCACGAGCGATGGTTTGGACTGACTCGAAATCACCTGGAGAGGAGACAGGGAAACCCGCTTCAATAACATCAACACCTAAACGCTCTAAGGCGAAGGCAATTTGTAATTTTTCTTTGACTGACAAACTTGCCTGCAATGCCTGCTCACCGTCCCGTAAGGTGGTGTCGAAAATAATAACTTGGTTGCTCATATTGTGTTCCTCATCTCGAATTTTATTTTATTAAACCAATCGTTATGTTCTTTTAAAGCCGCAGGCATAAAAAAACCCGCGGGTTGCGCGGGTTCTTAATGTTTGTGGACAGTGTCTTGCTATTTTCCGTCCATAAGCATACCGCGCAAGTTTAATGCGAGTAGTAGTAGGCTTAGTAGGCGGATAGAAAACATCATTTTAAACTGTCTCTCTTGTGTTGCTTAATTAACTGTATTTATTGATACGTGATCTCATGGTTAATGTCAATCTTAGATTTTTCACATATTTTTACCAATCATGAATTACCTCTAAAAACTAGGGGTTGTGACTAAATTTTATAATTTATATGACGTTTTTACCTATATTTACTGGCTGAAATAAGGGTAAAATTCTTTTGGTGAAATGGTTGTGCGGATTGATTCATGTAATCTATTGTTTTTTAACTATTTCTTTGTTTTTGTATGTGGGTGATGGATTAAAAGAGGGAAATGAATCATGTTCACTGATGGTTTTCAATTAAATTAATTATCTAATAAATATATAATTAAAAAATAATCTGATAATGCGAATATTTCTTGAATTCACACACGATTTATTATGATTTCTTTCACAAATTGTTTTATTATTTTTACTGAGAGTGATTGTTCGCTTAATAAGTAACCATCATTCATTACTTTAGTGAATATTTACGTTTTAATAATGATATTTATACTGTGAATCTAATTAATGGGTAAAATAATATAAACGTCGTTTTAATAAATGCAGGGAAAGCGAAATGACTTATTATCTATAAGTTGTTTTAAACATAATATTTAATGAATTTATATATTCGTCGGTTTTTTCTCGATGAATGAGCCTTTTCATTAATGAAAAATGATAAATATATTTAGTGGAGTAAAAAATGACTGATTTTGATACGATTTTAACAGCCAAAAAAGACAATGGTGATATTCATTTGCGTAATGTTGATTTAAACTTATTAACGGTTTTTGATGTTGTCATGCAGATGCAAAACGTGACAAAAGCGGCTCAAGTTTTAGGGATGTCTCAACCCGCTGTAAGTAATGCGGTTTCTCGTTTAAAATCCATGTTTAATGATGAGCTGTTTGTTCGGTATGGTCGGGGTATTCAACCAACATCTCGTGCTAAACAGTTGTTTGGCCCCGTTAGGCAAGCGTTGCAGTTAGTACATAATGAATTACCTGGCGCAGGGTTTGACCCACAAGATAGCGAACGAATGTTTAATTTGTCTATTTGTTCTCCATTAGATATTCGCTTAGCTGCAATTATTGTCGCGAAATTTAAAATAGTATCACCTAATATTAATATTTTTATTCATTCATTTATGGATAACAACATTGCTCATCAATTAAAATATCAAGAAATAGATTTTTTCCTTGGCTATAGTCAATTCGAAAAACCCGAATATCAACAACAAATTTTATTTGATGATGAATTAGTATTAGTTGCATCAAACCATCACCCTCGTATTGGAAATACTATTTCTGCTATTGAAATAAACAATGAGCGTCATGCTATTGTTGCTATGGATAATATTGGCTCATTCAGTAAGCCTTATTATTATAATACTGAATTATCTGACAACGTGAGTTATCAAGGAACTGATTTAAACAGCGTGCTTAATATTGTTGCTCAAACTGATTTAGTGGCATTTGCACCAAAATGGTTGGTTGAACATTACTCAGGTCAATTCAAATTACGTTCACTAACATTACCGTGGGAAAATAACACACGCCCTTGTTATTTAACGTGGCACGAGTCAACGGCAAGGGATAAAGGCCACCAATGGATGAAGTCTCAATTCAACCAAATGATTGCAGGGCTAACTGAGCAGGCGGCAGCGGCATAATTATTTTGGGCGTTAACTAAAGCTAGAGGAACAGACGTAATGGTTTTCAGTCAGTTGTCAGGGTGAGGCCAATGCAGCTAAAGGGTATTAACAAGCACGATTAATCTCCCTTCTAAAAACTACCTATAAAACAGAATAGGCACTACAACAGCATAACTAACTCATTATAGTGAGAACTATGATGAGTTTTGTAGTGCATATAACATTTGCAAAAAATTTACATATAAATGCTTTCCACGCTTCCCTTTAGTCGATACACTTCGAATATTCAGCTAACAGTTGTAAGCTGAAATTGTAAGATAGCTAAGTGCTTGTGAGCAAACCGAGCAACTTATATTGATAATGGCCGATAGGAAATTAACTTTGATTACTGAAAATCTATATCCATACCACTTGGTTAATCGCTTACGTAGCAGAATTAATGCACAAGAGTCAGCGAACCGGATAGCTTTCAGTCAATGGGATTGCGGGCAACAAAGCTCGTTAACATGGAGTGAGGTTGGTGAACGCACTTCTGCGATTTCTCGCCGCCTTTTGGCGTTACAAGTTGCAACGCAAGGTAATATTGGTCTCTTTGCTCATAACAGTATGGACTGGTCGCTTGTTGACTTTGCGGCTTTGCAAATTAGGGCGGTCACCGTTCCACTTTATGCAACCAGTAGCGTTGAGCAAGCAGCCTATATTGTTAATGATGCAAATATCAACATTCTTTTTGTTGGGGAAGACGTTCAATATCAGGTCGCTTGCCAGCTACCAGCACTTTGTCCACAGTTAAAAATGATTGTCGTGATGAATGAGAGCGTGGAGCTGATCGGTAGCTCCGTAGAAACGATGCATTTGTCGGCATTTATGTCTCAAGCTAAGCCTGAATTTCAAACTGAGTTAGATGCCCGTATTGCGGCGCATAATCTTAGTGATTTATTTACGATAATCTATACATCAGGGACCACTGGTGAGCCGAAGGGGGTCATGTTGGACTACTACAACATGGCGGCGCAATTGTACCTTCATGACCAACGGCTAAAATTAACAGCGGATGATATTTCTTTGAGCTTCTTGCCGCTTTCCCATGTGTTTGAGCGTGCTTGGAGCTTTTATGTGATGCACGTGGGGGCTTTAAATGTTTATCTAACCGATACCAACAATGTACGTGAAGCTCTCGCCGATGTTAAACCAACCGTCATGTGTGCGGTACCGCGTTTCTATGAAAAAGTGTATAGCGCGGTACAAAGTAAAGCGGCTAAACAACCGTGGTTACGCAGGGGGTTATTTAACTGGGCAATTTCGCTAGGTAAAAGCCGCGTCAATGCCATAGCAAAAGGTCGCCAGCCTTCATTGTTTAACCGGGGTCTTTTCCCTCTCGCAGATAAACTAGTATTGAGTAAAATTCGTGCTGGTTTAGGTGGGCGAATTCGCTTTATGCCAGCAGCAGGTGCTCGTCTAGATGATGACGTGATTGCCTTTTTTCTTTCAGCAGGTGTCGATATCAAATATGGATACGGCATGTCAGAAACCTGTGCCACGGTATCTTGCTGGGAAGAAGGTAAATACCCGTTAGGGTCTATTGGCACACCATTATCAGCAGTCTCTGTACGTATTGGTAAAGATGACGAAATTCAAGTCAAAGGCCCTGTCGTCATGAAAGGCTACTATAATCGGCCAATAGAGACCTTAGACACTTTTACATCTGATGGTTGGTTAAAAACTGGGGATGCAGGGAAAATCGATGCCCACGGTAACCTCTATATTACAGATAGACTGAAAGATTTAATGAAAACGTCTAACGGTAAGTATATTGCTCCACAAATGATTGAAGGCGTTTTAGGGCAAGACAAATTTATTGAACATATAGCCGTTATTGCTGATGCACGTAAATTTGTTTCTGCGCTGATCGTACCTTGCTATGACAGTTTGGAAGAGTACGCTAATTCAATTAATTTGAAATATCGTGACCGTTTAGAGCTCTTAAAAGACTCAAAAATTGTGGCGTTGTTTGAGTCCCGCTTAAAAGACTTACAAAAGAATGTAGAACATTTTCATCAAGTTAAACGTTTTACCTTATTACCGACTACTTTTACGATGGAACAAGGGGAATTAACCCCCACATTGAAGTTGCGCCGTAAAATTATTTCTGAGCGCTACCAATTAGAAATTGAAACTATGTATAAAGAATAATAGATATAGAAACTAAAGCCATTCAAGCTAACTTACTTGGGTGGCTTTTTTGTTTATGAACCTTGTGATTTTTGCAACTGACAATGCGAAGGGAAATTCCACTGTTTTTTTAGCTAAACTAGTCATTCAACCTCCTATTTTTTTCATATATAGTCAATCTACCTACCAACGACTGATGTTCAAGATTATCTGAAAGTTTAATGTACTTGGTGCTGAAAATGATGTTTGCTTCGTTTCAGCCGGAGCGATATGTTAATAGCACTAATTCACCTATTTTAATGATAAAAATAAAGGGGTAATTGATACCTCTTAACTTGCAAATAATGTCTGGGGGCAAACTCATGGAGATGTTGTCGGGAGCTGAAATGGTCGTCAAATCATTGATTGACCAAGGAGTAAAGCACGTGTTTGGTTATCCAGGCGGTGCAGTATTAGATATTTATGACGCACTTCACACTGTTGGTGGGGTAGAACATATTTTAGTGCGTCATGAACAGGCTGCGGTGCATATGGCAGATGGTTACGCTCGTTCAACAGGGGATGTCGGCGTGGTGCTTGTGACATCGGGTCCTGGTGCAACGAATGCAATCACAGGGATAGCGACAGCATATATGGACTCTGTTCCGATGGTCGTGTTATCAGGGCAGGTTGCTAGTTCGCTAATTGGCAATGATGCTTTCCAAGAATGCGATATGGTTGGGATTTCTCGTCCAATAGTTAAACACAGCTTTTTAATTAAAGATGCACAAGAGATCCCTGAAACAATCAAAAAAGCTTTTTATATTGCAGCTAGCGGTCGTCCGGGTCCGGTGGTCATTGATTTTCCAAAAGATACCGTTAATCCGGCTTTAAAATTTGCTTACCGTTATCCAGACAGTGTCTCTTTGCGTTCTTATAACCCAACGTTGCAAGGGCATAAAGGCCAAATAAAAAAAGCGCTATCTAAGCTAGTCGCAGCAAAAAAACCGGTTTTTTATATTGGTGGGGGTGCCATCAATGCAAATTGCTCCGCAGAAATTATTGAACTGGCTGAGAAACTGCAATTGCCGGTAGTATCCACACTAATGGGGTTAGGGGCTTTCCCTGAAACTCACCAGCAGTCTGTTGGTATGCTAGGTATGCATGGTACCTATGAAGCCAATAAGGTTATGCATAACTCGGATGTTATTTTTGCAGTTGGTGTGCGCTTTGATGACCGTACAACCAACAATTTAGAAAAATATTGTCCAAACGCGACGGTCATTCAAATTGATGTTGACCCAACGTCTATCTCAAAAACGGTTAATGCGGACATTCCTATTGTCGGAGATGCCAAATTAACACTAAAACAAATGCTGGGTCAGTTAGAGCAAACATCATCACAACAAGACAGCCAAGCGCTCAAAGATTGGTGGAAAGATATAGCGCAATGGCGTACTAAACAATGTTTGCGTTATGAAACTAACTCAACAAAAGTTAAGCCCCAGCAGGCGATTGAAATGATCTATCGTTTAACGAATGGGGAAGCCTATGTCACGTCTGATGTAGGGCAACATCAAATGTTTGCTGCATTATATTACCCTTTTGATAAACCACGTCATTGGATTAACTCAGGTGGCTTAGGCACGATGGGGTTTGGTTTGCCAGCTGCATTAGGGGTGAAATTAGCACACCCTAAATCAACGGTTATTTGTGTGACTGGCGATGGCAGCATCCAAATGAATATTCAAGAGCTTTCAACCGCGCTGCAATATGGTTTGCCAGTTGTCGTACTTAATTTAAATAACGGTTTCTTAGGTATGGTGAAACAATGGCAGGACATGATTTACCAAGGTCGCCATTCACAATCTTATATGGAATCATTACCTGACTTTATTAAGTTAGCAGAGGCTTATGGTCATGTGGGGATTTCAATCTCCTCACCTGATGAACTTGAAACCAAGTTGCAACAAGCCCTCGTTGAGGTGAACGAAAATCAACGGTTAGTATTTGTTGATATTAATATTGATGAAACTGAGCACGTCTATCCAATGCAAATCCGTGGTGGGGCAATGGATGAAATGTGGTTGAGCAAAACAGAGAGGACCTGATCATGCGTCGTATTTTATCCGTTTTATTAGAAAATGAATCAGGTGCTTTGTCCCGCGTCATAGGTCTGTTTTCTCAACGTGGTTATAATATTGAAAGCCTAACCGTCGCACCAACGGATGACCCAACCTTGTCACGGATGACCATCCAAACTAAAGGTGATGCAAAGGTGCTTGAGCAAATAGAAAAGCAATTGCATAAACTGGTTGATGTTTTGCGTGTCAGTGAGCTAACAGCGTCAGCACATATTGAACGCGAGGTCATGTTAGTGAAGCTACAAGCTTCCGGTTATGGGCGTGATGAAGTGAAACGTTGTGCTGATATTTTCCGTGGGCAAATCGTAGATGTGACTCCAACGCTTTATACCGTTCAGCTAGCGGGAACAAGCGAAAAACTCGATGCTTTTATCGAATCTGTACGCGGTGTTGCTGAAATTGTTGAAGTTGTGCGCTCAGGGATCGTCGGTGTTTCACGTGGTGATAAAATTATGCGATGAAAAATTTATCTTCCAAAGGTAGAATACTCGCGTTTAAGGCTCCGAATGACTCGGAGCTATTCCCAAAATTGTAAAGAGGTTAACGTGAAACTGGATGAGATAGCCCGTCTAGCGGGTGTTTCCCGCACAACGGCTAGTTATGTGATCAACGGCAAGGCCAAGCAGTATCGAGTCAGCGATAAAACTGTAGAAAAAGTGATGGCAGTCGTCAGAGAGCACAATTACCATCCAAATGCAGTCGCGGCGGGTTTACGTGCAGGTCGTACCCGTTCTATAGGGTTAGTGATCCCTGATCTGGAAAATACCAGCTATACCCGTATAGCGAACTACCTTGAAAGGCAGGCACGTCAGCGTGGTTACCAATTACTCATTGCGTGCTCAGAAGACCAACCAGACAACGAAATCCGCTGCGTTGAACACCTTCTGCAACGGCAAGTTGATGCCATTATTGTTTCAACGGCATTACCCCCAGAGCACCCGTTTTACCAGCGCTGGGCAAACCGTTCTTTACCTATTATTGCACTCGATAGAGCCCTTGAAAAAGAGCACTTTATTAGCGTAGTAGGGGATGACCAAGAAGATGCTTTCATGATTTCAGCAGAATTGCGTAAGTTTAAAGCTGAATCGGTATTGTATTTAGGGGCATTACCTGAGTTATCTGTCAGCTATTTGCGTGAGCAAGGTTTTCGTAAAGCATGGAACGAAGACCCTCGCCAAGTTGATTATTTATATGCAAATAGCTATGAACGGGATTCAGCAGCGGAAGTTTTTGCCCACTGGCTTGATAGTGGTAATGAAATGCCTGATGCGTTGTTCACGACGTCATTCTCCTTGCTACAAGGGGTACTTGATATTGCGCTTAAACGCAGCGGTCGTTTACCGGAACACATGGTCATTGCCACCTTTGGTGATAACGAACTGTTAGATTTTCTGGGGTGCCCTGTGCTTTCCCTAGCTCAGCGTCATAGAGACATAGCAGAACGTATCTTAGAGTTGGTATTAGCCAGCCTAGATGAAAAACAAAAACCGGAACCGGGTGTCACCCGTATTCGTCGTGATTTATGTCGTCGTGGAAGTTTAGGTCGTAAGCAATAATTACTCGCTTTAACTTTAGCCGAACAGTTAATTATTTATGCGATAATGAGTGATGTTAATCACAAAAATGAGTAAGATAACGGCCCCTACACAGTAGGGGCTTTTTTTTATATGCAAAAATAGGTAAATATTTAACTTTAGGAATTATCTTAAAATATTTATTAACCATTTAACAGTGAAAGCTAAATTAGCGGATTAGAGTGAGAATTCGAGTCTGACTGTTTTATAAAAAATTAGTTTGTAAATCTTCTATTAATTAATACTGTTTATTAAAACAGTTATTTATTGGGTTGAAATATAATGGTTTTATTTTTTTACAGGGGTGTTTTTGCTGTGATTATATATTAGTGGTTGTTTTAAGACCAAGTAAACCCAAAAAATTGGTGAGAGATGCACGGATTAAAAATAAAACATAGGTCAGACTTATAACAAATTGTTTGATTTTTAGTCAAATTATCATAATTTAGTTTATTTAGACTGTGTTCTATAAAATATGTCAATTATATCAATCTGTTATTTCTTATTTTCTTTCCCAGTAAGATTTTACCCGCCATTATTTTTTCTGAATTGTTCTGTAAATAAAGCTAAAGCTCAATCTGACTGGCTTGACAAGGTTTTCATACCATTCGTAAACTTTATATGTGGTGAATTGTGGGGTAAAGTGGGTGGCTTGGAAATAAAAGGGGTTTAATCGGGTATGTTTCGTGGGGCAACACTGGTTAATCTCGACAGCAAAGGGCGTTTAACCGTGCCTACTCGTTATCGAGGAATGCTGAACGAGGAATCAAAAGGGCAAATGGTTTGTACCATTGACCTTCACCAGCCATGCCTGCTGCTTTATACCTTACCCGAATGGGAGATCATCGAAGAAAAACTTTCTCGGTTATCGACCATGAACATTGCAGAACGGCGCGTACAAAGGCTTTTGCTTGGCCATGCAAGTGAATGCCAAATGGACAATGCGGGGCGTCTTTTGTTAGCTAGTACATTGCGTCAACACGCAGGGCTAACCAAAGAGGTCATGTTGGTTGGCCAGATTAATAAATTTGAACTTTGGGATGAACAAACTTGGTATCAGCAAGTGGATGACGATATTGCCGCTGAACGCCTTACCAATGAACCACTTTCAGCCCGCTTACAGGATTTGTCACTATAACAATGACGCAACAGCAATTTAAGCACGTAACAGTATTATTGGATGAAGCCGTTAATGGCTTAAATATTCAGCCTAATGGGGTATACATCGACGGCACATTTGGTCGCGGTGGGCACTCCCGTCTGGTTTTAAGCCAACTGGGTGAACATGGTCGATTGATAGCCATTGACCGTGACCCAGAAGCCATAAAAGCAGCACAAAGTATTGATGACCCTCGTTTTATGATTAAACATGGGCCGTTTTCTGATATAGCAGCCTACGTAGAAGAAGAAGGTTTAGTGGGTAAAGTTGATGGGGTCTTGTTGGATTTAGGTGTTTCTTCGCCGCAATTAGATGACCCAGAAAGGGGGTTTTCCTTCATGCGTGATGGGCCATTAGACATGAGAATGGACCCAACGAAAGGCCAGTCAGCACAACAATGGCTGATGAACGCTGAGGTAGATGACATTGCTTGGGTACTTAAAACATTTGGTGAAGAGCGTTTTGCTAAGCGTATCGCAAGGGCGATCGTTGAACGTAATCACAATCCAGAAGAAGAGCCATTAACTCGTACGCGGCACCTTGCTGAATTAATTGCCAAAGTTAGTCCAATGAAAGACCGACATAAGCACCCAGCAACCCGCAGTTTTCAAGCGATTCGTATTTATATCAATAGCGAATTGGAAGAAATTGAACAGGCATTAGAGGGGGCGATGAATGTACTTGCTCCAAATGGGCGTTTATCTGTAATTAGTTTCCACTCTTTGGAAGATAGGCTAGTTAAACGATTCATTCGCAAAAATAGCAAAGGGCCTACTGTACCTGCGGGGATACCCCTCACGGAGAGTCAAATAAAGGAACTCGGTGCTGCGAAATTGCGCGACTTAGGGAAAATGAAGCCTTCAGATAGGGAAATAAACGAAAATCCACGCGCACGTAGCTCTGTGCTGCGTTTTGCAGAAAAGGCGGGGCAATAATGGTTCCTGAAAGGCACAGCCTAGCACGCGTGATTGGGCGCGATTTATTCCGTTATGGCGTTGTTCCTTTGATTTTATTAGCTGCAATTATTGTTAGTGCAATATTTGTGGTGACCACGGCACATGAGACACGTTTGTTAACTGCTGCGAAAGACAGGCTCTACGAAGAGAAAGACTCGCTAGATATTGAATGGCGCAATCTGATCCTTGAGGAAAATGCATTAGCGAGCCATAGCCGGATAGAACGTTTGTCTATTGATAAATTACAGATGGTACAAGTTGAACCATCACAAGAAAAAATTATTGTTTCTAAACAATAAAAAGGTCCCTAATGAAAGCACCGAAAACAGCGAAAAATAAGAAACAAGATGAAAGCACCAGCTTTATCCGCTGGCGTTTTATTTTGCTGTGTGGATGCATTGTCTTAGCGTTAGCTGGTTTATTGGCGCGTGTGGCTTATCTACAAATTATAGCGCCAGAAAAACTGGTAAAAGAAGGCGACATGCGCTCTTTGCGTGTGCAAGAAGTGGCAACCTCAAGAGGAATGATTAGTGACCGAGAAGGGCGCCAACTCGCCGTCAGTGTGCCTGTTAATGCAATTTGGGTTGACCCAAAAGAAGTGTTTGAAAAAGGGGGGATCAGCAATGATGAGCACTGGAAAGCACTCGCTGATGCACTTGAGATACCACTGGAACAAATTACCAACAAAATATCGGCCAATCCAAGAGGCCGTTTTGTGTATTTAGCGCGCCAAGTTAATCCATCTATCGGTGATTACGTTAAAAAATTAAAAATCCCAGGGATCTATTTACGTAAAGAATCCCGCCGCTATTACCCATCAGGCCCAGTTACCGCGCATTTGCTTGGTGTGACAAATATTGATGGTGAAGGGATTGAAGGGGTCGAAAAAAGCTTTGACCGTTGGTTAAAAGGGGCGCCGGGTGAGCGTACCGTGCGTAAAGACCGTAATGGACGAGTTATCGAAACTATCTCATCGGTTGATAGCCAAGCAGCTCATAACTTAACGTTGAGTATTGATGAGCGAATTCAGTCTATTGTATACCGTGAGTTAACTCGTGGTGTTCAACAAAATAAAGCCGAATCTGGTGTGGCAATTTTAGTGGATGTGCATACAGGGGAAATCTTAGCGATGGCTAACAGCCCATCCTACAACCCTAATAACCTTGCTGGTACACCAATGGATGCAATGCGTAATCGTGCTATTACCGATATTTTTGAACCGGGTTCGACCGTGAAACCAATGGTCGTCATGAGCGCGTTGCATAATAAAATTATTAAAGAAAACTCAGTGATAAATACTTATCCATATCGTGTTGGCGGTCATGAAATTAAAGACGTTGGGCGTTATGCAGAGTTAACAATCACTGGGATTTTACAGAAGTCGAGTAACGTTGGTGTTTCTAAACTGGCGTTAGCGATGCCTGCCACAGAGCTGGTGGATGTGTATAACCGCTTTGGGTTTGGCAAGCCGACTAATCTGGGGTTAGTCGGGGAAAGTAGTGGCATATTCCCAAGTAAAAAAACACGGTGGTCTGATCTTGAAAGGGCCACCTTTTCTTTTGGCTACGGGCAAATGGTAACTCCGTTACAGCTTGCGCGGGCCTATGCAACAATCGGTAGTTTTGGTATTTATCGCCCATTATCTATCACAAAGGTAGACCCTCCTGTTCCAGGGACTCGTGTATTTCCCGAGCCGATTATGCGAACAGTGGTTCATATGATGGAAAGCGTCGCTTTACCAGGCGGTGGTGGTGCAAGTGCTGCCATTAAAGGCTATCGCATTGCAATCAAAACAGGGACCGCGAAAAAAGTCGGTCCTGAAGGGCGTTACGTCGAAAAATATCTAGCCTACGCAGCTGGCGTTGCGCCAGCCAGTAATCCGCGTTATGCATTGGTGGTGTTAATTAACGAACCAAGTGCAGGCAAATATTATGGTGGTGCGGTATCTGCACCTATATTTGGTTCAATTATGGGCGGGGTCTTACGACTCATGAATATTGAACCTGATGCATTACAACCGAACGAACAAAACGAAATTGTGAATAGCAAAAAAGAGGTTAAAAGTGGCAGATCGTAATCTTTGTGATCTTCTCTCACCTTTTGGTGTGAGCATAGCTCCAGTCTCACTACGTGAGATGACACTAGACAGTCGAAAGGCTGCCTCGGGCGATCTGTTCATTGCTATAAAAGGTCATCAATCGGATGGTCGACACTATATTCCTCAAGCAATTGCTCAAGGAGTTTCCGCTGTTATTGCTGAGGCACAGGGAGAAGCGGCAGAAGGCGAAGTGCGTTTTATCCACGGCGTACCTGTTATTTATCTGCATGACCTTAATAATCGCTTGTCGGCACTTGCTGGTGAGTTTTACCAACATCCATCAACAAAAATGAAATTAGTTGGTGTTACTGGGACAAACGGTAAAACGACGACAACACAATTAATTGCGCAATGGGCAAAAGGCTTAGGTGAAACCAGTGCCGTAATGGGAACTGTGGGTAATGGGCTATTAGGGCAGGTTACGCCAAGTGAAAACACCACTGGCTCAGCAGTTGATATCCAGCTTGAACTTACACAATTATTAAATAAAAAAGCGAGTTTAACCGCGATGGAAGTATCTTCACATGGCTTAATTCAAGGCCGTGTGGCTGCATTACAATTTGATGCGGCAGTATTTACCAACTTAAGCCGTGATCACCTTGATTATCATGGTGATATGGAAAATTACGAAGCCGCAAAATGGTTATTATTTTCTACTCATAATACAAAATCGCAAATCATTAATGCAGATGATGATGTCGGGTTGAAATGGTTACAGCGTTTACCTCAGGCCTGTGCGGTAACGATGGAAAATCGAATACCTAATGGTTGGCAGGGCCCATGGTTAGCTGCGACAGAGGTGGAATACCATGATAAAGGCGCGACGATCCACTTTGCTTCCTCGTGGGGGAATGGGGTGTTCGAAAGCCCATTAATGGGGGCTTTTAATGTCAGTAACTTATTAGTGGCGATGGCAACTTTATTAATGATGGATTACCCATTGGGCGAACTGATGGCGACAACATCCTCATTATCGCCAGTGTGTGGTCGCATGGAAGTATTTAGTGCACCTAACAAACCGACAGTGGTGGTTGATTATGCCCATACACCTGATGCCTTAGAAAAAGCATTAGCTGCGGCTCGTTTACACTGTAAAGGGCAACTCTGGTGCGTGTTTGGCTGTGGCGGCGACCGTGATAAAGGCAAGCGCCCACTAATGGGGGCTGCGGCGGAAGAATGGGCTGATAAAATAGTCATTACAGATGATAACCCTCGTAGTGAAGACCCAATTGACATTATTAATGACATTATGGCGGGTTTGTTAGATTCAAGCCGAGCATTAGCTATCCCTGGCCGTCCAGAGGCGGTGACCAGTACAATTTTGCAAGCCTCACCAGATGATGTGATTGTGATCGCGGGTAAAGGCCATGAAGACTACCAAATTATCGGCCAGCGAAAATTGGATTATTCAGACCGCTTAACGGTCGCAAGGTTATTGGGGGTAATCGCATGATCCCACTAACACTTGCACAATTAGCACAAATTACAGCTGGGCAGATTGAATGCACAGCAGATAACCAATTACAGCTAACCGCAGTGAGTACGGATAGCCGGAAAATTCCAGAAAACGGCTTGTTTATTGCTTTAAAAGGTGAGCGTTTCGATGCCCATGATTTTGCACAGCAGGTGGTTGAGGCGGGTGCAAAAGCCTTATTGGTAGCACGTAAACTGAATGTGGATTGCCCACAAGTCGTCGTGAAAGATACTCGGATTGCTATGGGGCAACTGGCTGCGTGGGTACGTCAACAAAGCCGAGCGAAAGTTGTTGGCTTAACGGGCTCTTCTGGCAAGACGTCGGTGAAAGAAATGGTGGCGTCAATTTTGTCAGAGCGGGGCAAAACACTATATACCGCGGGTAATTTGAATAATGATATTGGTGTTCCGTTAACGTTATTTCGCTTGACTGACGAATACGATTTTGCCGTCATAGAAATGGGGGCCAATCACCCCAATGAGATTGCTTATACGACGAATATAGTGAAGCCTGAAGCGGCACTAGTGAATAATTTATTTGGGGCGCATTTAGCAGGTTTTGGTTCACCTGAAGGGGTTGCTAAGGCTAAAGGTGAAATTTATCAAGGTGTGGCAGAAGAAGGCACTGCGATTGTTAATCTTGATAGCTACAGTGATAAATGGCGGTTTCAGCCACGCCAGACGGTTTGGTATTATTCATTAGCGCCAGAAGCTAACGTGGATTTTTACCCTTCAGATATTCAAGTTAAGCAACTGACAACGGATTTTGTTTTACACACACCAGTGGGGCGTGCTGATATCACATTGCCACTTCCGGGGATGCATAATATTGCGAATGTCCTTGCTGCGAGTGCATTAGCCATTTCAGTGGGGGCTAGCCTTGAAAACATTAAAAATGGCTTGGCGAAAACTCAAGCTGTACCGGGGCGCTTATACCCTGTGAGTTTAGCTGAGCATAAAGTGGTTTTCGATGATACCTATAATGCAAATGATGGCTCAATGATTGCTGCTATTAATGTGCTAGCACAAATGCCGGGATATCGCATTCTGGTTGTCGGCGATATGGGCGAGCTAGGCGATTACGCTCACGATTGTCACCAACGTGTTGGTATCGCGGCTAAGCAAGCAGGTTTAGAAAAAGTATTAAGTGTTGGTGAACTGAGTGAGCTGATCAGCCAATTAAGTGAGTGCGGTGAACACTTCACCACCAAAACAGATTTATTGTCCCGACTAATTCCGCTAGCACAGCAGAATGATGTTGTTTCCATTTTAGTTAAAGGTTCACGCAGCTCCGCGATGGAAGATGTAGTGAATGCATTAAAGGAGTGCTTTGAATGTTAGTCTGGCTTGCCGAAATGTTGGTCCACAAGTTTTCCGTGTTGAACGTCTTTTCTTATTTGACGTTCAGAGCCATTGTCGGTTTGCTGACAGCACTCGCTATTGCTTTATGGATGGGTCCACATCTAATTACTTACTTGCAAAAAATGCAAATTAGTCAAGTCGTTCGTAGTGAAGGGCCTGAGTCACACTTTAGTAAACGTGGCACGCCAACCATGGGCGGCTTATTGATTTTATTCTCAATTACAGTTTCAACACTGTTATGGGCTCGCTTAGATAATCCGTATGTTTGGTGTGTATTACTGGTATTAGTCGGCTACGGTATTGTTGGCTTTGTTGATGATTACCGCAAAGTGGTTCGTAAAGATACGCGGGGGTTAATCGCGCGTTGGAAATATTTCTGGCAATCCGTTATCGCATTAGTCGTTGCATTTTCAATGTACGCGATTGGTAAAGACACACCAGCAACACAGTTGGTTGTTCCATTCTTTAAAGATGTTATGCCGCAACTGGGTGTGCTGTATATTTTATTGACTTACTTTGTGATTGTCGGGACTAGCAACGCGGTTAACTTAACGGATGGCCTAGATGGCTTAGCGATTATGCCGACTGTTTTCGTTGCAGCTGGGTTTGCTTTAGTGGCATGGGCGACAGGTAACGTCAACTTTGCAGGTTATTTGCATATTCCATTTTTACCTCATGCAGGTGAATTGGTGATTGTGTGTACCGCCATTGTTGGTGCTGGCTTGGGCTTCTTGTGGTTTAACACCTATCCAGCACAAGTCTTTATGGGCGATGTTGGCTCATTAGCGCTTGGTGGTGCACTCGGTACCATTGCGGTGCTACTACGCCAAGAGTTTTTATTAGTGATTATGGGTGGTGTGTTTGTGGTTGAAACACTGTCGGTGATCTTACAAGTTGGTTCGTTTAAATTACGCGGTCAACGTATTTTCCGCATGGCACCAATTCACCACCATTATGAATTGAAAGGCTGGCCAGAGCCACGAGTGATCGTGCGCTTTTGGATTATTTCGTTAATGTTAGTCCTGATCGGGCTAGCAACCTTGAAGGTGCGTTAACATGGTCGATTATCAGGGTAAGAATGTAGTTATTATAGGTCTTGGGGTAACAGGCCTATCCTGCGTTCATTTTTTCATTGAGCGTGGCGTTGTGCCGCGTGTGATGGATACCCGAACCGTACCGCCCGGTGTTGATAAACTTCCTGTAAATGTGGCGTGCCATAGCGGTAGTTTGAATAACTCATGGCTACAAGAAGCGGATTTAATTGTTGCAAGCCCTGGTATTGCTTTAGCAACACCGCAATTGCAGCAAGCTGCACAAAACGGCATCGAAATTGTGGGTGACATTGAACTCTTTTGCCGTGAAGCCGATGCTCCGATAGTGGCTATTACGGGGTCGAATGGTAAAAGTACGGTTACCTCACTTGTGGGTGAAATGGCAAAAGCCGCCGGGGTTTCAGTCGGCGTTGGTGGCAATATAGGTATTCCTGCACTTTCATTACTGAATGCAGGGCATGCTCTCTATGTTTTAGAGCTATCAAGCTTTCAACTGGAAACGACATCCAGTTTAAAAGCGGCTGCTGCAACGGTATTGAATATTAGTGAAGACCATATGGATCGCTATCCATTGGGGCTAGTGCAGTATCGCGCAGCAAAATTGAAAATTTATCATCAAGCTGAAAACTGCATTGTGAATGGGCAAGATGCGCTGACATTACCCGAAAACCTAACACAAGATGAATGCATCAGTTTTGGTTTAAATAACGGTGATTATTTCTTTGATACCCAAAAACGTGTGTTAGTGGCTAAAGGTGAGCAACTGTTGGATGTTAACGAGATGCATCTGACCGGCCAACATAATTACCTCAATGCGTTAGCCGCATTAGCCT
The DNA here is from genome assembly GCF_044006275.1 of Providencia sp. 2024EL-00732. Lineage (NCBI taxonomy): Bacteria > Pseudomonadati > Pseudomonadota > Gammaproteobacteria > Enterobacterales > Morganellaceae > Providencia > Providencia sp. 2024EL-00732. The sequence continues at coordinate 64,737 of NZ_JBIPDG010000003.1, read as the reverse complement.
TGGCAGATGCAGTTAATATTCCTCGTAAAGCGAGTGTACAAGTCTTGAAAGAATATGCAGGGCTGGCACACCGTTTTGAATTGGTCCTATTTAAACATGGTGTTCGTTGGATTAACGACTCTAAAGCAACTAATGTAGGTAGTACAGAAGCGGCACTGAATGGGTTACATGTTGAAGGCACTTTGTATTTATTATTAGGTGGCGATGGTAAGTCTGCTGATTTTTCATCACTCAAACCTTATATTGCTGCGGATAACTACCGTTTGTATTGTTTTGGTCGCGATGGTGAAACATTGGCGGCGCTGGCGCCGGAAAAATCAGTATTGACAGAAACCATGGAGCAAAGCTTACGCCAAATTGCACCAAATTTAAAAGCCGGTGATATGGTGTTGTTATCTCCTGCCTGTGCAAGTTTGGATCAATTTAAAAGTTTTGAGCAGCGCGGTGCTGTCTTTGCTCAATTAGCCGAGGAGTTAGGTTAATGACAATACCGGGTGCATTGCGTATCAAAAACTGGGTCATTGGTGAAAGAAATGGCGTGATTTCAGGCTCAACGCTTTACGACCGTACATTAGTATGGTTGGCATTCGGTCTTGCTGCGGTTGGTTTCATTATGGTGACATCCGCGTCGATGCCCGTAGGGCAACGTTTAACGGAAGACCCATTCTATTTTGCTAAACGTGATGTTGTGTATATCGTCATTGCATTTATTTTAGCGCTAGGTGTAATGCGTATTCCGATGGCAGTTTGGGAAAAATACAACTTTATATTACTGATGGCATCATTAGCCATGCTAGTTGTAGTACTTGTCGCAGGCAGCTCGGTTAATGGTGCATCACGCTGGATAGATATCGGGTTGGTAAAAATCCAGCCTGCGGAGCTCTCAAAATTTACATTATTTTGCTATGTATCTAGTTATTTAGTTCGTAAATCAGATGAGGTACGTACACGCTTCCTCGGTTTTATCAAACCAATGTGTATTTTGGTCGTTATGGCCTCTTTACTGTTATTACAGCCTGATTTAGGAACCGTCATTGTTTTAGTGGTCACGACACTTGGTTTATTGTTTTTAGCTGGGGCAAGGCTCGCACCATTTATTATTGGGATCGCTGCTTGTGCAGTTGGGGTATTAGCATTGATTTGGTTTGAACCATATCGTTTGCGACGTGTTACCTCTTTCTTAAACCCATGGGATGACCCGTTTGGTAGTGGTTATCAGTTAACGCAATCCTTGATGGCTTTTGGTCGTGGGGAAATGTTTGGTCAGGGGTTAGGTAATTCAGTACAAAAATTGGAATATTTGCCCGAAGCGCATACGGATTTTATTTTTTCAGTTTTAGCCGAAGAGCTGGGTTATTTAGGCGTGGTACTGGTTCTGCTAATGGTATTTATGTTGGCATTCAGGGCGATGATGATTGGTCGCCGCGCATTAATGTCAAATCAACTGTTTGGTGGTTATTTAGCGTGCTCAATTGGGATTTGGTTTACTTTCCAAGCACTTGTCAACGTCGGTGCGGCATCCGGTATGCTGCCAACGAAAGGGTTAACATTACCATTAATTAGTTATGGTGGTTCAAGTTTACTGGTTATGGCTGCTGCGATAGCAATATTATTACGAATTGATTTTGAAACACGTCTTGAAAAAGCACAGGCGTTTGTAAGGAGCGTTAAATGAGTCAGGCAAAAAAACTACTCGTCATGGCCGGTGGAACAGGGGGACATGTTTTTCCTGGTCTAGCTGTGGCGCATTATTTGCAGGCTCAGGGCTGGGAAATTCGTTGGTTAGGCACCGCTGATCGTATGGAAGCTACATTAGTACCTAAACATGGCATTGATATCGAGTTTATTCAGATATCGGGTTTAAGGGGAAAAGGGATTGCGGCATTGGTCGGTGCACCTTGGCGGATTTACAAAGCGATCCGTCAAGCTAAGGCCATTATTAAACAGTATCAACCCGATGCAGTCTTAGGGTTGGGGGGCTATGTCTCCGGTCCGGGTGGAATTGCAGCATGGCAGTGTGGGGTTCCGGTTGTTTTGCACGAACAAAATGGCATAGCTGGTTTAACGAATAAATGGTTATCTCGAATAGCTAAGCGTGTATTACAAGCTTTTCCGGGGGCATTTCCAAATGCACCTGTGGTTGGCAACCCCGTCCGTGAAGATGTTTTAGCTTTACCAGCCCCACAAATCCGTTTGGCGGGTAGAGATGGCGCAATACGTGTGTTGGTTATCGGTGGTAGCCAAGGGGCGCGAATTTTAAACCAAGTTATGCCTTTAGTGGCTGAAAAAACAAGCAAGCAGTTAAATATTTGGCATCAGGCTGGAAAAGGTAGTAAAGGTTCTACTGAAGCATTGTATAATGAACACCTGCAAGTTTCGGGTAATTCCGAGTATAAAGTTACTGAATTTATTGACGATATGGCGCAAGCTTATGCTTGGGCAGATATTGTTGTTTGCCGCTCAGGTGCATTGACAGTAAGTGAAGTTGCAGCCGCAGGTTTACCTGCCATTTTTGTTCCTTTTCAGCATAAAGACCGCCAGCAATATTGGAATGCACTGCCGCTAGAAAAAGCAGGGGCCGCTAAAATATTAGAACAGCCGCAATTTACGGCTGATGCTGTGGCGAACCTACTTGAACAGTGGGATAGGGCAACGTTACTGTCGATGGCGCAAAAAGCCCATGATTGTGCAATAACTGACGCAACGGAACGCGTTGCTGCTGTTATTTGCGAAGTGGCTAAATAATTTTAGCCATAATTGATACCGATTTAATTAGAAGCGAAGAAATATAGTGAATACACAACAATTAGCGAAATTAAGAATATCAGTGCCAGAAATGAGAAGAGTTAGGCACATCCATTTTGTTGGCATCGGTGGTGCCGGCATGGGTGGTATCGCTGAAGTGTTGGCAAATGAAGGTTATGAAATTAGTGGTTCTGATTTAGCACCAAATGCAGTGACTCAACAGTTAACCGAATTGGGCGCAACAATTTATTTTAACCATCGCCCCGAAAATGTTGAAAATGCGAGTGTGGTTGTAGTTTCTACAGCTATTTCCAGTGAGAACCCTGAAATTCAAGCAGCAAAAGAGTTACGTATTCCTGTTATTCGCCGTGCAGAAATGTTAGCTGAACTAATGCGTTATCGTCATGGTATTGCTGTTGCAGGGACTCATGGCAAAACAACAACGACAGCAATGATTTCTGGGATTTATGCACAAGCAGGTTTAGACCCAACCTTTGTGAATGGCGGTTTAGTTAAATCAGCAGGGACACATGCTCGCTTAGGCAGTAGCCGTTACTTAATTGCTGAAGCTGATGAAAGCGATGCTTCATTTTTGCACTTACAACCGTTAGTTGCGGTCGTCACGAATATTGAAGCTGATCATATGGATACTTATCAAGGTGACTTTGATAATTTAACCAATACGTTCATTAACTTCTTACATAATTTGCCATTTTATGGCCGTGCAGTCATGTGTATTGATGACCCTGTAATTCGTTCATTATTACCCAAAATTGGTCGTTATATAACGACTTATGGTTTTAGTGAAGATGCTGATGTGCGTATCACAAAATATGAACAAAAAGGTAATCAAGGTTTTTTCACCATTGCGCGTGAAGGGATGCCAGAACTGACTGTCGTACTTAATGCGCCGGGGCGTCACAATGCATTGAATGCAACGGCTGCGGTTGCTGTGGCAACTGAGGAAGGCATTGATGACTTACATATTTTGTCTGCGCTGGTAGAGTTCCAAGGCACTGGGCGTCGTTTTGATTTCCTAGGTAATTTCGCATTACGCAATGTGAATGGTAAGGAAGGCGAAGTGATGTTAGTTGATGACTACGGTCATCATCCAACAGAAGTTGACGCCACCATTAAAGCAGCAAGAGCAGGTTGGCCAGATAAACGTATTGTTATGATTTTTCAGCCTCATCGCTATACACGTACGCGTGATTTATACGATGATTTTGTTAATGTGCTGGGGCAAGTTGATATATTACTGATGTTAGATGTGTATTCTGCTGGTGAGAAGCATGTTCCGGGGGCTGATAGCCGCTCATTATGTAGAACAATTCGTGGTCGCGGTCAGATTGATCCTATTTATGTTGCCGACGTTGAACAAATACCACACATCCTAGCTCAAACTCTTGATGAAAATGATTTAATTTTAGTTCAAGGCGCAGGAAATATTGGTAAAATAGCAAAAAACCTAGCGGAAACGAAATTACAGCCGCCGATGGTTGAGGAATAAATATGGCAGAGAAAGTTGCGGTTTTATTAGGAGGGACATCCGCTGAACGTGAGGTTTCACTTCAGTCAGGGAACGCTGTGCTGACAGGGTTACGTCAAGCAGGTATTGATGCTCATCCTATTGATACCAAAGATTTTCCTGTTGAAACACTGAGAAATGCAGGTTTCGATAAAGTATTTATTGCGTTACATGGTCGTGGCGGTGAAGACGGAACATTACAGGGGTTATTGGAGTTTTTAAACCTACCTTATACTGGTAGCGGTGTAATGGCCTCGGCACTCAGCATGGACAAGCTAAGAACAAAACAATTGTGGGAAGGGGCAGGGTTAAGTGTGTCTCCGTATGTATACTTGACTCAGCAGCAGTATACCCAAGCTTCCCATGAACAAGTTATCGAAAAGGTTCAACAACTTGGTTTACCACTTATTGTTAAGCCAAGTTTAGAAGGTTCCAGTGTTGGGATGAGTAAAGTCGACAGTTTAGAGACATTGTCTTCAGCACTAGAATTGGCATTTCAGTTTGACGATACAGTGTTGATAGAAAAATGGCTTAGTGGCCCAGAATTTACGGTTGCAATATTAGGTGATAAGACATTACCGTCCATCCGTATTCAACCACCGGGTATTTTTTATGACTATGAAGCAAAATATCTGTCAGATGAAACGCAATATTTTTGCCCAAGTGGTTTAGATGAACAAGCGGAATCTGAGTTGTCTGAGTTAGCAATGAATGCATATCAGACAGTAGGATGTGAAGGCTGGGGGCGAGTGGATGTAATGCAAGATAGTGACGGTCAGTTCTATTTATTAGAAGTGAATACCTCACCAGGCATGACTAGCCATAGCCTAGTACCAATGGCCGCACGTCAAGCAGGTATGGGGTTTTCTGAGTTAGTTGTGCAAATTTTGAAATTGGCTCGTTGATATGTCGCAGGCAGCATTAAACGTTAAACATCATAACCATAAGAACGATGAAGACCCAAGTTCAGGGCCAAGTAATGGTGCATTTTTAGGTGGGTTATTTTTCTTCCTAATTGTTGTAAGTACTATCATTTGGAGTGGTTGGATGGTAACGACATGGATGAAAGATGCAGATAGGCTACCAATGTCTAAGTTGGTTCTAACAGGGGAGCGTCATTACACCAAAAATGATGATGTTAGAAAGGCAATTTTAGCATTAGGGCAACCGGGTACGTTTATGACAGTTGATGTCAATGCTATCCAAAATCAAATAAGCATGATGCCTTGGATACGCCAAGTTACAGTGCGCAAACAATGGCCTGACGAATTAAAGATTCACATTGTTGAGTATCGTCCATTTGCAAGGTGGAATGATCAAAACATGGTAGATGGAGAGGGGCGGGTATTTAGTTTACCGGTCAGCGAAAATGGGAAAGGCGACTATGTGTTGCTGTATGGCCCACAAGGTAGCCAAAAAGAAGTTCTTAAAGAATTTGCAGTATTTAAGAATACGTTAGCTGCACATAACTTAAAACTAAAGTCACTCTCTATGACTGCTAGGCATGCATGGCAAATTATTTTAGACAACGATGTCAGAATTGAACTGGGTAAAAAAGATGTTTCAGAGCGGCTAAACAGGTTCCTTGAACTTTATCCGCTTTTGCAGCAAACGACGGATAAACGAGTTGATTATGTTGACTTACGTTATACCAGTGGTGCTGCGGTGGGTTGGGCACCACTATTGGTCGATGCTCCACCGAGTTTACAATAATGACTAATAACTCTAATTAGGCAGAAGAAATGATTAAAGCAACGGACAGAAAATTAGTGGTAGGCCTTGAAATTGGAACTTCCAAGGTATCAGCCCTTGTTGGCGAAATTCTGCCCGATGGTATGGTTAATATTATTGGGGTGGGAAGTTGTCCATCTCGCGGAATGGACAAAGGTGGCGTAAACGACCTTGAATCAGTGGTAAAATGTGTCCAAAGAGCGATTGATCAGGCTGAATTAATGGCAGATTGCCAAATATCTTCAGTATATCTTGCGTTATCGGGTAAGCATGTTAGCTGCCAAAATGAAATTGGTATGGTGCCAGTTTCAGAAGAAGAAGTGACACAAGAAGATGTTGATAGTGTGGTACATACTGCAAAATCAGTTCGTGTTCGTGATGAACACAGAATATTGCACGTAATTCCACAAGAGTTCGCGATAGATTACCAAGAAGGGATTAAAAACCCGGTTGGGTTATCGGGTGTACGTATGCAAGCCAAAGTACATCTGATCACCTGCCATAATGATATGGCGAAGAACATAGTCAAAGCAGTTGAGCGTTGTGGGTTAAAAGTCGATCAGCTTATTTTTGCGGGTCTTGCTGCAAGCTATAGCGTGTTAACTGAAGATGAGCGTGAGTTAGGCGTTTGTGTCGTCGATATTGGTGGCGGTACAATGGATATGGCAGTTTATACGGGGGGCGCTTTACGCCACACTAAGGTTATTCCATACGCAGGTAATGTGGTGACTAGTGATATCGCTTATGCTTTCGGAACACCGCCAACAGATGCAGAGGCAATCAAAGTGCGTCATGGTTGTGCAGTAGGTTCGATTGTCAGTAAAGATGAGACCGTAGAAGTGCCTAGTGTGGGTGGTCGTCCACCTAGAAGTTTACAGCGTCAAACCTTAGCAGAAGTTATCGAGCCACGGTATACTGAGCTGTTAAACTTAGTAAATGAAGAAATTTTAAATTTACAGGAACAGTTACGCCAACAAGGTGTCAAACACCATTTGGCCGCTGGTATCGTGTTGACTGGTGGAGCAGCTCAAATCGATGGTTTAGTCGAATGTGCTCAAAAAGTGTTCCATACGCAAGTGCGAATTGGTACACCGCTCAACATCACAGGATTAACGGATTATGCACAGGAGCCATACTATTCAACTGCGGTTGGGCTTCTGCACTACGGTAAAGAAAGCCATTTAGGCGATGATACCGAAATAGAAAAACGAGCATCAGTGAGCGGGTGGTTTAGTAAAATAACTAGCTGGCTGAGAAAAGAATTTTAATTTTTATAAAGAAGCATATTATTAGCTTCAAAAGTAGTAAGCACAAAACGGAGAGACATTATGTTTGAACCAATGGAGCTAACCAACGATGCGGTGATTAAAGTCATCGGCGTTGGGGGCGGCGGCGGTAATGCCGTTGAACACATGGTGCGTGAACGTATTGAAGGCGTTGAGTTCTTCGCTGTCAATACAGACGCACAGGCACTGCGTAAAACCGCAGTTGGACAAACTATCCAGATCGGTACAGGTATTACCAAAGGTCTGGGTGCTGGCGCAAACCCTGAAGTCGGCCGTAATGCCGCTGAAGAAGATCGTGAAGCTCTGCGTAATGCATTAGATGGCGCAGATATGGTCTTTATCGCAGCAGGTATGGGCGGTGGTACAGGAACTGGGGCTGCTCCAGTTGTTGCCGAGGTAGCCAAAGAACTGGGTATTCTGACAGTTGCTGTTGTGACTAAGCCTTTCAATTTTGAAGGTAAAAAGCGCATGGCATTTGCAGAAGCGGGGATTACTGAGTTATCAAAACACGTAGACTCACTGATCACCATCCCAAATGATAAATTATTGAAAGTACTTGGTCGTGGTATCTCGTTACTAGATGCTTTTGGTGCGGCAAATGACGTACTTAAAGGTGCAGTACAAGGTATCGCTGAACTGATTACACGCCCAGGTTTGATGAACGTAGACTTCGCTGACGTACGTACAGTCATGTCAGAAATGGGCTACGCGATGATGGGTTCAGGTGTCGCTCGTGGTGAAGATAGAGCAGAAGAAGCGGCTGAAATGGCCATTTCTAGCCCACTACTTGAAGATATCGACCTGTCTGGTGCGCGTGGTGTGTTGGTTAACATCACCGCTGGTTTCGACCTGCGCTTGGATGAGTTTGAGACGGTAGGTAATACTATCCGTGCTTTCGCATCTGATAATGCGACGGTAGTAATCGGTACTTCTCTAGACCCAGAAATGCACGAAGAGCTGCGCGTCACTGTTGTTGCTACGGGTATTGGTATGGACAAACGTCCAGAAATTACCTTAGTCAGCAATAAGATGTCTCAGCAGACGTCAATGGAGCAACGTTATCAGCAAATGCAAAATAGCATGTCTTCATTAACAGAAGAGAAACCAGCAGCTAAAGCGGTTAATGACCAAAATACGCAAACAAATAAAGAACCAGATTATCTTGATATTCCTGCGTTCTTGCGTAAGCAGGCCGATTAATTTTAATTTATATTGGTTTCTCCGCTTTTTGTGCTAAAATTTCCTACTGGTTATCCTGTAAGATAATCAGTAGGACTTATAACATTGCGAGAAAAATACGATGATCAAACAAAGGACATTAAAACGTATAATTACAGCGACTGGTGTCGGTCTACATACCGGCAAAAAAGTTACGCTTACTTTACGTCCAGCGCCGGCCAATACCGGGGTCATCTACCGTCGTACTGACCTTAATCCACCGGTTGATTTTCCGGCAGATGCGAAATCAGTTCGCGATACTATGTTATGTACTTGCTTAGTCAACGAAGATAACGTACGTATTTCAACTGTTGAGCATTTGAATGCTGCCTTAGCAGGGTTAGGTATCGATAACATTGTTATTGAAGTCAATGCGCCTGAAATCCCTATTATGGATGGCAGTGCAGCACCATTTGTTTTCTTACTGCTTGATGGCGGTATCGAAGAGTTAAATTGTGCAAAGAAATTTTTGCGTATTAAAGAAACTGTACGTGTTGAAGATGGTGATAAATGGGCAGAGATGAAACCTTATAATGGGTTTAGTCTTGATTTCACTATTGATTTCCAACACCCGGCTATTGATAGCAGCACACAACGCTATTCACTTGATTTCTCTGCGGAATCATTTGTTAATCAAATCAGCCGAGCACGTACTTTTGGTTTTATGCGTGATATTGAATATCTGCAATCAAAAGGCTTATGCTTAGGCGGTAGTTTCGACTGCGCTATCGTTGTTGATGACTATAAAGTTCTTAACGAAGATGGCTTACGTTTTGAAGATGAATTCGTTCGTCACAAAATGTTGGATGCAATAGGTGACTTATTCATGTGTGGGCATAACATTATTGGCGCATTTACTGCGTTCAAATCTGGTCATGCACTGAATAACAAACTTCTACAAGCGGTTTTAGCGAAAGAGTCCGCTTGGGATCTTGTTACCTTTGAAGATGAAGCTCAATTGCCAGTGGCATTTAAAGCCCCTTCAGCTGTATACGCATAACGTTGGTTATGCGGCTATCACCGAAAATAATCGGGGTTAGCCCTTTCTGTTGGCTGTGCTAGTACTCTCTCCGGCTAGTGCAGCCAGCCGCTCAAACCTTTCTTTTAACCCTTTTGGGCTATTCTCCGCTAATTTTAATAATGTTAGTGCTGTTTGCGTGCTTATCTGACGGTTGTTCATTTTTTGACTTGCTGAGTCTGTTTGCTTAGTTACTGAACTATTTTGCTTCGATTTTCGCATTAGATCGGGATTGATTCTGATGTCGATAGAAGATAAAGATGGTAGAATAGATGTCCTTAATGCAGAAAGAAGGTTTATTTTTTCATAATTAAGGCGGGTCATCCAGCTGGCATTAGCCACTTCGAGGACCATAACATTGTTACGGTAGTTTGCAACACGGCACATTGGTTTGATTTCACTAGGAAGTAAGCCTTTTACTGCACGGTTCAGTTTAACAATGGCTTTTGCATTGCGCTGAATTGTCTGCAACGTGTTCGATGATGTTGCCAATGACCCTTCAAGAACATCAAAAAGTGCTTGGGGATGACTATCTCTCATTTTTGGCTCCAGCTAACAATGTGCAATGATAAAACGTATAGACAGATAATAGCATTGTCACGAATTGATGATATAAGAGTTTAATGGGCATTTTAAATTTTTGGCGACAACTTGGTAGAAAATACTTTTGGTCCCACCTATTATTAGGTGTGGTTGCCACGGGTGTCGGCTTGCCTACAATTTTAAATGCATTATCTGAGTCTCAATTAACACAAATTAACTCTTCACCAGTTAATCGCCAAAGTCAGGCGGTTAATGCGTTTGATAATTTATTTGCTCAGCAAAATTCTCAACGTTCTTCATCCTCATCCTCTTTTTCGGTTAATTATTGGCAGCAACATGCGGTAAGAAATGTCATCCGTCAGTTAACTTTTGCCTTTTCAGCAACCGAAGATGACGATGCAAGTACGGCCAAAAAAGAATCAGAACAACTTATTGTACCACAATTGATGTTAGATACGTTGTATGCCATGTTGGCTCAGCGTTCACTTCAGTGGGATGAACGTATTGTTCAAGTTAATCATTATGATTACCCTCACTTTATTTCTTACCAACCTGCGATGTGGGTGGCACAAGTCCATGGTATTCGTGCAGGGCCGTTAACTTCTTAATCTCCCTCATAAAGTATCAGCAGATATCGCTGTATTATTTTATGGCATAACAATGAATAAAAAATTAAATAACTAATTGATATATTAGAGATTAAAGATATGTTAACAAAGATCCTAACCAAAGTTTTTGGTAGCCGTAACGACCGCACACTACGCCGCTTACGCAAAGAAGTTGAAAAAATTAACCGTTTAGAGCCTGATTTCGAAAAGTTATCGGATGATGAACTAAAAGCTAAAACAATTGAGTTTCGTGAGCGTCTAGAGAAAAACGAAAGCTTAGAAAGCATCATTCCTGAAGCGTTCGCTACGGTACGTGAAGCGAGTCGACGTGTATTTGGTATGCGTCACTTTGATGTACAGTTAATTGGTGGGATGGTACTGAATGAACGCTGTATCGCTGAAATGCGCACAGGTGAAGGTAAAACACTTACCGCAACGTTACCTGCATATATTAACGCATTAAGTGGCAAAGGTGTCCATGTTGTAACAGTAAACGACTACTTAGCAAAACGAGATGCGGAAAATAACCGCCCATTATTTGAGTTCTTAGGCTTAACGGTGGGTATTAACTTACCGGGTATGGCTCCTCCAGCGAAACGCGAAGCGTATGCTGCGGATATTACTTATGGAACTAATAACGAGTTTGGCTTCGACTACTTACGTGACAACATGGCGTTTAGTCCTGAAGAACGCGTTCAACGTAAGCTTCATTATGCTTTAGTGGATGAGGTTGACTCAATCCTTATCGATGAAGCTCGTACACCTCTAATTATCTCAGGTCCTGCTGAAGATAGCTCAGAATTGTACCAAAAAGTGGATAAACTAATTCCACATCTGCAACGCCAAGAAAAAGAAGACTCCGATACTTTCCAAGGGGAAGGTCATTTTTCGGTTGATGAAAAGGCACGTCAAGTTACCATTACTGAGCGTGGGCTAGTATTAATCGAAGAGTTATTGGCAAAAGAAGGCTTAATGGCTGAAGGAGAGTCGTTATATTCTCCATCTAACATTATGTTAATGCACCATGTTATGGCTGGCTTACGTGCGCATGCTTTATTTACGTTAGACGTTGATTATATTGTAAAAGATGGCCAAATTGTTATTGTCGACGAACATACAGGTCGTACAATGGAAGGGCGTCGTTGGTCTGATGGTTTGCACCAAGCTGTTGAAGCGAAAGAAGGTGTTGAAATCCAAAATGAAAACCAGACACTCGCGTCTATAACATTCCAAAATTACTTCCGTTTGTATGAAAAACTAGCCGGTATGACGGGTACCGCAGATACAGAAGCGTTTGAATTTAGCTCTATTTATAAACTTGATACCATCGTTATTCCAACTAACCGCCCAATGGTTCGTAAAGATTTACCTGATCTGGTTTATATGAATGAAGCAGATAAATTCGCTGCAATTATTGAAGATATCCGTGAAAGAACTGCCAATGGTCAGCCAGTACTGGTCGGTACTATTTCGATTGAAAAATCAGAGCTAATTTCTAATGCATTGAAAAAAGCTAAGATTGCGCACAATGTTCTTAATGCTAAATTCCACGCAATGGAAGCTGATATTATCGCCAATGCGGGTCAAGCGGGTGCTGTCACCATTGCAACGAACATGGCGGGGCGTGGTACTGATATTATGTTGGGTGGTAGCTGGCAATCTGAAATTGCCGCTTTGGAAGACCCAACTCAAGAACAAATTGATGAAATCAAAGCCCAATGGAAAATTCGTCATGATGCAGTATTAGCATCCGGCGGTTTACATATCATTGGTACAGAGCGTCATGAGTCTCGCCGTATTGATAACCAGTTACGAGGCCGTGCTGGTCGTCAAGGGGATGCAGGTTCATCACGTTTCTACTTATCGATGGAAGATGCACTTATGCGCATTTTCGCCTCTGACCGTGTCACTGGGATGATGAAAAAACTAGGGATGAAACCTGGTGAAGCAATAGAGCATCCATGGGTCACTAAAGCGATTGCGAATGCGCAACGTAAAGTTGAAAGCCGTAACTTTGATATTCGTAAACAATTACTTGAGTATGATGATGTAGCGAGCGACCAACGTCGTGCTATCTATACTCAGCGTAATGAATTGTTGGATGGTGGTGATATCAAGGAAACCGTTGATAGCATTCGTGAAGATGTATTCACAACAACAATGGATGCATATATTCCTCCGCAATCATTAGAAGAAATGTGGGATATTGAAGGGCTACATCAGCGTTTAGTTAATGATTTTGACCTCGATTTACCAATCAAAGAGTGGTTAGATAAAGAACCAGAACTGCACGAGGAAACATTGCGTGAACGTATCATGGCAAAAGCCATTGAAGTTTATGATCGCAAAGAAGAAATTGTCGGTGCAGAAGCAATGCGTAACTTTGAAAAAGGGGTAATGTTGCAAACATTAGATACCTTATGGAAAGAGCATTTAGCTTCAATGGATTATTTACGTCAAGGTATTCATTTACGTGGTTATGCCCAAAAAGACCCGAAACAAGAATATAAACGTGAGTCTTTCAGCATGTTTGCAAATATGCTTGAAGCACTGAAATATGAGGTGATCAGTACGTTATCTAAAGTACAAGTTCGTTTACCTGAAGAGGTCGAAGCTTTAGAACAACAGCGCCGTGAAGAAGCAGAGCGTTTAGCGAAGAAACAACAACTTAGTCACGAAGCAGGTTCGGAATCTTTAATGACTGAAACTGAAGCCAAAATAGCAACACAAGGCCATAAAATCGGTCGTAATGACCCATGTCCTTGTGGCTCAGGTAAAAAGTATAAGCAATGCCATGGCCGCTTAAACTAATTCGTTGTTAAAAATATCAATAATATAAAAAAGGCGGGGGTACCCGCCTTTTTGGTGAAGAAATAATGGAAAAAAAACATTTGCATATTGCAGCTGGGATTATACGCAATTCACAGCAGCAAATTTTTATTACTAAACGCCCAGAAGGTACTCACATGGCTGGTTTTTGGGAGTTTCCGGGCGGCAAGCTTGAAAAAGGAGAATTACCAGAAGCGGCATTAATCCGTGAACTTGAAGAAGAAGTTGGCATTATTGTCACTCAAAGTGAATTATTTCACCGCGTTGACCATGAGTTTGATGACCGGTTTATTACACTTTACTTCTTTATGGTTTCCGCATGGGATAATGAACCTTATGGTAAAGAAGGGCAGGTTTCACGTTGGGTTGCTCAACAAGATCTGGTTGCGGATGAATTCCCACCAGCAAACCGTGTTATTGTTGATATGCTAAGGTAAAATCGGGTAGTTTTTAGCCCGGTACTAATTGAGGCCTAAACATAAAGAATCGTACCTGAAAGCATAGTAAGTGGAAAATACATAAGGGGATAATCACCATATTTTGTATTTTCCACCTAAATTATAGATATTACTTATCGGGTTGTTCACTCCAATCATCGCTGTCAGATATGTCACCTTGACTCGCAATGCGTTTTTCTTCACTTGCCCATTCACCAAGATCAATAAGTTGGCAACGTTTACTGCAAAAAGGTCGATAAGGGCTAGTTTCATCCCAGACCACTATTTTTTTGCATGTGGGGCAATTTACCTCAATAATTTCACTCATAAATTATAACTCTAGCTAGCAACAGGATAATTCAAAATTAATTACGTCTGGTAGTATACCATTCTCACTGTCAATATGCAGGAAACGTAGAGCAAACCGTGTTTTGTGCCCTGAGATTTGCGGGTAAATCAGGTATTCTGTAGATAGCTTGATACGCAACAATTCTTTGCCTTCTACATTATCTTGGTAGAAGCCATTATTAGACTCTCTGACTTCGAATTTTCCACTTTGCCGAATTAAAGTAAGAACAGTTTTTAATGCGTCATTTAGAGGCTCAATACTTTGTAGCCAGCCGTTAATCGCTTTATCCCGTTCAACTTGAGGGATATTTAACCAGAGTTGTAATGTAGGAAGATCAAAACTACAGCATCCTCCAGGAATGCTTAGGCGTTGGCGCACCATACTAATAATTTTATCTGTACGTAAGTGATGACCAAAACGAGGCGCAGACATTAAATGGGAAATTTTACCGGATAATTGTTCTAATAATGAGGAAATCAATTCATTATCTGCGTTAGGGGCTTCAGCCCAATTGGATAACCGAGTCCGTTGTTTTTCAAGTTCTTTAATTAGCTCAGAACGAACTTCCCCTCTATCGAGAATTTCAATTAATTCTGAAACAGAGCGAAAAAAAGCGATACCTGAAGAATAAGAGGTAATATTACTAAGCTCATAAATTTGAGATAAAAGTGTTTCAAGGCGCAACCATGAACGGATCTTTTCATTCATCGGATACTCATAAGTAATAAAATTTGTTGCAATTAATTCGCCCATTTTTATTCCTATTTTTTTATTTTTGCTAATGCTAAATATTGATTGTGTAGAATTGCTACCTTATCTGAAATATCTGTATCGTTAGTGTGGTTTGTAATTATGTCATCGGCATAAGATAGACGTTTTTCACGGCTTACCTGCGCATTTAGTATATTCGTTATTTGCTCAAGACTGGTATTATCTCTTTTCAGGGTTCGCTGAATTTGTTCTTCGGGTGTTACATCTACAATTAACACTCTATTAGCCAAATGATAAATATTATTTTCAATTAATAATGGAACAACCCAGAGCACGTAAGGGTAATTTGCTTGTTGGAATTGCTTTTGTGTTTCTTGCTGAATAAGGGGGTGTAGCAGTGCATTCAACCATTTTTTTTCATTAGGGTTAGAGAAAATAATTTCCCTGAGCTTACGCCGGTTGAGAGAGCCATTAGGGAGAATAACCTCTTCACCAAAATGAGATTTAATGGTTTCTAATGCTGGTGTATTTGGCTCTACGACCTGACGCGCGATGACATCCGCATCGACAAGAGGGACACCGTATTTTGCAAACTCGTTTGCAACCGTTGTCTTTCCGCTACCAATACCACCTGTCAAAGCAACTATATAGGGCATAAAATTATTCATTTATTCATCGAAGAAAAATAGATTACACTGAAACAATCAGTTTGTCTTTACTCAATTTTGTATTAATTTTACTAGTTAAAAATAACTAGTGAAAGTACGCCATATGATATTGATATTCTGTAAATATAACAATTGTATCTTTATTAAAATAAGTTATAACCCAGTTATTACATTACCTAAATTAAATATCGGCAAATACATCGCTAACATAATCGTACCGACTAAAATTGCAATAAAAACCAATAAAATAGGCTCTAGGTTTTTGAGCGATTTTTCAGTTAAAAATAGATATTGCTCTGAATAATATTTAAATAAATATTGGGTGAAATACTGAAGCTTTCCTGACTCTTCAGCAATAGAGAGTAGCTGTACAGATAAATCAGGGAAGAGTTTAGTGTGCTTCATTGCATAAGAAAGTAATTCCCCTTGGTGTACAGAGGTTTGTATTTGCCTACAATCTTTATTGTATTGGTAATTGCTGATAGTTTGAATAGTGCAATTTAAGCATTCAGATAATGATAATCCGACTCTTAATGTTGAGTGCATGGTTAAAAAATAAAGGCTTAAGTAATGGGTTTGTATTAAATCTTTGAGTAATGGTATGCGCATCATGACTCTATTTAAAATAGATTTAAGTGTAAATTTAAATTTAACTGTTAATACTGATAAAATGAAAAATATAAATAACAGAATGATTGATTTTTCTTGTATATATTCAGAGGTAAAAATAACAACTTTAGTAACAAAAGGTAATTCATGTTGAAAATTACCATATATACTTTCAAATTGAGGGACAACATAGTACATCATAATTATTAATAGTAAGATTGAAAATAGTGATAGTGCGATTGGATAACGTATTGCTTTTTTGATAAGTAATGCATTTTTTTCATTGTGTTCTAACATTGTGCTAATAACTTGAAAGCTTTCATCGTAACGCCCTGTTTTTTCGGCAACAATTATTAGGCTGACTATTGTGTTATTAAAAATAAGAGGGTGCTTAGTTAGATGCTGTGAAAGCTTATCGCCTTTTTCTAGGTTTTCAATTGAATTTTCTATCATGTTTTGCCAATAAGGAAGGTGGCAATTAGATAGTAGTATTTTTAGGCATTGAACTAGGTTAATACCTGAAGATGCCAATATACTTAATTGGTGAAAGAAATGTATTCGATAATCTATATTCTCACGATTTAAAATGAAAATCATTTTAAATTTAATTTTTAATGGGGTTAGGTTATTTTTAGTAATTGCCAAAAAAGCATTTTTCTTACTACTGGCTAAAAGGTTTTTTTTAATTAAATTGTTGTTACTGTCAATAGCAATATATGAATAAATAAACATAATTATAGTTTTCCATGCCCAATAACAGAATAAATTTCTTGCAGAGTTGTTTCACCGGATTCAACTAAAGTTAGGCTTGCTTTAAATAAGTTATCGAAACCCTCTATGCTAGAGGGCTGACCAGAAAATAATTTGCCTATCTTTGGTTGATCGATATACTCATAAATAGCGGTTCTGCCCATAAAGCCAGAGAAGCAGAGCTCACACCCTTTAGACGACCACTGATTAATAATTAGATCATCATTCAGTTTAACGGGCTGCGCTGTAATTCCTTTACAATAAGGGCAAAGCTTTCTTACTAACCTTTGTGCTATTACCATTTTTAAACACGATTTTAATTCAATATGACTAACGCCTAGCTGATTCATGCGCTCTATCGCACTAAAGGTACAATTAGTATGTAATGTTGATAAAACTAAATGCCCTGTTTGTGCGGCACGCGTGGCAATTTTAGCGGTTTCTTCATCTCTAATTTCCCCAATCATAATAATATCTGGGTCTTGTCTTAGTAATGCTCTCAGAATAAAAGCGAAGCTAAGATCATATTTTTCATTGACTTGAGTTTGATTGACCCCTTGTAAAGGGATCTCAATTGGGTCTTCGATGGTTGAGATATTTCTAGAGGACTTATTTAAATATTCAAGGGCACTATACAACGTTACTGTTTTACCGCTACCTGTAGGGCCTGTAACTAAAATTAACCCTTGTGGCTGATTTAGATAGTCTTGTAGTGAAGAAAGAAGGGAAGAGCACATCCCAATGTGCTCTAAAGAATATTTTAACTGTGTATTCAAAATGCGTAATACTAGTTTTTCACCATGAAGAGTTGGAATACTTGATAGGCGGATACTGTAATTTTTCCCATCAAAATGCCAACTCATTTGCCCATCTTGTGGACGCCGTTTTTCTGCGATATTCATTTTTGCGAGTATTTTTATACGAGCAATGATTTCATTGTTAATTTCATATGGTGGGGAAGGGATAAAATATAATTTCCCATCAACCCGCAACCTAATCTTTAACCCTTGTTTGGTAGGTTCAAGATGGATGTCCGATGAACGTTTATGAACAGCGGTTTTTAGTAGGTCCTCAACAAAATCAACAGCGGGTGAGCTAACATTAAGGGACTCAGCCTCTTTAGGTTGATATTGAGTCTCTTCTTCTTTTATTTGATGTATTTCACTGTTGAAATAATGGTCGATTTTCTCTTTTGGCCAAATATCGTAGCAAACGGGTACACTTGCAATAAATTTTAGTGTGGCAATTAAATTGTCATTAGGCTTTTTTGCGACAGCGATAGATAACCTTTTGTGATTATAATCAATTATGATCATATAGTTTCTATCACATATATTTTTTAACTCTTTTAAAATATATTGCTTGTCCTTGAGTGTGTTCATGAAAACTCCTAATTAAAATACAAATGTTTTTTCACATAATGATTTTAAATTTGCATCAGTTTTACTTTCACAAAGAACTGACCATTTAAAAGGCATGCTATTTGCTGGGATTGACGGTGTTAAGGTTATATTAAGTGCTGATAGTGACTTATCACCCGTTAATTTAATAACCCCAGACTTTACTTCTATTTTACTAATGTACTTTCCTGTTATATTAGTAGGTATGTTATTATTTCCATTATTACATTGAGATAAACTTCCTTGCTCAAAACTACACAGTTCTATACTACTTTTATAGGGGAGCACCATTTGTAGTACATCTGTCATCGCAGCTTTTTGCATATACCCTTGATAACCAGGAATAGCAATAGCACTAAGTATAGAAATGATTGCGATGACTACCATTATTTCGATAAGAGAAAAACCTTGCTGATTCATAATTAAAACCTCTTTTGTTTAGTGAGGTTTAATCATAATTAATTTTTTTTAATAAACTTATCGATAAATAAAAAAATAGAAAGCGTTTTGTAAGTTTTGTAGTGTGAAAGGATGCGTTACATTATTTTTTTTCGAGTGGCTTCGCAATAAAAAAAGAATTGCTTTTAAAACAGTGTTAGGTAATGAATTGTTATATAAGATAAGTGCGGTGCTATTAACAGCTAATATATATTAAAATAAAAATATTAGCTGTTAATTGAGTATAATAACTATTAACGTTTTAATTTATTTTTATATTTTTGCCAATCGAAAAATGGGCCTGGGTCTGTTTTCCTTTCAGGGGCTATATCACTGTGACCAGTAATATTATGTTTAATTAATGGGTACACAGAAATAAGCAACTGGGTTAGTTGGGCAAGAGACTGGTATTGCGCTTCAGTGAATGGTTCAAAATCTGTACCTTCCAGCTCAATGCCAATTGAAAAATCATTACATTTTTCTTTACCTTGGTAGCTAGATTGCCCTGCATGCCAAGCTCGTAAATGAAAAGGTACATATTGAACGATCGCACCATCACGGCGTATTAAGCAGTGTGCAGAAACACGAAGGTGTTTGATTTCTTCAAAAAAGGGGTGTTCTTTAGGGTTTAACTTCCCTGTAAAGAGTTGATCAATATAAGGTCCACCAAACCTACCGGGGGGGAGGCTAATATTATGGATAACCAAAAGAGAAGGAATAACATTCTCAGGGCGTTGGTCGTGGTGTGGGGAAGGGATATGAGTCACATTATTTAGCCAACCATCATGTATTTTCATATCGTTATCCATAGTATTCTCTTTTCTTTTTTGTTAATACTCGTTATCTGCGAATGAAAAGATTAGCATAGATAAAATAAGACGGGTGCATATTTTGGAGTTATAAATGCCTATACGACGTTATGATGAACAGCAAAGACGTACAATTCTTCAGGCAAGATTGGATACGGATATTCCATTTATGGTTGGTGTTGCTCTGAAAGAAGATTTAGGTCAGGTCATTGATTATAAAAGGGATATAACAGGTCAGTTATTGAATGCGGATACTCAAGCGACTGCACGCATTATCACCCGTGAAAATGGGGTCTTTTGCGGGAAACAATGGTTAGAAGAGGTGTTTCTTCAACTAGGGGGGCAAGTCAAAATTGACTGGAAAGTACAAGATGGCGAAGTTGT
Organism: Providencia sp. 2024EL-00732; assembly: GCF_044006275.1. NCBI lineage: Bacteria > Pseudomonadati > Pseudomonadota > Gammaproteobacteria > Enterobacterales > Morganellaceae > Providencia > Providencia sp. 2024EL-00732. The sequence continues at coordinate 44,676 of NZ_JBIPDG010000003.1, read as the reverse complement.
TACGCCAAACCAAGTATTGTGTGAGATGCATGGCCCATCACAAATTTTATTAACTGGCGAACGTACTGCGTTGAACTTTATTCAAACACTTTCATCGGTATCAAGTGTAACCGCGCAGTATGTGAAACAAATCGAGGGGACGAAAGCTAAACTGCTTGATACCCGTAAAACCATACCTGGGCTGAGAACCGCTTTAAAGTATGCTGTGCTGATGGGCGGTGGTTTTAACCATCGACTAGGGTTGTCTGACGCTTATCTAATAAAAGAGAACCATATTATCTCCGCAGGGTCTGTTGAGCGCGCTGTTGAGTTAGCTCGCCAAGCTCACCCTGATGTACCGATTGAGATCGAAGTTGAAAGTTTAGCTGAGCTATTACGTGCTTTGAAGGCAGAGGCTGACATCATTATGTTAGATAACTTCACTTCAATGATGATGAAAGAAGCCGTAGTACTCACCGCAGGGAAAGCAGCACTTGAGGTCTCAGGGGATGTTACATTAAATACAATAAAGGAATTCGCGGAAACAGGGGTTGATTTTATTTCTGTAGGGGCATTGACTAAGCATATTAAAGCAATGGATTTATCAATGCGCTTTGTTGAAAGTAAAGTATAAATTGGCCTTTCTTTTACTTTTAAAATTAATTAGATCAAAGGGTTAGTGGAATCGGAGGGCGGTAAAATGTCATTATTTTTGTCGCCCCATGATTAAACTAAATAAATAAGCTTGCGCCTATCCGCAATATTGAAATATTAGCGTGTTATTCTATTCATTACTTCCATTTTATTCTGAAGTTTTATGGTAAAAAAAGTGTGTTATCAACACACTGTGTTTCACTTAAGTCAGGGTTAACTCTTTTGTTAACATTTTCATTACAATAGATAGTGTTTTTTAGAGCCTGAATATAGGTTGGTTTTTATTATCGATTACTTATTCAAAAAATATGAATTTAAATTTAAAGAATGACTTACTTTAACGCTTCAGCTTTTGTTTTTTAGCATAAAAAATCGGTTTTAATGTTAAAAATATTCATATGTGATTGGTTATTAAGTTATCAAATCATGCTAAATATTAAAAAAAATTGTTAAGATTTGCAGGATTTTATGATTTAGCGCAAGGTCTTTATGGACAGATAGTGAATACTTTGTTACTTTATTACCCCATAAGAAAATTGGTATTACCAATTAACACTGGGTAATACCTAATCAATAATTACTCACTAATGAATATGGCAGATTATGACTTACGGTAAAATTCGCCAACCAAAGTTATCAGATGTGATAGAGCAACGACTCGAACATCTTATTTTCGAAGGGACACTAAGGCCCGGCGAAAAGCTGCCTCCTGAGCGTGAACTTGCCAAGCAATTCGACGTATCTAGGCCATCAGTGCGTGAAGCAATTCAAACGTTAGAAGCTAAAGGGCTTCTATCTCGTCGCCAAGGTGGCGGCACTTTCGTTCAAAAGAAAATGTGGCAAAGCTTCAGTGATCCTTTAGCCCAACTACTTGAAGGTAATCCCGAATCTCAATTCGATCTGCTTGAAACTCGCCATGCCCTCGAAGGTATTGCAGCTTATTATGCTGCACTTCGCGGCACAGAAGAGGATCTTGAACGAATTCGGCAAAGCTATGAACTAATTAAGACAGCACAAGAAAATGGCGGCCTAGAAGCTGAGTCAGATGCCGTATTGCAATATCAATTAATTGTGACGGAAGCTGCCCATAATGTTGTGCTATTACACCTATTGCGTTGCATGATCCCAATGCTAGAACAAAATATTCGTCAGAATTTTGAGTTCTTATATACCCGTAAAGAAATGTATAAAGCAGTTAGTGAACATAGAGCCCAGATTTTTGCAGCTATAATGGCAAGAGAGCCAGAAAAAGCGCGTGAAGCTTCTCATCGTCATTTAGCTTTTATCGAAGATTTGTTATTGGATATCAGCCGTGAACAGACAAGACGAGAACGTTCTTTACGTCGGTTACAGCAACATCCTGATTTAAATTAATAATATAGATCCTGACTGCTGCGTCTATATTATTGTGAATACTCTAAACGAGAGTTAAAGCGGCAACTACATCAGGGCCTATCTTCCCGCTATTTTTAGTCATATTGGGAAAATGGCAGGAAGATAGGCTCCATATAACCATATAAAATAGATAACAGATAAGGAATACACCATGTCAGATATGCTAAAAAATGACGTGGATCCGATTGAAACTCGCGACTGGCTACAGGCGATTGAATCGGTCATCCGTGAAGAAGGTGTTGATCGTGCTCAGTTTATTATCGAACAGGTATTAAGCGAAGCGCGTAAAGGCGGTGTTAATATTGCCGCTGGTGCATCTGGTCGTTCTGATTACATCAACACAATTGCTGTTGAAGATGAGCCGGCATACCCTGGTAACATGGATTTAGAGCGCCGTATTCGCTCGGCAATTCGCTGGAACGCAGTAATGACTGTTCTGCGGGCTTCTAAAAAAGACTTAGAACTGGGTGGCCATATGGCTTCTTACCAGTCATCAGCAACCTTATATGAAGTATGCTTCAACCACTTCTTCCGCGCTCATAATAACAATGATGGCGGTGACTTAGTATTTTTCCAAGGTCATATCTCTCCGGGGATCTACGCACGTGCTTTCTTAGAAGGTCGTCTAACTGAAGAGCAAATGAACAATTTCCGTCAAGAAATTGGCGGCAATGGTCTGTCTTCTTACCCGCACCCTAAATTAATGCCTGATTTCTGGCAGTTCCCAACCGTATCAATGGGGCTGGGGCCAATTAATGCTATTTATCAAGCTAAATTCCTGAAATACCTAAACAACCGTGGTCTGAAAGATACATCCGCTCAGCGTGTGTATGCATTCCTTGGTGATGGTGAGATGGATGAGCCAGAATCTAAAGGTGCAATTACTATTGCAACACGTGATCAATTAGATAACTTAGTTTTCGTTATTAACTGTAACCTGCAACGTCTGGATGGCCCAGTTACAGGTAACGGTAAAATTGTTAACGAATTAGAAGGTGTCTTTAGTGGCGCTGGCTGGCAAGTTATCAAAGTGATGTGGGGCGACCGTTGGGATGAACTGCTGCGTAAAGATACGAGTGGCAAACTTGTTCAACTGATGAACGAAACCTTAGACGGTGACTACCAAACCTTTAAATCACGTGATGGCGCATATGTCCGTGAGCACTTCTTCAACCGCTACCCTGAAACGGCTGCATTAGTTAAAGATATGACTGATGATGAGATTTGGGCACTGAACCGCGGTGGTCATGATCCGAAGAAAGTGTATGCAGCATTCAAAAAAGCACAAGAAACCAAAGGCAAACCAACTGTTATCTTAGCTCAAACCATTAAAGGTTATGGTATGGGTGAAACAGCAGAAGGTAAAAACATTGCGCACCAAGTGAAAAAAATGAACATGGATGGCGTTCGTCATTTCCGTGATCAATTCAATGTTCCAGTCGCTGATGAGCAAATCGAAAAACTGCCTTACGTTACTTTTGAAAAAGATTCAGAGGAATACAAATATCTGCACGAGCGCCGTCAAGCGCTGGGTGGTTATTTACCTGCTCGTCGTTCAACTTTTGATGAGAAGCTGGAAATCCCTGCACTGGAAGATTTCAGCCAATTATTAGAAGAACAATCGAAAGAAATTTCGACCACGATCGCTTTCGTTCGTGCATTGAACGTTATGTTGAAAAACAAGTCTATCAAAGAGCGTTTAGTGCCAATCATCGCTGATGAAGCGCGTACTTTTGGTATGGAAGGTCTATTCCGTCAAATTGGTATTTATAGCCCGAAAGGCCAGCAATACACACCACAAGACAGAGAACAAGTCGCATACTATAAAGAAGATTCGAAAGGTCAAATCCTGCAAGAAGGTATCAATGAATTGGGTGCAGGTTCTTCTTGGTTAGCTGCTGCAACATCTTACAGCACTAACAACTTGCCGATGATCCCATTCTATATCTACTACTCAATGTTTGGTTTCCAACGTATTGGTGACTTAATGTGGGCAGCGGGTGACCAACAAGCACGTGGCTTCTTGATTGGTGGTACTTCAGGTCGTACAACGCTAAATGGTGAAGGTTTACAACACGAAGATGGCCATAGCCATATTCAATCACTGACAATCCCTAACTGTATTTCTTATGACCCAGCATTTGCTTATGAAGTTGCTGTGATCATGCAAAACGGTTTAGAGCGCATGTACGGTGAAAAACAAGAGAACGTGTATTACTACATCACAACTCTGAACGAAAACTATCATATGCCTGCAATGCCAGAAGGTGTAGAAGAAGGTATCCGTAAAGGTATCTATAAACTGGCTTCAGTTGAAGGTAGTAAAGGCAAAGTTCAGTTGTTAGGTTCAGGTTCTATGATGCGTCATGTGCGTGAAGCGGCGGATATTCTGTCTGCAGATTATGGCATCGGCTCTGATGTATACAGCGTGACTTCATTTACTGAATTGGCGCGTGATGGCCAAGACTGTGAGCGTTGGAATATGCTACACCCATCTGAAGCTCCACGTGTTCCATATATCGCACAAGTGATGAACGATGCACCAGCAGTAGCGTCAACTGACTACATGAAACTGTTTGCTGAACAAGTTCGTACTTATGTACCAGCAAGTGACTACCGTGTTCTGGGTACAGATGGCTTCGGTCGTTCAGATAGCCGTGAAAACTTACGTCACCACTTTGAAGTGGATACTAGCTATGTGATCGTTGCAGCATTAGGTGAATTAGCTAAACGTGGTGAGATTGATGTTAAGGTCGTTGAAGAAGCGATCAAAAAATACAACATCAACCCAGATAAAGTTAACCCACGTTTGGCATAAGAGGTAAAAATCAATGTCTATTGAAATCAAAGTGCCAGATATCGGTGCTGATGAAGTTGAAGTCACCGAAGTGATGGTTAAAGTGGGTGATAAAGTAGAAGCTGAGCAATCGCTTATTACCGTTGAAGGTGATAAAGCTTCTATGGAAGTCCCATCTCCACAAGCGGGTGTGGTTAAAGAAATTAAAATTGCAGTTGGTGATAAAGTCACAACCGGTAAATTGATTATGCTGTTTGAAGCAGAAGCGGGTGCAGCAGCACCTGCTCCAGCAGAAGCACCTGCAGCGGCTCCAACGGCAGCACCAAGCGCAGCAGCGTCAAAAGACGTTGCTGTACCAGATATCGGTGGTGATGAAGTTGAAGTTACCGAAATCATGGTAAAAGTCGGTGACACCGTTGAAGCTGAGCAATCATTGATTACTGTTGAAGGTGATAAAGCTTCGATGGAAGTACCTGCTCCATTTGCAGGTACTGTTAAAGAAATCAAGATCTCGACTGGCGACAAAGTACAAACTGGCTCGCTAATTATGGTCTTTGAAGTGGCAGGCGCAGCGCCAGCAGCAGCTCCAGCTTCTGAAACGGCGGCACCAGCTGCTCCAGCAGCTTCAGCAATTAAAGATGTTAATGTTCCAGATATTGGTGGCGATGAAGTTGAAGTTACCGAAGTGATGGTTAAAGTGGGTGACACCGTTGAAGCTGAGCAATCAATCATTACGGTTGAAGGCGACAAAGCATCAATGGAAGTGCCTGCACCATTTGCGGGAACTGTTAAAGAAATCAAAATTGCGACTGGCGACAAAGTAAAAACTGGCTCGCTGATTATGACTTTTGAAGTTGCGGGGGCAGCGCCAGCTGCGGCACCAGCACCTCAAGCATCAGCACCTGCTCAAGCAGCAACGCCAGCTCCTGCGGCGGCTACTCCAGCTAAAGCCGCTGATAGCAAAAATGAATTCGTTGAAAACGATGCATATGTACATGCAACGCCAGTTATTCGTCGCTTAGCGCGTGAATTTGGTGTTAACTTAGCGAAAGTAAAAGGTACAGGCCGTAAAGGTCGTATCCTGCGTGAAGACGTTCAAGCTTACGTGAAAGATGCGGTTAAACGCGCAGAGTCTCCAGCAGCAGCTGGTGGTGGTTTACCAGGCATGTTGCCGTGGCCAAAAGTGGATTACAGCAAATTCGGTGAAGTCGAAGAAGTTGAACTGGGCCGTATTCAAAAAATCTCTGGTGCTAACCTGAGCCGTAACTGGGTGATGATCCCGCATGTTACGCTAATGGAAGAAGTAGATACCACAGAAGTTGAAGAATTCCGTAAGCAACAAAATAAAGAAGCAGAGAAAAAACAGCTTGGCGTGAAAATTACCCCACTGGTATTTGTCATGAAAGCCGTTGCTCGCGCACTGGAAGAAATGCCACGCTTTAATAGCTCGATTTCTGAAGATGCGCAGCGTTTATTCCTGAAAAAATACATCAACATCGGTATTGCAGTTGATACACCAAATGGCTTAGTTGTTCCTGTCTTTAAAGACGTTAACAAAAAAGGCATTTTAGAGTTATCTCGCGAACTGATGGAAGTTTCTAAGAAAGCACGTGCAGGTAAACTGACTGCATCTGATATGCAAGGCGGATGTTTCACTATTTCTAGCCTTGGTGGTATCGGAACAACTGGCTTTGCACCAATTGTGAATGCACCAGAAGTTGCGATTATGGGGCTGTCACGTTCTGCAATGAAACCAGTTTGGAATGGTAGTGAGTTTGTTCCTCGCCTAATCCTGCCTATGTCACTGTCCTTTGACCATCGTGTTATTGATGGCGCTGATGGAGCTCGCTTCATTACCTTAGTAGGGCAATTAATGAGCGATATTCGCCGCTTAGTGATGTAAATAATAAGACCGGCTTATAGGCCGGTCTGCTTTATTTAGGCTGAGACAGAATTTTTTGCTGCTGCTACGAAAGGTTGGGAGTTACATCACGAAATGAGCCTTTTCAGGGTGTTAACAATTCTGTAAACTGCTCTCGGTGTGTACTTTTCCAGTGGAAAATCGTTTATTCAGCAGTACCGCTGGACAAAACAAAAAGAGGTCATGATGAGTACTGAAATTAAAGCCCAAGTCGTTGTGCTTGGTGCAGGCCCTGCAGGTTATTCTGCGGCTTTCCGTTGCGCTGACTTAGGTTTAGAAACTGTTTTAGTAGAACGTTATTCAACGCTTGGTGGGGTTTGTTTAAACGTTGGCTGTATCCCTTCAAAAGCTTTATTGCATGTTGCAAAAGTGATCGAAGAAGCAAAAGCTTTAGCTGAGCACGGTATTGTTTTTGGTGAGCCAAAAACTGACATTTCCAAAGTTCGTTTATGGAAAGAAAAAGTGATTAATCAGCTGACTGGCGGTCTAGCTGGTATGGCTAAAGGCCGTAAAGTTAACGTGGTTAACGGCTTCGGTAAATTTACAGGCGCTAATACTCTGGTTGTTGAAGGCGAAAATGGTAGTACGACTATCAATTTCGATAACGCAATCATTGCTGCAGGTTCCCGTCCAATTCAATTACCATTTATCCCACATGAAGACCCACGTATTTGGGATTCAACAGATGCATTAGAACTGACTGAAGTTCCTGAGCGTCTGCTGGTGATGGGTGGTGGTATTATCGGTTTAGAAATGGGGACTGTGTATCATGCACTGGGTTCTCAAATCGATGTGGTTGAAATGTTTGACCAAGTCATCCCAGCGGCTGACAAAGATGTGGTTAAAGTATTCACCAAACAAATCAGTAAAAAATTCAACCTACTGTTAGAAACTAAAGTAACAGCAGTTGAAGCGAAAGAAGACGGTATCTACGTTTCGATGGAAGGTAAAAAAGCTTCCGCAGAACCACAACGTTATGATGCGGTATTAGTGGCTATCGGCCGTGTTCCTAACGGTAAAAACTTGGATGCAGGCAAAGCAGGCGTCGAAGTTGATGATCGTGGCTTTATCCATGTGGATAAACAAATGCGCACTAACGTGCCACATATTTTCGCTATCGGTGATATCGTTGGTCAGCCAATGTTAGCGCATAAAGGTGTGCATGAAGGTCACGTTGCCGCTGAGGTTATCTCTGGTCTGAAACATTACTTTGACCCGAAAGTTATTCCTTCTATTGCCTATACTGAGCCAGAAGTTGCATGGGTTGGTTTAACTGAGAAAGAAGCAAAAGAGCAAAATATCAGCTATGAAGTTGCGACTTTCCCATGGGCAGCATCAGGCCGTGCAATCGCATCTGATTGTTCAGAAGGTATGACTAAACTGATTTTCGACAAGCAATCTAACCGTGTTATTGGTGGTGCTGTTGTCGGTGTCAACGGTGGTGAATTACTGGGTGAAATCGGCCTAGCAATTGAGATGGGTTGTGATGCCGAAGATTTAGCATTAACTATCCACGCGCACCCAACACTGTACGAATCAATCGGTATGGCTGCTGAAATTTACGAAGGTAGCATTACTGATTTACCAAACGCTAAAGCGAAAAAGAAAAAATAATTTTCTTTAACTGCACTGATAAACAGTATCTCTAGTATGCTGTTTATCACCAAAGCGAATTGAAGCCAATGTGGAAACATGTTGGCTTTTTTTTGTTTTTGTGAATATAAACAACTAGTCACATGTTTCAGTTCAATTATTTATTAAAATCTAAACAAATATTAATTGAAAATAATTTAATTACCTTCAGAAAAAACATTGCGGAGATTGAAAAACCGCTCGGCTGGAAATTTTTAATTGACCCACAAAAATATCCTTGTACATAAAAATGGCATTCAAATAGGAAATAGGACTTTAATTGAAATGCCAAATAAAGGTAACGCAAAGGTTTTTAATGGAGCATCAGAAGTAGAAATTAAGCAGTAAAGGCACTGTGCTTTATAGGCAAGTCGATAATTTTAATTTGGCCTGTGAACATTTCACTCAGTTAGGAGCAAAATTATATCGAGGGCCAATGTTAATCGATGATAACAACCACATGTGCCAGTTTATTGACCGCTTCGGAAATTTACTTGGAATAAAAGGTTAATAAAATCAATAAAATCCTTTAAATAGATTAAAACCAATCGTAATGATTTACCTTATCAATTAGTAATGTAAATAAAATTACGATAATAAATATAATTTGTGATACCCAAAGGAAAAAGCCATAAAAGAGGGTGCTTTAATCAGCGAAATGCATTATAAAAAGTATGGTTTTTTCAGCTTTTTATAAAGATTTATAATCTCTTAAGCTAAAAAATAACCCGTAATTAAGTGTTAAGGCATGAAGTTAGTAGATAAATGTTACTTTCTTGTGAATGAATTAACATTGCGTTTAAATTCTGCTATGCTGAGAGCCCGAAGCTGGACATAATTTTACCGCCATTGAGATTATGCGAGCAAATTCCTCTGACCTGGCACCGGATGATATTTTTATCAGTAAGGTGCAGACAGCCGGGTATATAAATAACAAAGAAGCGAGGAGAACGTCGTGCTAGAAGAATACCGTAAGCACGTAGCCGAGCGTGCCGCTCAAGGGATTGTCCCTAAGCCATTAGATGCGTCACAAGTAGCTGCACTGGTAGAGTTACTAAAAAACCCACCCAAAGGTGAAGAAGATTTCTTGTTAGACCTGCTAACCAACCGCGTCCCCCCTGGTGTTGATGAAGCAGCGTACGTAAAAGCTGGATTTTTAGCCGCAATTGCTAAAGGCGAAACTTCCTCTTCTCTTATCTCCCCTGAAAAAGCCATTGAATTACTAGGTACCATGCAGGGCGGATATAACATCCATGCACTAATTGAAGCTCTTGATGATGCTAAATTAGCGCCTATCGCAGCGAAAGCCCTTTCCCATACATTATTAATGTTTGATAACTTCTACGACGTAGAAGAAAAAGCGAAAGCTGGAAATGCGCATGCGAAACAAGTTATTGAATCATGGGCTGATGCTGAGTGGTTCAAACAGCGCCCTGCATTAGCAGAAAAAATGACCGTGACTGTTTTTAAAGTCACTGGCGAAACGAATACTGATGACTTATCTCCAGCTCCGGATGCATGGTCACGTCCTGATATCCCTCTACACGCTTTAGCCATGCTGAAAAATGCGCGCGATGGTATTGAACCAGACGATGCGGGCAATGTTGGCCCAATCAAGCAAATCGACGCGCTAAATAAGAAAGGCTTCCCATTAGCTTACGTGGGTGACGTAGTCGGTACCGGTTCTTCTCGTAAATCAGCCACTAACTCCGTGCTGTGGTTTATGGGTGATGATATCCCATTTGTGCCAAATAAACGTGGTGGTGGGGTAGTATTAGGCGGCAAAATTGCCCCAATCTTCTTCAATACGATGGAAGATGCTGGTGCGTTACCGATTGAAGTGGATGTGTCTAAACTAAATATGGGTGATGTTATTGATATCTATCCATTTAAAGGTGAAGTACGCAACCATGAAACAGGTGAGCTGCTTGAAACATTTGAATTAAAAACGGATGTTTTAATTGATGAAGTCCGTGCCGGTGGCCGTATTCCATTGATTATTGGCCGTGGTTTAACTAACAAGGCTCGCGAATCATTAGGTTTAGAAGCAACTGATGTATTCCGTCATGCGAAATCTGTAGCTCAAAGCAACCGTGGTTTCTCATTGGCACAGAAAATGGTTGGTCGTGCTTGTGGTCGCCCGGGTATCCGCCCAGGTGAGTATTGTGAGCCAAAAATGACGTCAGTAGGTTCACAGGATACAACAGGCCCAATGACACGTGATGAGCTAAAAGACTTAGCTTGCCTTGGTTTTTCTGCTGACTTAGTGATGCAGTCATTCTGTCACACTGCGGCGTATCCAAAACCTGTTGACGTTACTACACACCATACATTACCGGATTTCATCATGAACCGTGGTGGTGTTTCTCTGCGCCCGGGCGACGGTATTATCCACTCTTGGTTAAACCGTATGCTCTTGCCTGATACCGTCGGTACAGGTGGTGACTCACATACGCGTTTCCCTATTGGTATTTCATTCCCAGCAGGGTCAGGGCTAGTTGCGTTCGCAGCGGCAACAGGGGTAATGCCTCTGGATATGCCTGAGTCTGTTTTAGTTCGTTTCAAAGGTGAAATGCAACCAGGTATCACATTACGTGACCTTGTTCATGCCATCCCTTTGTATGCGATTAAAGACGGCCTTCTGACTGTTGAGAAAAAAGGTAAGAAAAATATTTTCTCAGGTCGTATTTTAGAAATCGAAGGTTTGCCAGAACTGAAAGTTGAACAAGCGTTTGAATTAGCTGATGCTTCAGCAGAACGTTCAGCCGCAGGTTGTACTATTAAATTAGATAAAGCACCAATCACTGAATACTTACAATCGAATATCGTTTTATTGAAATGGATGATCGCTGAAGGTTATGGCGACCGCCGCACTATCGAACGTCGTATTAAAGGTATGGAAAGTTGGTTAGCTGATCCGCAACTGCTCGAAGGCGATGCAGATGCAGAATATGCAGCAGTGATTGAAATTGACTTAAACGATATTAAAGAGCCAATTTTGTGTGCACCAAATGACCCTGATGATGCACGTTTACTGTCTGATGTCCAAAACGAGAAAATTGATGAAGTGTTTATCGGTTCTTGTATGACAAACATCGGTCACTTCCGTGCAGCAGGTAAATTACTGGATTCTCACAAAGGCCAGTTACCAACCCGCTTATGGGTTGCTCCACCCACTAAGATGGATGCAGCACAATTAACCGAAGAAGGTTATTACAGTGTGTTTGGTAAGAGTGGTGCAAGGATAGAAGTTCCAGGCTGTTCACTGTGTATGGGTAACCAAGCGCGTGTGGCGGATGGGGCAACGGTTGTTTCGACATCAACCCGTAACTTCCCTAACCGTTTAGGAACAGGGGCGAATGTGTATCTTGCATCAGCTGAGCTTGCTGCAGTTGCTTCATTGTTAGGCCGTTTACCAACGCCTGCAGAGTACCAGCAATTTATGGATAAAGTCGACGAAACAGCAGCGGATACATACCGTTACTTGAACTTTGACCAATTATCACAATATACCGAAAAAGCGGATGGCGTGATTTTCCAAACAGCGGTTTAAACCACTTTTTATATTAACCGTAAAGGCTCCTAATTTAGGGGCCTTTTTTGTCTCTATTGCAGAATATTGAGTTAAATGTATTGTGAAATTTCAATTAGGTTTAAGTCAGGGTCGCGTAAATAAATTGACATAATTGGCCCCACTGCACCAGTACGTTTCACTGGCCCTTCTACAATTTTTACACCTTGTTGTTCGATGTGTGCCTGTACCTGTTCAAGGGGGATATCGCTAATAAAACACAGGTCTAATGCGCCGGGAACGGGTAAATGTGCTTTCGGCTCAAATTCCTTTCCATATTGATGAATATTTATTTTTTGCTGACCGAATTGCAGGGCATAGCGTTGTTCACCAAAGGTCATCACTGACATCTTTAATACACGCTGGTAGAAATCAAGGCAGGCATCAAGGTGAGTGGTTGTTAGGACTAAATGGTCTAAGCGGTTGATCATTGGAACTCCTATAATCTAAACAGAGGTTATTATCATTTTTTAGTCATTTAATATTAAGTGAATATAAAAATTATAGTGTTGAAATTGGTGTTTTATCGAATTTTCTTTCAGCGAGCAGGTAATACCTCTCAACAAACGTGATTGTCTCACGTTATACTGGTCATAATGACGCAAAGAGTAGAGGTATTGCATATGGACTACCAATTTTTCCAAGATATCACCGGAGCTATCTCCGCTAAATTCTCGATGGATCATGAGGCTATTGGATATTGGCTTAATGAAGAGGTTAAAAATAACCTTAGTCTGTTAGATGCTATCGAAGATAATTATAAAAAAGTCAAAGGCAGTGAAAAGCAGTGGGAGCTTATTGGTCATGAATATACACTGTTACTTGATGATGAAGAGGTGATGATCCGAGCTAATCAATTATTCTTTGAAACAGATGGCCTAGAAGAGGGAATGAGTTATTACGATAATGAAAGTATTGCATTTTGCGGTATCGATGACTTTCTTTTAATGTTAAAAGATTACCGTGTTTTTGTTATTGAAAATGGGAAAAAATAATTTTTTTAGTGATTTGTTTTGTATTTCTATAAATTATCGCTATTATTTTCAGGGTATAGCTAGCTATTAAACTTTTTATTAGAAACTTAAATGGCTAGGGTTGATATTGATAATGAGATCCAAAAGGGCATATATATATGAATACTGATGATGTTACAGGGGCGTTGAATAATGCAACGAATTGGTTTGTGGCAAACCAAGATCTGTTAGTTCAGTATGTGGTGAACATCGTGTCAGCTATTGTTATCCTCATAGTCGGTATGATGGTAGCAAAAGCAGTCGGGCGCGGTTTGCATCGCGTAATGACGATGAAAGGCATTGACGCTACAGTGAGTGACTTTTTATCTGCAATAGTTCGCTATACGATTGTTGCGTTTACCTTAATCGCGGTATTAGGCAAAATTGGTGTACAGACAGCTTCTGTTATTGCGGTAATGGGTGCGGCAGGTTTAGCGGTTGGTTTGGCATTACAAAATTCACTCGGTAACTTTGCTGCTGGTGTATTACTGGTAATATTTAGGCCATTAAAAGCGGGGGAGTATGTCACTATAGGTGCGGTTGAAGGCACGGTGCAAAATGTGCAAATATTCTCAACCACACTAAAAACAGTTGATGACCGCATTATTGTTATTCCAAATGGCAAAATAATTGCTGATAACATAATTAACACCTCACGTGAACCTAACCGTCGTCAAGATATCATTGTCGGGGTGGCTTATGACTCTGATATTGATACCGTGAAAAAAGTATTAGGTGATATTGTTGCGGCTGATGAACGTATTCAGCACAGCAAAGGGGTCACGATACGTTTACATGATATGGCGCCATCTTCATTAAATTACGTAGTGCGTTTTTGGACGACAAATGGGGATGCATGGCCAGTGTATTGGGATCTGCTAGAAGAATTCAAGCGTGCCTTAGATAAGCACCAAATTGGTATTCCATTCCCACAAATGGATGTCCATTTATACAAACAAGATACAGCAACGAATAAAGTATCAGCAGAGTAATTTGCATTAATATTTAAAAATGGAGCCAATTTGGCTCCATTTTTGTTTTTAATATACCAATATGGCATTGGCATTTATGACAGAAAATCTAGCTTAATTAAGTTAAATGCCATAAGTCTGACTTATGACCCATTAGAGTAAATCATTTCCGCTAATAATTGTTTCTCGCTAATATCCCGCATATAAATTGAATAACTATTTGGAATTTATGCATGATTACGATTTATTTTCAGGGGATATTATTGGGTGCAGCAATGATATTGCCATTAGGGCCACAAAATGCATTTGTTTTACAGCAGGGAAGTCGTAAGCAGTTTCATTTAATGAGTGCATTGTTATGCTCTTTAAGTGATGCCGTTTTAATTAGTGCTGGTGTTTTTGGTGGTAGTGCATTACTGAGTCAGTCAGAAATATTAATGCAATTGATAACTTGGGCTGGGGTATTGTTTCTTTTGTGGTATGGCTATGGTGCATTCCGTATTGCAATGAGCCCAGATGAGACAATTCTTCAAGTTGAAAACCGAGTGATTACTCGGTGGAAAGTAATTGTAACTTTGTTTGCCGTGACATGGTTAAACCCACACGTGTACTTAGATACTTTTGTAGTGTTAGGTAGCGTAGGTGGCCAACTAGAAAGCCAGCTACGGCCTTGGTTTACCGCAGGTGCACTGACGGCATCCTTTGTATGGTTTTTTGCTTTAGCTATATTAGCTGCATGGTTTTCACCTGTACTTAATAAACCTCGTTCACAACGCTTGATCAACGTATTTGTTGGTAGTGTTATGTGGTTTATTGCTGTTCAGTTAGCATTGCAAGGCTTAAAAGGGTTTTAAAAGACAATATTACATCAACAGATTGAAAACGCCTTTCAGTTTCTTATTATTCTGAACTACGTTTTTTATTTAGTGTGATATTGTTAAGTTGTATTGAGGGATAGTTTGTTATGAACTATCCTTTTTTTAGCGATAAATAATATCATTGGGAGGTTCTGTGAAATTAAAGTCTTTAGTTTTTGCTACTATGGTAGCTGGTGCTGCGGTTCCGGGCTTCTCATTCGCCGATCCACTACCGAATGGCCCACATATTACGACATCAGGGAACGCAATCGTAAAAGCAGCCCCTGATATGGCAACACTGAATATTTTGGTCGAGGTAACAGCAAAAGATGCGGCTGCGGCTAAAGCGGGTGTTGATAAACGAGTCGCTGAGTATTTTGAATTTTTGAAGAAAAATGGCATTGAAAAACAAGATATTAATGCTGCTAATGTGCGTACTCAGCCAAAATACGATTACAGTAGTGTGAAGCAAAAATCGACGATTGAAGGTTATACTGCAACACGCTCAGTGGAAGTTAAGGTTAAAAAACTTGATCAACTGAATACTTTATTAGATGGCGCTTTAGCAGCTGGTCTTAATGAAATAAACTCAGTACAGTTTGGTGTTGCTAACCCGCAACAGTACCGTGATGAAGCACGGTCTCAAGCGATTAAAAATGCGACAGAACAAGCCAATATCTTAGCGAAAGGTTTTAATGTTCAGTTAGGCCCAGTGTATAGCATTAACTATAATGCGCCAGCTGCGGTGCCATATCCAATCGCTGCAAGAAATTACGGTGGGGCAATGAAAGCCTCTGTTGCTCAAGACCTCAAAGTTGATGAGACCTATGAACAACAGAGTATTGATTTTAATGACCAAGTGGATGTGGTGTTTGAGTTGAAACGTTAATTTTCAGAGGCTATATCATCTTCTTGTTTTAACATTTGGCGCCCTGTTTTCAATAGGGCGTCGGTTACTCTCTTCATTGTACGGCTTTCAGGTGCGAACCGGTGCCAATACAGCATGCGCCTTTGGCATAACCCCGGCGTTAAATCAACCAATTCACCATTTTTCAGCTCATCTGCTATTTGCAAATGAGGGATCATGCAGCAAGTTGAACCTTGTTTCGCCAGTTGGACAAAGGCTTCGGATGAATTCACGATATGGCAAGGAACACTCCCCGGTGATAGCCCAAAATTTTGTTGCACAAAGGCTTGGTGCATATCATCTAAATGGTCAAATGCAACCGCGGGGGCTTTAAGTAATGAAGAACGAGTTACACCATCAGGGAAATATTTAGCGGCAAAGTCAGGGGAAGCGACAAAAATGTAGTCGAGAGCACCGAGTTTATCAACTAAGCAGCCGGGTAATGCTTGGGGTTGAATACTGATAGCACCCACGACTTCACCACGCCTTAACCTTTCCTGAGTTCGAGTTTCGTCTTCAACTTGTATATTTAGCCGAATAGGGCTATTACCCAGTACTGGGTTTAACGCGGGTAGCAACCAAGTTGCTAAGCTGTCTGCGTTAACGGCAAGGGACAGAAGAAGTGGTGTTGAGCCCCCATTTTCATCGCCAAGCCATTGTTCCTCTAATAGTTCTACTTGATGAAGTAGCGCTAGCAGTTTTTGCCCTTGTTCTGTTGGATGAGGCGGAACAGTGCGGACAAGTAAAGGTTGCCCAAACAGGTTCTCTAGCTGCTTGATACGTTGTGAAACAGCAGATTGTGTGATGCAAAGTTTCTGAGCCGCACGCTCAAAGCCGCGTTCACGAATGACGGCATCCAGTGCTTGTAACGCGCGATAATCAGGGCGCTTCATCGAAAAGATCTCCTTATTGTTATTCTATTCGAGGCTATTGACCTTTGCTGTTCCATAAAAATAGATGGGGAAAACACACAAGGCGAATTTCCAACTCAGTGTAAAAGCTCAGCTAGGGTTATTAACAAAGAGCAGTAACCTTAAATCACTATGCCATATTTTTAGTGATAACACTTGAAAATATTATTGTTGCTAGATAAATCCCAAAAACAACGGCATAAATGTAAAGAACAATACTGCAACTTAGCCAGTGTCCGGTATATACTAGCTATTCATAACCTTAATCACGACTCAATTAATTAGCAAAAGGCATGATCATGACTCAGGACGAATTAAAAAAAGCGGTAGGTTGGGCAGCACTCGATTACGTTAAACCGGGTACTATTGTTGGTGTTGGAACGGGTTCAACAGCTTCTCATTTCATTGATGCTTTGGCAACGATGAAGGGGCAAATAGAAGGGGCGGTATCCAGTTCAGAAGCATCAACCCAAAAGCTAAAATCACTGGGGATCACTGTATTTGACTGTAATGAAGTTGATTCATTAGATGTTTATGTCGATGGCGCTGATGAAGTCGACCATCATATGAATATGATTAAAGGTGGCGGGGCAGCCTTAACAAGAGAAAAAATTGTTTCAGCTATTGCAAAAACATTTGTCTGTATTGTTGACCAATCCAAATTAGTTGATGTTTTAGGTAAGTTCCCATTACCCGTTGAAGTGATCCCTATGGCTCGTAGCTATGTGGCACGTGAGTTGGTGAAATTGGGGGGGACCCCTGAATATCGTCAAAATGTCGTAACTGATAACGGAAATGTGATTTTAGATGTCCATAATTTAAGCATTGTAGACCCTGTTGCATTAGAAAATACTATCAATGGTATTGCTGGCGTGGTGACTGTTGGGCTATTTGCTAACCGTGGTGCAGACGTCGTATTAATGGGAACCTCTGATGAAGGGGTTAAAACTATTAAGTTATAATTTATGTTATAACAAATAGATAAATTCAGCGTCTTAAAATAAGTCAGTAGATGTCATATTTACTGGCTTTTTTTATGTTTGATTGTGAATTGAGCGGGTGTTATTTCTGAGATAGCACTAAATTAATTAACCAGTTTTATAAATATCGATGATTTGAAATTTATTTCATTTTTTTTAATACCCCGTTATTTTGGTGATATATCTCACACTAATGCGCATTGTGCAGGAAAAAAACTTATTTTGTGTTACTGCTCCTGATTTTCTAC
Source organism: Providencia sp. 2024EL-00732 (assembly GCF_044006275.1). Classification (NCBI taxonomy): domain Bacteria; kingdom Pseudomonadati; phylum Pseudomonadota; class Gammaproteobacteria; order Enterobacterales; family Morganellaceae; genus Providencia; species Providencia sp. 2024EL-00732. The sequence goes on along the minus strand of NZ_JBIPDG010000003.1, from coordinate 26,840 downwards.
CGTTTAACTTCTTTTTCTTTGCTATTTTTAGTATCCATAAAGCAAACGGTTGTATTGATACTGCGCCGTTTTTTGTTATGTTGGTATAGCTGCATACTTCAAGGTGGGTGGATGTCGATTTTTACAGGTGCTTTGAAGAATGCGAAGCAAACATGCAAATTCATCGGTTATAAATTATTAGTACGTTCACGATAGGGTAGGGGAAATGGTCAAGGTATCTTTGCAAAAAGACAAAATAAAATTTTTACTGCTAGAAGGTGTGCATCAAAGTGCGGTTGAGAACCTAAAAGCAGCAGGTTACACCAATATTGAATACCACAAAAGCGCGTTATCCGACGAAGAATTAAAAAAAGCGATTAAAGATGCACGTTTTGTTGGTATCCGTTCCCGTACTCACCTTACTGAAGAGGTTTTTGCGGCAGCAGAGAAATTAGTTGCAGTCGGCTGTTTTTGTATCGGGACTAACCAAGTTGATTTAGATGCTGCGGCAAAACGCGGTATTCCAGTATTTAATGCGCCATTTTCCAATACTCGTTCCGTTGCAGAAATGGTGTTAGGTCAACTATTACTGTTATTACGCCGTATTCCCGAAGCGAATATGCAAGCACACCGTGGGATATGGGAAAAACAAGCTAAAGGCTGCTTTGAAGCTCGTGGTAAGCGTTTAGGGATTGTTGGATATGGTCATATTGGTACTCAGTTGGGGATCTTAGCTGAAGGGATCGGTATGAATGTTTTCTTCTATGATATAGAAAACAAATTGCCATTAGGTAATGCAACTCAGGTCCGTTCTTTAACTGAACTGCTTAATATGAGTGATGTCGTGAGCTTACATGTACCTGAAACAGCAAGCACCAAAAATATGTTTGCTAAAGAGCAGTTTGACCGTATGAAGCCGGGTTCTATTTTTATTAATGCTTCTCGAGGTACAGTGGTGGATATCCCAGCATTGGCAGCTGCGCTGGAAAGCAAGCATTTATCAGGTGCCGCCGTTGACGTATTCCCAACAGAGCCAGCGGCGAATAATGACCCGAACGACCCGTTTATCTCTGAATTAATTAAATTCGACAATGTGATTTTAACACCGCACATTGGTGGCTCGACTGAAGAGGCTCAGGAAAACATCGGGTTAGAAGTTGCAAGTAAATTAGCAAAATACTCAGACAATGGTTCAACGTTATCTGCTGTTAACTTCCCTGAGGTTTCACTGCCAGTACATACCGAGGATACTAACCGTTTCTTGCATATTCATGAAAACCGCCCAGGTATTCTTAATAGCATTAACCAAGTATTTACGGAGAATAATATCAACGTAGTTGGGCAGTATTTACGTACAGCTGGTAATGTTGGTTATGTGGTGATCGATGTGTTAACGCAGAGCCCAAGTCAAACAGATGATGCCTTAGCTAAGCTAAAAGCACTGCCAGGCACTATCCGAGCACGTTTGCTGTTCTAAATTAGCATTGGTTGCTTTTACTTGATGATGATGGCGCAGGTATTAATTACCAGCGCCATATTTTTTGTGGCGTAATAATTTCAGGTAACGGAATATCCCAGTGCGCTACGGGAAGTGCCTCGACCTGCTGGCAATCATGGGCTAAGCCGATGGGGTAAAAACCGGTTTGTTGCCAATGAGCTAATGTCCTATCATAAAACCCACCCCCCATTCCTAATCGCTGCCCTTGGCTATCAAAAGCCACAAGGGGAATGAACATGATATCCAGTTTTTCTATAGGGAGTACATCTTGTACATTGAGTGGAGGTTCATCAATATTAAAGCGGTTTTTGACTAACTGTGTTTTTGCGTGATAGCGAAGAAAAAGTAAATGATGGCGGCTGAAAGGGTGTAAAACAGGAAGGTAAACCTGTTTGCCTTGTTCCCACAGTGCACTAATTAATGGCCTAGTATCAATTTCACCATCAAACGAGAGAAATAGAGCAATGCATTTCGCTGAGTTAATCTTTGGGTGCTGCAAGGCATTCTTCATGACCAGTTGAGCGGCTAACTGTTGTTGTTTCGTGGTTAATTGACGACGAGCCTGACGGATGGATTGGCGTACTTGCTGGCGTTGTGTGGAAAGGGCATCTTGCATATGAAAACCTACTCTATCAGCAATAGGAAATAATTAACTATTTAGAGTATATCGCAAGGCGAAAATTATTGTAGAAAAGTAAATCGTCTGAATCAATACGACGTTGTATTATTGGTGTGTGTTATTAAAGGTAAATAGGAATACAGTAGAGGGTCTCCAAGATGCCGTTGTAGGCTGTAACCCTTGAACCCTTGGTTCAAGGTGAACGCAGTTTAGCAACCTTTAGGCTTCCTGAACGAATCAGGCATGCTCACCAGCGCAATAACCACATTCTGTTTGGTAGAAATATCGGCTCAGGGGACTCGCCCACTCACGCGCATCTCAGAGAAATTTGGTTTGAGTACTTTCGTTACCCAGTGATTTCATTGTACAAAACTAGATTTAAAATGCAACCTTAATTTTGGATATTTTTTTCTACTAGTGTCTGATTAATAAGCGAATTTACTCTAGGGGCAATACTTGCCTCTCAGTAATTTTTACCTGATCATGCAACGCTTGTTCAATAGTATGTTGCAACATTTTTATCTTTTCTTCCATATTATAAGCATAATCACGCGTTTTTGTCTTTTCTTGTGCTAATTCGTGACAGACGTTCAATGCTACGATAAAAATAAGTTGTTCCATATTGGTGACACCGCTTCTATCTTTTAGGTTCTGCAAGCGCTGTTCTAATTCTTTAGCCGACTCAAGAAGGGCTTCCTTTTGTTCTGCAGGGCAGTTGACTCGCAGTGAGCGCCCAAAAATTTGAATGTCGACAGGTTGTGCGGACATGTTACCTCCATACTGAATAATGTTCGCCATAAATACAACATATTTGGCGCAATTAATAGATAAGACAAAAGCATACTGGTCTAGCGGCTATCCTTGATGGTAGCATATCACGAATCATAAGCTAACATGACGAATTCAGATGTCTATACAAAAATCTTTACCAAACTATGAAACACTGGACAAACTGTTACAACAGCACTCAATAGCACTTACCGCAGCTGAAATCCATGGTCTAATAACGGGGTTAATTTGTGGTGGTAGCCGTGATCATAGCTGGCAAACATTAGTCCATGACCTTGCTAACGATGGTTTAGCATTTCCTCAAACAATTTCACAGCCACTACGTGATTTATTTGACACCACTTTTGAGTCGCTAGATGACAGTGAATTTGCATTTACTATGCTATTTCCTGATGAAGACGCCTCTATTTTTGACCATGCAGACGCATTAGCGGGTTGGGTTAATCACTTTTTATTAGGCGTTGGGGTGGCTCAACCCAAACTGGCGGATAAAAAAGAGATTGCAGAAGTTATTACAGATTTACGTAATATCGGAATGCTTGGGTATGACGAAGACGAAGACCAAGAAGAGCTTGAGCAAGCGCTAGAAGAAGTGGTTGAGTACGTCAGGGTTGCGGTACAGCTATGTTATATCGCATTAGTTGAGCCAAATAAAGGCCCAACAGCGGTTGAGAATAATAAGCCTATCCTTCATTAATTCTAATCGCGTCAGTTTTACACATGAGCTCTGTTTTATCACTAAAATAGGGGAACTTAGAGCTGGTTTATCCAGCTTTGAGTCATTGTTGCCAGCGCGTATTGTTCGCTAGCATAATATTAGCAACATCATAATTCAGATAATAAGGCAAAAACGGTATGAATAAACAGGAATTTATTTCTCGTCGTAACGCATTATTGGCAAAAATGCAGTCAGGTAGTGCAGCAATTATTTTTTCTGCCCCGCCTGCACAGCGCAATGCGGATTGTGAATACCCTTATCGTCAGCACAGTGATTTCCTTTATCTGACCGGTTTTAGCGAGCCTGAAGCTATATTAGTCTTAATTAAAAGTGATGAAAAACATAGCCATACTGTTCTTTTTAATCGGGTTCGCGATTTAACAGCTGAAATTTGGTTTGGGCGTCGTCTTGGTCAAGAGGCCGCTCCTGAAAAGCTAGGCATTGATAAAGCCTTACCATTTAACGAAGTTGAAGAGCAGTTGTATCAGTTACTCAACGGATTAGATGTGGTTTACCATGCTCAAGGTGAATTTGCTTACGCAGATAAACTCGTTTTTGATGCACTAGATGTTTTACGTAAGGGAAGCCGTCGTAATCTGCGTGCGCCAGAAACTATGGTGGATTGGCGTCCGATTGTGCATGAAATGCGTTTATTTAAATCGGAAGCAGAAATTAATACGATGCGCGAGGCAGGGCGGATTTCAGCCCTTGCACATATCCGAGCAATGGAAACTTGTCGGCCAAATATGTATGAATACCAGTTATGCGGTGAGTTAGAGCACGAATTTACCCGTCATGGTGCACGTTTCCCTTCTTATAATTCTATTGTTGGAAGCGGTGAAAACGCGTGTATTTTGCATTACACCGAAAATGAATGCCAAATGAAGGATGGTGAGCTGGTATTAATTGATGCAGGGGCAGAGTTTGAGGGATATGCGGGGGATATTACGCGTACATTTCCTGTTAATGGCAAATTTAGCCAAGCTCAGCGCGAAGTCTACGATATCGTGCTGAAAGCTCTAAATACTGCATTAGAATTGTATCGCCCGGGAACGAGTATGCATGAGGTTACTCGCCAGATTGTGCGTATCAAAACCGAAGGCTTAGTGGCCTTAGGTATTTTACAAGGCGATGTCGATCAATTGATCGAAAACAAAGCATATCAAGCTTTCTTTATGCATGGTTTAAGTCATTGGTTAGGGCTAGATGTGCATGATGTCGGTTTTTATGGGACCGATAGAGACCGTATACTTGAGCCTGGGATGGTATTAACCGTCGAGCCTGGTTTATATATTGCACCAGATGCTGATGTGCCTCCTCAATACCGTGGTATCGGCATACGTATTGAAGACGATATTGTGATCACTGCAGAGGGCAACGAAAATCTGACAGATCTGGTCGTGAAAGACCCAGATGAAATAGAAGCTTTAATGTTGCAAGAAAAACAGCGTTTGGTTTAAAAAGAGTTATTAATAAAGGTAAGAAATAACGCATGAATGTGATTATCGTGGGGGGCGGAATGGCGGGCGCGACGTTAGCACTCGCTATTTCTTCCCTTAGCCAAGGAAAGTTATCGGTTTCACTCATCGAGGCCGCTTTACCGGAAGGCAAACACCCTGGGTTTGATGCTAGAGCCATTGCATTAGCACATGGTACTTGCCAGTATTTATCAAAAATAGGGGTGTGGCCTGCATTCTCAGATTGTGTGACACCGATTAATCACGTTCATGTTTCTGATAGAGGGCATGCGGGTTTTGTCAATATTGCCGCAAAAGATTATCATATTGCCGCATTGGGTAATGTGATTGAGTTACATGAGGCTGGAACCCGTTTATTCTCCCTTCTGCGTAAAGCGCCGGGGGTGACATTATACTGCCCCGCCAAAGTCGAAAGTGTTCATCGTGAACAAGGCTCTGTTAGCGTGACTTTGGACAATGGTGATACAGTAACTGGTCAATTATTGGTTGCCGCTGATGGTAGCCATTCTGCGATTGGTAAAGCATGTAACATACAATGGCAACAAGATGATTATGGGCAAGTAGCCATCATCGCTAATGTGAAAACGGCGGTTGACCCAAAAGGCCAAGCCTTTGAACGCTTTACTGAATTTGGCCCCCTTGCACTATTACCTATGTCACAAGGGCGTAGCTCTTTGGTTTGGTGCCACCATCAAGAACAAGCTGATGCCATTAATGCATGGGATGATGCAACATTCATTCACAGGCTACAACAAGCATTTGGTTGGCGTTTAGGTGAGGTTGTGATGGCCGGTAAGCGTCATTGCTACCCATTAGTATTACGCAAGGCACTGACACCGGTCAGCCACCGAGTGGTACTGGTTGGTAATGCAGCACAAACATTACACCCTATTGCAGGGCAAGGCTTTAACTTAGGGCTCCGTGATGTTATGCAATTAGCTCAAACGGTGGTGAATGCACATGCTGATAATCAAGATATCGGCAGCTATTCGTTGTTAAGTCAGTACCAACAAATACGGGCTCTCGATAGGGACAAAACCGTCACAATGACCGATGGGTTAGTACGCATATTTGCTAACCGTTGCTTACCACTGATTGTTGGCCGTAATTTAGGCTTAATGGCAATGGAAATGTTGCCACCCGCTCGCGATGTTTTGGCGCGCCAAACATTGGGTTGGGTTACACACCAATAACCACGAAATAGAGAGGAAATTAATAACATGCAATCATTTGATGTGGTTATCGCTGGCGGGGGTATGGCTGGACTTGCGCTGGCTTGTGGTTTAGAAGGCAGTGGCCTACGTATCGCTGTGGTTGAAAATACCCCCCCTAAATGCACATTTTCAGCGGCAGAACCTTACGCATTAAGAGTGTCGGCAATTAATGCAGCGAGTGAGAAATTACTTACTCACTTAGGTGTTTGGTCAGCTATTAAAGAAATGCGAGCCTCAGCTTACGGTGGTATGGAAGTCTGGGATAACGACAGCTTTGGCCGTATTACATTTTCTGCTAACGAACAAAATTTGACCCATTTAGGTCATATTGTTGAGAATAATGTGGTGCGAGATGCTTTATGGCATAAAGCGTCTCAACTAAGGGATGTAACGTTATTAGCGCCTGCAGCGATAAAAAAAGTGGCTTGGGGGGAAAATGATGTTTTTATCACATTAGAAGATGAAAACATGCTGACGGCAAGGCTAATAGTTGGGGCTGATGGGGCAAACTCATGGTTACGTAGCCATGCTGATATCCCGCTGACTTTTTGGGATTACGAGCATACTGCGCTTGTTGCAACTATCAGAACCGAAAAGCCCCATGAGGGGATCGCAAGGCAAGCTTTTAATGGTGAAGGCATTTTAGCGTTTTTACCCTTAAGTGACCCACACCTTTGCTCTATTGTTTGGTCACAAGGGGCAACGGAGGCTGCAAGGCGACAAACGTTAGATAAGGCAAGTTTTGATAAAGAGCTCGCAGTGGCGTTTGATTTACGTCTTGGTCTTTGCCAATTAGAAAGTGACAGGCTAACAATACCATTAATAGGGCGTTATGCTAGGCAATTTGCCGCTCAACGCTTAGCTTTATTAGGTGATGCGGCACATACTATCCACCCATTGGCTGGTCAAGGCGTTAACCTTGGTTTTATGGATGTGGCGATGTTAATTGGTGAAATTAAACGCTTACATCGGGAGGGTAAAGACTTTGGCCAATATCTCTACTTGCGTGATTATGAGCGTAGTCGAAAACACAGTGCTGCATTGATGCTAGCGGGGATGCAAGGTTTCCGAGAGCTATTTGAGGGGAATAACCCTGCGAAGAAACTGCTGCGTGATATTGGTTTAGTTTTGGCTGATAGTTTGCCGGGTGTTAAACCCCAGTTATTGAACCATGCTATGGGGTTATCTGATATGCCTAAATGGTTGGAAAAACTATCATTAGAAGAGTCGCTCTAATTTCTTGTTCAGTAAAGGTATAGCGCCAGTTATACCTTTATCTTGTCATATTAAATTCCAAGTCTGTTAATACATATTCTGTTGCCAGAAATAACTCGTATTGTTTAATCCCTGATCCTGCCATGGTCTTTCGTTTAATTTGCTATTTGGGCGCAGTATTATTTTCACAGTATGACTGAAAAAAACTAATTGCAGCTACATTTCGCATTAGTTTTACTTATTTTGCTCGTTGGGTTTTGCTCTCCAATTTTATTCATAAAGAATATAATCTGGTTGCTTTTTAATCTATTCTGCCTTGGTTGTAAGCATTTTGAGTGATCATTCTCAATTATTTAACAAAAAGCACTGGTAAAAGTAGGATGTAATCAGTAATACAGTGGAGCAGTAGCCCTATTTTTTTTTATAGAATCTAGCCGCGAACAATGGTAGGTTTTTAAAAATGTTATCGTTTGCGTCAGGTTAGTAATGCCAATTGATTAATCGATAATAGGTATTCTTAACCACGCAATCACCCTGTCATATAAATAATGTAAAGAGGGTATTCATGGTAAAGCAAACAACACTATATGAAGAGCATATAGCCTGCGGCGCAAAGATGGTGGATTTTCATGGCTGGATGATGCCGTTGCATTATGGTTCTCAAATCAATGAACATAATTTCGTCAGAACCGATGCAGGGATGTTTGATGTTTCCCATATGACTATTGTCGATTTACATGGTGAAGGTTGTCGTGACTTTCTTCGTTATCTACTCGCTAACGATATCAATAAACTTACAGAGAAAGGTAAAGCCTTGTACACGGGTATGTTAAATGCATCCGGTGGGGTTATTGATGACCTGATTGTTTATTATTTGGAAGAGGGTTTCTATCGTTTGGTGGTTAACTCTGGGACAAGGGATAAAGACATCGCATGGATTGAGCAGCACGCAGCGGGTTATGCTGTCGAAATTCGTGTACGGGATGATTTAGCCTTATTGGCAGTTCAAGGCCCTCAAGCTCAGCAAAAAGTACACTCCTTGCTCAGTGATGAGCAAAATAAAGCCATTGCTGGCATGAAACCTTTCTATGGTGTCCAAACAGGGGATTTATTTATCGCCACGACAGGGTATACCGGTGAAAAAGGTTATGAAATTGCGATGCCGAAAAATCAAGTTGTTGGTTTTTGGCATAAGTTATTAAAAGCGGGTGTCCATCCTGCTGGCCTTGGCGCACGTGATACATTGCGTTTAGAAGCAGGTATGAATCTCTACGGTCAAGATATGGATGAAAGTATTTCCCCTCTAGCCGCGAATATGGGGTGGACGGTTGCTTGGAAACCGGAAGATCGCCAATTTATTGGGCGTGAGGCATTAGAACAATTACGCGAACAAGGAACTGAAAAACTCGTCGGTATTGTGATGCGTGAAAAAGGTATACTGCGAGCAGGGCAAGTGGTCCGCTTTACTGATGAATTGGGTAAATTACAAGAGGGGGTAATCACGAGTGGTTCTTTCTCTCCAACTCTCGGATTTAGTATTGCGTTGGCGCGTGTCCCTAACGGAATTCAAGACAAAGCGATTGTTGAAATTCGACATCGAGAAATGCCAGTTGAAGTGGTTAAACCGGGCTTTGTCCGCGAAGGTAACTGCTTAGTGTAATTTGGGGTAACCCGATAAACAAATTTTAAAATTGAGAGGCAAATAATGAGCAATACACCTAAAGAATTATTGTATACCCGTGAACATGAGTGGCTGCGTGATGAAGGTAACGGTGAGTATACCGTTGGTATTACTGAGCATGCGCAAGAAACTCTGGGTGATATGGTGTTTGTTGATTTACCTGAGGTTGGTAGCGTGGTTAGCGCAGGTGATGACTGTGCTGTTGTGGAATCCGTAAAAGCGGCATCTGATATCTACGCACCTTTGAGCGGTGAAATTGTAGCAGTTAATAGCGACCTGAATGATTCACCTGAACTAGTAAATGAACAGCCTTATCAAGAAGGTTGGATTTTCCGAATTAAAGCGTCGGATACCTCTGAGCTGGCGGACTTAATTGATGCGGCGGGTTATACCTCTATGATCGAAGCCGAAGAATAAAATCCTAGTCATATTTCTTCTTGTGGCGGCGTTGGCTTCGCTCATTCGCCCTAGTCACATACTGATGTATGCTCCTAGGGTCTTATTCGTTTGCCGCCTAGCCACAAGATGAACTATTTATAGGATTTATTAATACGCTTGTTTTATGGGTGGCTGCACTCGACAACTCGGGTCACATACTAGTGTATGCTCCCCAAGATTGTCTCCGCTTGCCGCCTAGTCACAAGATGAACTATTTAGAGAGTTGAAAAACATAATTAGCAAGCAACAAGTCGTTACCTCGCAAGTTCCGTAATAACCGCCCTACAACTTATGCATAGCAGACAAAGGATGGGAACACAGATATGTCGATGTCACTGAGTCAATTAGAAAACCGTTCAGAATTTATTTCACGTCACATTGGTTCATCAGAACAACAAATAAAAACCATGTTAGATACTGTGGGTGCAACCTCATTAGATGCTTTGATGGACAAAATTGTTCCTAAAGCAATTTTACTTTCAGAGCCACCAAGAGTAGGTGGTGGGGCAACTGAACAGGAAGCTTTAGCTGAATTGAAAGCTATCGCATCACTGAATAAACGCTTTAAAAGTTATATTGGGATGGGTTATGCACCCGCGGTGCTTCCCCCTGTTATTTTGCGTAACTTATTGGAAAACCCCGGTTGGTACACAGCTTACACGCCATATCAACCTGAAGTTTCACAAGGCCGCTTAGAATCATTACTTAATTTCCAGCAGTTAACGATTGACCTTACCGGATTAGACTTAGCATCAGCCTCATTATTAGATGAAGCGACTGCGGCGGCTGAAGCCATGGCGATGGCAAAACGAATTAGTAAGTTAAAGAATGCTGAACGTTTCTTCGTTGCTGATGATATTCACCCGCAAACCCTTGACGTTGTAAAAACACGAGCCGGTACCTTTGGTTTTGAAGTGATTGTTGATAGTGCAGAAAAAGTTCTTGAACATGAAGGGGTGTTTGGGGCCTTGTTACAACAAGTGGGCACAACCGGTAATATCCATGATCACAGTGAACTATTCGCAACGTTAAAACAGCGCCAAATCGTTAGCTGTGTTGCTGCAGACATGATGGCATTAGTGTTATTAGCTGCACCGGGTAAACAAGGGGCCGATATCGTATTTGGCTCAGCGCAGCGTTTTGGTGTACCTATGGGCTATGGCGGTCCACATGCAGCTTTCTTTGCTTGCCGTGATGAGTTTAAACGTGCAATGCCGGGGCGTATTATCGGTGTGTCACGCGATGCCGCGGGGAATACAGCATTGCGTATGGCGATGCAAACCCGTGAGCAGCATATTCGTCGTGAAAAAGCGAATTCAAATATTTGTACCTCACAAGTTTTGTTAGCCAATATTGCGGCTATGTATGCGGTTTATCATGGTCCTGAAGGTTTAAAAATGATTGCTGGGCGTATTCATCGCTTCACATCAATCTTTGCTAAAGCTTTAGCCGAAGCGGGGTTCTCATCACGCCATAAAACTTGGTTTGATACTTTAGCAGTTGAAGTGGAAGATAAAACCGCAGTATTAGCCCGAGCAGAAAAAGCAAACATCAATTTACGGACGGATATTCGTGGAGCCGTGGGGCTCACCTTTAGTGAAGTCACCACTCGCCAGGACTTAAATGAGCTGTTTACGGTGATCACGGGTATTGACACTAAATTGGATTTTGAAAAATTAGACCAATCTGTTGCAAATCAAGAACACGCCATTCCAAAATCTATGCAACGGGCAGATGAAATCTTAGTTCATCCGAATTTTCATCGCTATCACAGCGAAACAGAAATGATGCGTTATATGCATAGCCTTGAGCGTAAAGATTTAGCGTTGAACCAAGCGATGATCCCGCTGGGGTCGTGTACGATGAAGCTTAATGCAGCCGCGGAGATGATCCCGATTACATGGCCAGAATTTGGGGAGCTACATCCATTCTGCCCTGTGGACCAAGCACAAGGCTATCATCAAATGATTGAACAGCTTTCTCATTGGTTGGTGCAATTAACGGGTTACGATGCGGTTTGTATGCAACCTAACTCAGGTGCACAAGGGGAATATGCAGGGCTGCTCGCTATCCGCCGTTATCATGAAAGCCGTAATGATGGGGGGCGGAATATTTGTTTGATCCCAGCTTCCGCTCATGGAACCAATCCAGCGTCTGCCCATATGGCGGGTATGGAAGTCGTGGTTGTACGTTGTGATGATGAAGGGAATATCGACTTAGACGATTTACGCGATAAAGCGCAGCAATATAGTGATGTACTTTCTTGTGTCATGGTGACTTATCCATCTACACATGGGGTTTATGAAGAAAGTATTCGCGAAGTCTGTGAAATTATTCATCAATATGGTGGGCAAGTTTACCTTGATGGAGCAAATATGAATGCTCAGGTTGGGTTAACGACACCGGGCTTTATTGGCGCGGATGTGTCTCACTTAAATTTACATAAAACATTCTGTATTCCTCATGGTGGTGGCGGTCCAGGTATGGGTCCAATTGGGGTGAAAAAACATTTAGCTCCGTTTGTACCAGGGCATTCAGTAGTTGAACAAGAAATGGTCACAGACCAAGGTGCAGTTTCTGCTGCTCCATTTGGTAGCGCTTCTATTTTGCCTATTAGCTGGATGTATATCCGAATGATGGGCTCTTATGGCTTACGCAAAGCGAGCCAAGTGGCTATTTTGAATGCGAACTATATTGCTAAACGCCTTTCCAGCCGCTATGACATTTTATATACAGGGCAAGATGGTTACGTTGCTCATGAATGTATTGTTGATTTACGCCCAATTAAAAAGGATACCGGCATCAGTGAGCTTGATATAGCTAAACGGTTGATTGACTATGGTTTTCATGCCCCAACCATGTCTTTCCCTGTGGCTGGCACGTTGATGATAGAACCAACGGAATCGGAATGTATCACTGAAATCGACCGTTTTATTGAGGCGATGTTAGCAATACGGGATGAGATTGACCAAGTGGTTGAAGGGCAGTGGACGCTTGAGGATAACCCTCTGGTGAATTCTCCTCATGTCCAAACCGAGCTAACGCAAGAATGGCCTCACAGTTATAGCCGTGAATTGGCTGTGTTCCCGACGGCGCAAACCAAAGCTAATAAATATTGGCCAGCGGTTAAACGTCTTGATGATGTGTATGGCGACCGTCATTTACATTGCTCGTGTGTTCCGATTGAAGAGTATATGTAAGATATAATTTAAAGTGCTCATATCATGTTGAGCACTATCAATAAATTAGTTATAAGGCTTGAACTCAATATTAGACTGAGTCAGGCCTTTTTCTTCAATATATTCACATGATAAATTAAGGTGAATACTGGGTGATCCCCGTATAGTTTTTACCTTGATAAACTTTCTCAACGTCACCGGTCGGTATTGTTACGCGATAAACCCCACCATTTAGGTCTGCGACATACATTAATTGAGCAGGTTTATCATAAGTGAGACCGATAGCTTCTTTGAAACCACGGCTGATAACTTTGTGATTATTGACGCCATGCGCCGTCACATTTGCACAATTTAAACTATTACCATCCGGTTCGGCACCTCTATCCGTCCAATATAAAAGACAGGCTTCTTCATCAAGTAATAGGTCAATAGGCTCAGGTAGGCGATCAAGTAATAGTTCAATATCAGTTCGGTTCTCGGGGGGGTGCTGAATGTTTGGTTTTAGTGGTGCTCTGAAAATACGACCAAGATTACCTTTTGGCGTCCCTTTTTGTGTCCAATAAACCCAATTGTTGGGAATATCTAAAGAAATACCGACACACTGGTCTAAAATATCAACTTGGTTTTGCTTATTTCTGGGCCTTGCCACATGAGTTTGCAAGTTTGAGCCATCGACATGGCAAGAAGCAACTTTTCCCCCTTCGCGATCACACCAATATAGCCTTTGATTGATTAAATCGAGTTGTAGCTGTTTTGGTGTTCTGACATCTCCATGACCTAACAACATTTTTCGCCCACTACCATCGAAGTTCATTACGTTAATTGAACCATCATCAGCGTCATAATCCTCTCCCATATTACTCCAATAAATTAATTTATTCGTTGGGTCGACGGCGATACCATCTGGTGTTCCACCTAATTGTTCTATTAGGCATGTAATTTGATAGGTTGATTTATTAAACTGAATAATGGCTGGAGAATGGACATCAAGTAACAATAGATAAGGGGATGAGCTAATTTTATTCATTGGCATATGTCACCTAATTGATAATCAATACATCACGTGAATGTTTGTTTAAACCATAGGTAACATCTTATTAATTAGCAAATTATTAAATGTATTAAAAATTAGTTTTGAAGGAGGTTATAGGATTTTTATAAGCGGCCGTTAAGCCGCTTATCGGGAATTACAGTAACCAGCCTTTTTGCTGGGCTTGCTCTAACTGTAATTTAAGTTGTTGATAAAAATCAGGAAGAATTTGCTCTATATAATCACATTTACTGATTACTTGCTCAAGACGGATGTTGTTTTCAACCCAGCTTTGCCCTTGATTATGTAAATTCATCAGCATTGGCATAGCCCTATCAATCGCATTGGCGTAAATGGACTCAGGAGTTTCAAGCGCATCATATTCATTCCATAATGCTAAAAGCGTTTCAGCTTGCGGGTTAGGCAATAGGTTGAAAATACGATTAGCCGCTTTAACTTCTTCTTCATGGATAGCGTCACGAGCAGCATTATCGAATACCATGACATCACCTGCGTCAATTTCAACTATGTCGTGAACTAATGCTAATTTAATCGCATGCTCAATGTTAACACCTTGAACATAAGGGGCGAAGCTCATGGCTGCAACTGCAAACTGCCAGCTATGTTCGGCAGTATTTTCTTGGCGTTCGCGATTCAATAACTTATTTTTACGGTAAATACTTTTGAGCTTATCTAATTCCATTAAAAATTGGACGACCTCGGTAAAAGCCCCAAACTTGATAACCTCAATAGGCTCGTTACCTAATACAGATGACATAAAAACCCCAACTATTTTTCTTCTAATGAATATGGCAACGGTACGATAGTTAAATGGCTTTGCTCATCACCCATAACGCGAAAAACACTGTCAGGTTCCATATCGTTATTCATAATGATTTGCACATATATTTTGCCATTCCCTAAGCGAACCGTGGCAAGAACTGTCCCAGTACGGCGCCATTTATCGCCGAGTTGCCATTCAACGCCTTCACCAATATTTGGGAGTGTTGAACCTGTTCCTTTTAACAAATACATTGCGCGTTTATTGGCACCACGAAATTTGGCCCTAGCGACCATTTCTTGACCCGTGTAACAGCCTTTTTTAAAGCTAATTCCATCAGGAAGAGCTTGTAAATTAGCCGCTTGAGGTAAGTGTTGAGCGCTATTTTCTTGGTCTATAACGGCAAAGCCTGCTTCGATATCGAGTGCTAACCACTGTTCATCACTGACTTGTGGGGCACCGAGTGTCTGCACTATTGTCTGTGCTGTTGCCTCTGTTGTAACCACTAAAAAACGTTCTGTAGGTAATGAAAAATAGAGTAAAGTCGAATCACCGTCAGTGACTACTTGGTTTTGTTCGTCAGGTAAAACGCTAAAGACTGCTGAAAGTGCTGTTCTTGCTCCTTTACCTGCTACCCCAAGTAGCTTAAGCTCATTTTTTTTCTCAAATGTTACTTTGGAAAAAACTGCATATTTTTTGAGTTCAGCGAGTTGCGTATCAGCAATACTGCTTCTTAATAAATAAGAGAACCCTTCTAAATGATGGAATAACCGCAGGTCACTCCACATTTTACCTTTTGGGTCGCAATGGGCAGTTAATGCATGTGATTGAGTGAGTGTGGCAACATCTGCGGTCACTTGGCCTTGTAAATATTTTTCTGCGTCTAGGCCATGAAGGTGGATAAGTTCCCAGTTTTCCAGTGAAATCAAAACGAGCGGTAAAGAGTGTGATTCAAAGGGAAATTGTTGTGTACTATCAATATCAATTTGGGTAGTCATGATTTCACCTGTTGTTCTTTGATAGATAAAGGTGCTTAATGGTAAAATAGCTAGATAACATTGCAAGTAGTTATTATGATACCACGGGTATTATTGAGTATTTTTTTGTTATCTGTTTGTAGAAAAACGGCATTTTACTACTAAAATTACAACAATGTAGCCTATGGCATGTTTTCTCAGTAGATAATCTGTTAGAGTATTGAAAATAATCAATCTTATCAGTTAACTGCAACAAAAGGTCGTAGTGGAATGGATATTGAGAACAAGGCGCGAATTCATTGGGCTTGTCGCCGCGGTATGCGTGAGCTAGATATTTCAATCATGCCATTTTTTGAGTATGAATATGATAGTCTGACAACCAATGATAAACAGGTGTTTGTCCGTTTATTGGAGTGTGCGGACCCTGATTTATTTAACTGGTTAATGAATCACGGTCGCCCAGATGACGACGAGCTATTTCGTATGGTAAAACTGATTCAGGAAAAAAATAAAAATCGTGGTCCTGTGGAAATCTAATCTTTCCATTTCATGGAAAACACAGTTTTTTTCAACCTGTGTTCATGGGGCAGTAGGCATGTTTTTGCTTGTTGCACCATGGGCACCGGCTCATTCAATGATATGGTTGCCACTTCTTGCGGTTGTGGTGGCTAGTTGGGTAAAAAGCCAAAAGAACATCAGCAAAATAAAAGGGGTTGCTGTGTTGGTTAATGGTAATAAAGTCCAATGGAAAAAGAATGAATGGAATATTGTGAAAGCACCTTGGTTGAGCCGCTATGGCATCTTATTGTCATTAGAAGCTTTACAAGGTAAGCAACAAAAAATTCACCTATGGGTTGCTAAAGACTCTGTTTCTGAGGAAAGTTGGCGTAATTTGAACCAATTATTACTTCAATACCCTGATATTTAAGGCTACTGAAAAACAAGTAGCCGTAAAGAACCTTAGTCACTGATGTTCATGTATTACAGGGAAGCTTCGATTTCTTGCAAAATTTGCACACACCATTGCGCAATGCGCTCATCGGTCTGCTCAAATTGATGAACTTCATCTAATGCTAGCCCAACAAATTTATCACCCTGTTCATTTAAGGGTTTTGGGCTTTCGAATTCATAGCCATCAGTAGGCCAAAAACCGACAAATTTGACACCTGTTGGTTTTAATTGGTGGTATAACATGCCCAAGGCATCAAGAAACCATTCGCTATAATCTATTTGATCTCCTAACCCGTACATAGCAACAATTTTATTTGCTAAGTTAAGAGTGGGAAGCGCTTCCCAAATTTCTAGCCAATCTTCTTGTATTTCACCAAAATCCCACGTTGGTATTCCCAAAATAAGAACATCATACTGTTCCATTTCAGTTGGCGGTGTATCGTTAACGTTATGCAGTGTGACGAAATCATCGCCCAGAATATCACGTATTTTTTCTGCAACCATTTCGGTATAACAGGTACTAGAACCGTAAAAAAGACCTATTTTCATATATATTGTTACTATGTCCAGCTATGGTTTTCATCACAAGAGATGTATTGTAACAGAAGCAACTACATTCAGGCATAATAGAATTGTGTGGTCTTACCCTAAGGAAGCTCATTTTTCGTGGAAACAAAACAACTTAATCCATTAATTGAACAATTTCTTGATACCATTTGGTTAGAACAAGATCTTGCCGAAAACACTTTGGCATCTTATCGTAATGACCTTCAGTCGTTAGACAACTGGCTTGATGCTCACCAATTGTATTTAGAAAGTGTTCAGTCAATTGACCTGCAATCTTTTTTAGCAGAACGCATTGATGGCGGTTATAAAGCGACCAGCTCTGCTCGCCTATTAAGTGCTATGCGTAGGTTATTTCAGTATTTGTATCGTGAAAAAATACGTCTCGATGACCCATCTGCGGTTATTGCAGCACCCAAAATTCCTCAGCGTTTACCTAAGGATTTAAGTGAGCGGCAAGTCGAAGATTTATTGAATGCACCCGCAACAGAGGATGCGCTTGAGTTACGAGATAAAGCGATGTTAGAAGTGTTGTACGCTTGTGGTTTGCGAGTATCTGAATTGATAGGCTTAACATTTTCAGATATCAGTTTACGTCAAGGTGTCATCCGTGTGGTAGGTAAGGGTGATAAAGAAAGATTGATTCCATTGGGAGAAGAGGCAATATACTGGCTAGAAAAATATATTGATGAAAGTCGTCCTGAACTATTGAATGGCAAAACCAGCGATATTTTATTTCCCAGTAAGCGTGGCACTAAAATGACACGGCAAACTTTTTGGCATCGGATAAAATATTATGCAGTACTTGCTCATATTGATACTGAACTACTCTCACCCCACGTACTGAGGCATGCATTCGCAACCCATTTATTGAACCACGGGGCGGATTTACGTGTTGTGCAAATGTTATTAGGTCATAGTGACTTATCCACAACACAAATTTATACCCATGTTGCCACAGAACGGTTACGCATGTTACATGAGCAACATCACCCAAGGGGGTGATGTATGATTAAAGGATTATCTATGAAACGCAAATTGTTATTATTGGCTGCCGCGTGTATTACGGCATTTACAGCGACAGTATATGGCGCAACCGAAGAAAAAGTGATCCGCGATACGTTAGAAAAATACGATATGTCGGTTGAGGCAATTAAACCCTCACCAATAGTCGGCTTGAATGTCGTTGAAACAACAACTGGTATTGTTTATATCACTGACGACGGTAAATATTTACTGCAAGGGCCGATTTATGACATGAGTGGCAAAAACCCAGTCAATATTAGTAATCAGCCACTGATGAAAAAAATTGAAGCACTAAAAAATGAAATGATTATTTTCAAAGCGCCTCGAGAAAAATATGTTGTTACTGTCTTTACCGATATTAGCTGCGGTTACTGTAAAAAATTGCATGAATCTGTTGGTGAGTTAAACAGTAAAGGGGTTACGGTTCGTTATCTTGCATATCCGCGTCAAGGCGCTGATAGCGACGTAGGTAAAAAAATGGCATCAATATGGTGTAATGGTCTCCCTCAAAAAGCCTTGACTCAGGCATTTAAAGGGGACGAAATTGCGATGATTGATGGTTGCAAAATTGACTTAAGCAAACATATGAATGTCGGCAATTTATTTAAAGTCACAGGGACGCCTGCCATCATATTACCAGACGGCCAAATGTTACCCGGTTTTCTTAAGCCAGATGCTCTTATCCAGTTACTTGACCAAAAATAGTTAATTATTGTGAATGTAGAAACGTTATTACAACAAAGAACCCAAGATAACTCGGCTGTCCAATTACCTGGTTTACCGGAGCTGTTACAGCGCATTTATCGGCATCGGGGGATCACGGACATAACGCAATTAGAACGTAAAGCGTCTAATTTATTAGACTATCGTTCATTAGCTGGTATTGGGGATGCGTTATCACTGCTTTATCGCGCATTGGTTGAACATCAGGCGATCACCATCGTTGGTGATTTTGATGCAGATGGGGCAACGAGCACGGCATTAGCTATCCGCGCCTTAAAAGCGATGGGCTATGCAAACCTTAATTATATTGTTCCTAATCGTTTTGAAAATGGCTATGGTTTAACGCCGCTTGTTGTTGAAGAAGCTTATAAACGCGGGACAAATTTAATTATTACTGTTGATAATGGTATTTCATCTCATGAGGGAGTTGCCGTAGCTAACCAATATGGAATAAATGTCATTATTACGGATCACCATCTGCCCGGCGAAGTTTTACCTGCAGCTGATGCAATTATTAACCCAAATCTAAATGATTGCCGTTTTGCGTCCAAATCACTCGCTGGTGTTGGCGTGACCTTTTATTTGATGTCTGCATTGCGTGCACATTTACGCCAACAAGGGTGGTTTACGCAACAAGGTCTTAGTGAGCCTAATTTAGCAGAGTACCTTGATTTAGTCGCATTAGGGACTGTGGCAGATGTGGTTCCCCTTGATACCAATAATCGCATTTTAGTTCATCAAGGTTTAAACCGTGTTAGAGCAGGCCGTTGCTGTGTTGGTATTAAAGCATTAATTGAAGTTTCTAAACGGGACTTATCTAGGTTAGTCGCAAATGATTTCGGTTTTGCACTTGGTCCAAGGCTAAATGCTGCGGGTAGGTTAGACGATATGTCCGTGAGTATTGAGTTATTATTAACAGATGATATGGCCTATGCTCGGGAGCTTGCTAACGAACTTGATGGTTTAAACCAAACACGTCGCGATATTGAAGCAGGGATGCAACAAGAAGCATTGGTTCTGTTTAATAAACTTGAATACGGTAATAACCCATTGCCTAATGGCTTAGCGATTTACCATCCTGAATGGCACCAAGGTGTTGTTGGGATTTTGGCTTCAAGGATAAAAGAACAATACCATCGCCCGGTTATTGCTTTTGCACCGGCAGGGGATGGGATATTAAAAGGGTCAGGGCGTTCAATTCAAGGTGTACATATGCGAGATGCTTTAGAGCGGCTAAATACCTTACAACCTGGGCTGATGCAAAAATTTGGTGGCCATGCCATGGCGGCTGGGTTGACTTTGGACGTCGATAAATTTGATGTTTTTAAACATCATTTTGAACTATTAATGGGTGAGCTCATTCAGCCCGAGCAGCTTTCAGGCGTAGTTTGGAGCGATGGTGAGTTATCGCGCCATGAATTTTGTTTAGAAACAGCTGAGCTTCTTCGCGAAAGTGGCCCATGGGGGCAAGCATTCCCTGAACCTGTATTTGACGGGCATTTCCAGTTGCTACAACAAAGGTTAGTTGGGGAGCGTCACCTTAAATTGATGTTAGAACCTGTTTGTGGTGGGCCTATGCTAGATGCCATCATGTTTAATATTGATGTTCGCCGGTGGCCTGATAACAGCATCAAGAAAGCAAAAATTGCGTTTAAACTTGATGTAAATGAATACCGTGGGCAAAAAAATGTCCAGTTAATGGTTGAACATATTTGGCCGGATTGAGCTAACAAATAGCCAGAGAAATAGCGTTTGATGCCGCTATAAACCTGAGATAAATTCCGTTATACTAAACGGTTTGTAAATAAAAATTTTATTTTTGACTAACCATAAGATATTGAAAAATGACGTTTGAAATAAACCCAGTAAAAAGTAAGATTCAGGACCTGTCTGAACGGACAGAGGTTCTGAGGGGGTATCTTTGACTATGATGCCAAGAAAGAACGCTTAGAAGAAGTCAACGCTGAACTTGAGCAACCAGATGTCTGGAATGAACCAGAAAGGGCTCAGGCACTTGGTAAAGAACGCTCATCCCTTGAAGTTATCGTAGAAACGATTGACCAGATGGTTCAAGGCCTTGAGGACGTAGAAGGTTTATTGGAGTTGGCTGTTGAGGCCGACGATGAAGATACTTTCAACGAAGCCGGTGCTGAGTTAGAGCTACTACAAGGTAAGTTAGAGCAGCTCGAATTCCGCCGTATGTTCTCAGGTGAGTATGACAGCGCTGATTGCTACATTGACTTACAAGCAGGTTCTGGCGGTACTGAAGCGCAAGATTGGGCAAGTATGCTGTTACGCATGTATTTGCGCTGGGCAGAGTCAAAGGGCTTTAAAACCGAGATTATTGAAGAATCTGATGGTGATGTTGCTGGGCTGAAATCTGCAACGGTCAAAATTATTGGTGACTATGCCTACGGGTGGCTAAGAACGGAAACCGGGGTTCACCGTTTAGTGCGTAAGAGCCCGTTTGACTCAGGTGGGCGCCGTCACACCTCTTTTAGTTCTGCGTTTATTTACCCTGAAGTGGATGACGATATTGATATCGACATTAATCCAGCGGATCTGCGTATTGATGTATACCGTGCTTCTGGTGCTGGTGGTCAGCACGTTAACAAAACAGAGTCAGCGGTTCGTATCACACACATTCCAACGAATATTGTGACTCAATGCCAGAATGACCGTTCGCAGCATAAAAACAAAGACCAAGCGATGCGCCAGTTAAAAGCTAAGTTATACGAACTGGAAATGCAGAAGAAAAATGCAGATAAGCAAGCGATG
This sequence comes from Providencia sp. 2024EL-00732, assembly GCF_044006275.1. Taxonomy (NCBI): domain Bacteria; kingdom Pseudomonadati; phylum Pseudomonadota; class Gammaproteobacteria; order Enterobacterales; family Morganellaceae; genus Providencia; species Providencia sp. 2024EL-00732. The sequence continues at coordinate 5,202 of NZ_JBIPDG010000003.1, read as the reverse complement.
GAAGAGAACAAATCCGATATTGGCTGGGGAAGCCAGATTCGTTCTTATGTCCTTGATGATGCAAGAATAAAAGATTTACGTACTGGTGTGGAAACGCGTAACACGCAAGCCGTACTGGATGGTGATTTGGATAAATTCATTGAAGCTAGTTTAAAAGCTGGCCTGTGAGGAAAAAATGTCTCAGGAACAACAAGGCGCTGAACAAGCACCTGATTTGAATAACGAACTTAAAGCCCGCAAAGAAAAATTAGTGGCATTGCGTGAAAAGGGTATTCCATTCCCCAATGATTTTCGTCGTGAAAATATTTCTGACAAAATTCATGCTCAATATGATGATAAAACATCAGAAGAGCTTGAAGACTTAAATATTGAAGTGTCGATTGCAGGTCGTATGATGACTCGCCGTATTATGGGTAAAGCGTCATTTGCCACGTTACAAGATGTTGGTGGGCGCATCCAGATTTACGTATCTCGCGATGATTTAGCCGAAGGCGTCTACAATGAGCAATTCAAAAAATGGGACTTAGGTGACATCCTTGGTGCAAAAGGTCGTTTATTTAAAACCAAAACAGGTGAATTAACGGTTCATTGTCACGAAGTGCGTTTATTAACTAAAGCGCTTCGCCCTTTGCCTGATAAATTTCATGGGTTAGCAGACCAAGAAACACGTTATCGTCAACGTTATCTTGATTTGATTGCTAACGATGAGTCACGTCATACATTTATTGTTCGTTCGAAGATCCTTGCAGAAGTCCGTAATTTCATGGTGGATAATGGCTTTATGGAAGTCGAAACACCAATGATGCAAGTTATCCCTGGCGGGGCATCTGCTCGTCCGTTCATTACTCATCATAATGCGTTAGATATTGATATGTATTTACGTATTGCACCAGAACTGTACTTAAAACGGTTAGTTGTTGGTGGTTTTGAACGTGTATTTGAGATTAACCGTAACTTCCGTAATGAAGGGCTATCTCCACGCCATAACCCAGAGTTCACTATGATGGAACTCTATATGGCGTATGCGGATTACCGTGATCTGATTGCTTTAACTGAAGATCTCTTCCGTACACTGACACAAAAAGTGTTAGGGAATACGGTTGTTCAATATGGTGAGCAGCAGTTTGATTTTGGTAAACCATTTACTAAATTAACAATGAAAGAAGCTATCTGTAAATATCGTCCAGAAACTAATGTTGCTGACTTAGACGATATGGATAAAGCGGTTGCGATTGCTCAATCAATTGGTATCAAAATTGAGAAGAGCTGGGGTCTTGGTCGCATTCAATGTGAGATTTTTGAAGAAGTTGCGGAAAGTCATTTAATCCAACCAACTTTTATCACCGAATATCCGGCTGAAGTATCACCATTAGCGCGTCGCAATGATGATAACCCATTCATCACTGACCGTTTTGAATTCTTCATCGGTGGTCGTGAAATCGGTAATGGTTTCTCGGAATTAAATGATGCGGAAGACCAAGCAGAGCGCTTTGCCGAACAAGTTCGTCAAAAAGATGAAGGTGATGACGAAGCGATGTTCTATGACGAGGACTATGTTACTGCATTAGAACATGGTTTACCGCCAACAGCTGGTCTTGGTATTGGTATTGACCGTATGGTGATGTTGTTTACTAACAGTCATACAATTCGCGATGTTATTTTGTTCCCTGCATTGCGTCCAAGTAAAGCTTAAATACTATATATGCCCAGTTAAATCTGGGCATTTTATTTATCCCCATCCTTTTACTCTTTTTATGCTTTATTCAAGCTCATCATTTTAGTTGTAAAATTACTACCTTGTTTGTTTTATATTGCTATGTCTCGTTTAAGTTTGCACATTTAATCGTAGTGCCTCTGCTAAATACGACGAATGAAACATATATTAAAATCAAAAATAAATTTGAGTTACGAATGGTATCAATTTAATATAAGTAATTCTGACAGATAGCTGGTATAATTGATGGCGCAAAATTACTGTTATACTAATGTGTGCCTCTATGCAACATATTGATTAAATATAAGTTTTATTGTTTTTTGCGGGGTTTGTAGCTAATGTTTTAAAGTGAACTGCATTTATTATGGATAGCTCTTCGCTATGCTAAAGCATTCTTTAACCCGTTGTTTGTAATAAAAATGAAAAATAGATTTGTTTTGCAAAGTGGATGACTGCTTTATTTGTTAGCAAGTGTTACAAAGAAATACTTAGAATTAGGCTTGACCTAAGATGTTATTAGACTGTTTGATTTACGATTAGGTTAACGGTTTAAATAATCTTTTGCTAACATAATATAATTAAAAAGCCCACTCATAGGTGTTGAGTTATCACTTATTTGGCGTATTAATGAGAATAAGCTCATAAAAATAACTAAAATGTAGCGATAAAATTATTTTGAAACTAAAATTAATTTAATCATAAATTTATGAGAACACTCTATTTCTACATTCGGGCTTATAGAAAATAGCTAATTTTTAGCTTACACTAGGTTTCTTGGACATCATTATAATAGCGAAGAAAAGTGCTGGTAAGGTAACCATATGTTTTTAAAAAATAAATTTTATGTTGCATCTTTGCTTATAGCAAGTACAGCTCTTCTTTCAGGTTGTACATTTGGCTCAGACACATACAATACAGCAACACCGAACACCCCAAGTAAGCAGGTAGTCAATACTAATACCGCTCAACCAGTAGCGGATGCAACCGCAACTCAAGGGCAGGTTGATGATTCTTACCCTGAATCTCAAAAAGTTCTAAATAATGCTATCGACCGCACACCAATAGCATCCACAAGTTATGGTGATAATGCGGCTAACCAGCAAACATTTGCTCATCTAAATACGTGTGTTAAAGAATTAAACGCATTAAAAACGCTCTCACCTAAAGATTACAATCGCTTAGTAGGTTCATTTAAAGAGGTTAGCGAAATCAACCGCCTATATCGACAAGTTGAAGGTACTGCTAGCCCCGACACAATTGAACTATTACAAATGGCAATAGAGTCTAAAACTAAAGTGTTGTGCGCAAAAGTTCGCTATAACTCAGTATTGTCTACCGAATCAACGTTGAAGAAAATTAGTGGATTATGAGAATAAACCTTAGGCTTTGTGTGTCGCTGGCACTTGTTACGACTTTTTTTAGTCATGCTCCAAAAGCAGAGCGCTTTAACAATGTTATTGATGATTTTGATACTTACCTTCAATTAGAAAAAGAAGGTAAGGTGCAAGAGCAAAAACAACAATTACCAGTTAATACACAAAACCAAGGTTATGATATCTTTTCTTCGCTATCTACGGTCCCTGCGCCAAATGAAAAACAAAAGTCTGCGGCAGCCAACAAAGGGACCAAAGGAAAGAACTCAGGGAAGAAAAAATCAGCTACGGCATCAAACAAGAAAAATGATGTAGCGAAAACTGAGGCTGAAAATGCAGGTACAACAACCTTTCCTGAAGTTTGTGCAGTGACAACCGAAAATGTGGTTGCACCTGTTTTATTGTCGTCCTATCCTTATTTTTTCCAAAGTAATCAATGGAATCCGGCCTATCTCGCGAAAGACTTTGCGAAATATCAACTTGTCCTCGATCCACTGGGTTTGTATTCATCTAAATATACGAAACCAACGGGTATTGATGCTTCAGCTTACCTTGAGCAATTAGCTAAACTTATTGAACGTCAGCAATTAACCAATTTATATAAATTTGGTATTGCGCAAGGGGTAGGGCAATTAATTGCGTATAACAACTTGTTGAACGATGATCAATTAGTCGCAGAACTTATTAATCATAATAAGAGTATTGCTCAGTTGACGCATACAATCACTGAGAAACAATTTGAGATTGATAAACTGAATGCTGAGGTGCTTAAAAATAAAGAGCAAATCGCACAATTACAGGCTGTATTAGATTCATCAGATGATCAATCGCTAATTGATACTTTGAATACTAAATTAGCTGAAGCGCAAAAAGCTATTGAGCAAAAACAAAATAGCCTTGAACAATTAAGCCAAGAAAACCAGCAAACACAAGAAACCATTGCTCAACTTGAAAATCAATTGAATGATAGTATTACTGAGCAATCAAAACTTAAACAGCAATTGGCTGAGAAAGAACAATTATTTGTTGCAGCAAATCTGAAGATTGAACAACTTACAGCGGATATTGCTAAATTAGAGTTAGATGCGAAAAATCAATTACAGATGGCAGGCAATACTGATGAGCAAATAAAATCAGTCACTGCTGAACTGTTGCAGCAAAAAGAGTTGCTTAAGCAGAAAGAAAGTGAATTAGCAGCAGTACAGAGCCAAAAAGATGATGTTCAAGTGGCTTTGAAGGCGCAGCAAGATAGTGCGAAATTATTAGAACAACAAAACCAACAGTTGCAGTCGCAATTAGTTGAGAAAGAACAGTTAGCTGAGAAAATCCAGGCATCATTAGCAGAAAAAACACTTCAAGCAGAACAAAAAGCCGCTTTAGAAGTTGCATTAAAAGAAGCTCAAGAACAGCTTAACAATCACCAGACCACACAAAACACACTCGCAAAACAATTAGCAGATAGTGAAAAACAGCAAGCTCAATTACAGGCTCAATTAAGCCAAAACGAGCAGAATTACTCAGTTGCACAGGCGCAGTTAAAACAAGCCAATGCAGAGCTGCAAAAACTGCAAGCAAATATGGAAAAACAAACCGCCTTGATGAGCCAAGCCAGCGATGAGCAAGTAAAAGCGCTGACGGCGGATTTGAATAAGCAAATTATTTTGCTCAAGCAACAAGAACAAGGCTTAGAAAAATCACAAGCTGAAAACCAAGCCACGCGCGAAGCGTTAGCTAAACAGCAAGCGGCGGCGAAAGCTTTAGAGCAGCAGAACCAGCAGTTGGCGAAGCAGTTACAAGACAAAGCGCAGCAAGCGGATAAAATCCAAGCGTCATTAGCGGAACAAACCGCGAAATTAGCCCAGAAAGCGGCGTTAGAAAGCGAATTGGCGGCAGCGAAGAAACAGCTGGCAGAGCACCAAGCGGCGCAAAATGCATTATCGAAACAGTTTACTGACAGCGAGAAGCAGCAACTTGCGCTGCAAGCGCGCTTGCAGAAAAATGAGCAGGATTACGCCACGGCACAGGCGCAGTTAAAACAAGCCAACGCAGAGCTGCAAAAACTGCAAGCGAACGTGGAAAAACAAACTGCCTTGATGAGCCAAGCCAGCGATGAGC
>NZ_JBIPDG010000035.1:0-533 GCF_044006275.1 Providencia sp. 2024EL-00732 | reverse complement strand
GGGTTATTGATGTTAATCAGAACTCATTATTAAAGCCAGATGCAGCCTCAATAATTTGGGATAATATTCAAAGTGTCAGTGAAACAAAAATGGTGACAGCCAAATTACGTTGCGCTGAAAGCAATTGCAACCCTAGCGATGGTGATTTCTCTGCAACATTAACTATTGGCTATTATGCCGATTAATATATAGATAACATTTATTGAATATAACCATTTATAATTATATTTCATTATAAATTTCCATTAAGAAATAATCTTGTTATTAATAATAAATTAAAATAGAAAATAGATTTTAACTCGACATTAATTTCTATTTTAAATATCCATATCGCCTTAAATCGATTAAATAAACAAAAAAACTATTTAGCGAAACAAATGAAGTTCACTCGCAAGCTGGAAAAATAGAATGGCGATTTACCGATGAATATTTAATGGAGTTACCTCCTCAATCCATAGAATAAACATCGATTGAAACATAAATAACAAGAATAAATAACGAAAGGTGATGCAGTGAAAGGGATAAAAATAAAA
>NZ_JBIPDG010000034.1:0-556 GCF_044006275.1 Providencia sp. 2024EL-00732 | reverse complement strand
CCCCTTCCGTTGGATATACCATCATCGAGGTGTCTTTAAAGGTCGTATCATCCGGTAATGTGTTCACATTAACCGCAATTTGGTTAGCCGTGTTACTGGATAACTGAGGAATAATGGCATTCCCAAAACGGTCAAATTGCGCGCCAGAGGATAATGACGCCCCTTTTGCCCCCTCTGCGGTGATAATCGCAATCGTATCCCCCACGTTTGGCGACAATGTGACCCCATCTGAATGCGCAACTACACCGCCACTTAGGGTACCGTTCATTGAGCGACTCATATCTGAATAGCTGTAACCGGCTGATAATGTTGCGTTATTCGCGGAGTAAGTCCCATTCAGGCTTCCCCCGTAGTTGTTATTGTAACTGTCATAGTTCTGGTAGATACCATAACTAAAGCGACTATTCATCGCGCTACCAGTTAACCCTGCTTGATGACGAGTTTCACCGTGCTGATCTACACTGACCCCATAACGCGCGCTCATGGTTTGTGCCATTTCACTGTTCGTCAATAAGCTGAGCGGCACAGACACATCAAAGGAAACCACGCGGTTCTC
>NZ_JBIPDG010000033.1:0-755 GCF_044006275.1 Providencia sp. 2024EL-00732 | reverse complement strand
GGTATAACGGTTCATATCACCTTACCGACGCTTATCGCAGATTAGCACGTCCTTCATCGCCTCTGATTGCCTAGGCATCCACCGTGTACGCTTAGTCGCTTAACCTCACAACCCGAAGGTGTCTTCTTATCAGACGACACTTAACGTCATGGCTGTGCGTGGTGAACTTCTTCGTTGGGTAGTGCTCGCAATGCTCACGTACTATTGTACGCTGCGCTTGCTGTGCGCTAGCCGCCTTGAATTTCACACTGCTCGCTCATGCCACTCGTTTGTGTGTTTGAAAAACACTTCAAGTTGAGATTTTTGAGAGACTCTCACATTGTTTAAGCGATAAACAATGTGCGTTGTTTTCAATTTTCAGCTTGTTCCAGATTGTTAAAGAGCATAATTGTTAAACCAACTACAACGTAATTGGCTTAATCATTATTGGGGACATCGTCTTTCACTCGATATCGGCGCAATTGGCGTCCCCTAGGGGATTCGAACCCCTGTTACCGCCGTGAAAGGGCGGTGTCCTAGGCCTCTAGACGAAGGGGACACAAGATATTGCACATACTGCTGCGGTATCTCATGCAAGTCCTACTCTTTCAAGTAAGTCTCCCACGTATAGCCTATTGCTCTACTTTCTATCAGACAATCTGTGTGAGCACTTCACAAAAACACTTCAATGGTAAGGAGGTGATCCAACCGCAGGTTCCCCTACGGTTACCTTGTTACGACTTCACCCCAGTCATGAATCACAAAGTGGTAAGCGC
>NZ_JBIPDG010000032.1:0-1160 GCF_044006275.1 Providencia sp. 2024EL-00732 | reverse complement strand
TAGTGAACCGGATTTGCCTAATTCACCTGCCTACATCCTTAAACCGGGACAACCGTCGCCCGGCCAGCCTAGCCTTCTCCGTCCCCCCATCGCAATTATCACCAGTACGGGAATATTAACCCGTTTCCCATCGACTACGCATTTCTGCCTCGCCTTAGGGGTCGACTCACCCTGCCCCGATTAACGTTGGACAGGAACCCTTGGTCTTCCGGCGTGCGGGTTTTTCACCCGCATTATCGTTACTTATGTCAGCATTCGCACTTCTGATACCTCCAGCATACCTCACAGTACACCTTCACAGGCTTACAGAACGCTCCCCTACCCAACAATATTTACATATCGCTGCCGCAGCTTCGGTGCATAGTTTAGCCCCGTTACATCTTCCGCGCAGGCCGACTCGACCAGTGAGCTATTACGCTTTCTTTAAATGATGGCTGCTTCTAAGCCAACATCCTGGCTGTCTGAGCCTTCCCACTTCGTTTCCCACTTAACTATGACTTTGGGACCTTAGCTGGCGGTCTGGGTTGTTTCCCTCTTCACGACGAACGTTAGCACCCGCCGTGTGTCTCCCGTGATAACATTCTTCGGTATTCGTAGTTTGCATCGAGTTGGTAAGTCGGGATGACCCCCTAGTCGAAACAGTGCTCTACCCCCGAAGATGAGTTCACGAGGCGCTACCTAAATAGCTTTCGGGGAGAACCAGCTATCTCCCGGTTTGATTGGCCTTTCACCCCCAGCCACAAGTCATCCGCTAATTTTTCAACATTAGTCGGTTCGGTCCTCCAGTTAGTGTTACCCAACCTTCAACCTGCCCATGGCTAGATCACCGGGTTTCGGGTCTATACCCTGCAACTCATTCGCCCAGTTAAGACTCGGTTTCCCTACGGCTCCCCTATACGGTTAACCTTGCTACAGAATATAAGTCGCTGACCCATTATACAAAAGGTACGCAGTCACCCTGATAAATCAAGGCTCCCACTGCTTGTACGTACACGGTTTCAGGTTCTATTTCACTCCCCTCGCCGGGGTTCTTTTCGCCTTTCCCTCACGGTACTGGTTCACTATCGGTCAATCAGGAGTATTTAGCCTTGGAGGATGGTCCCCCCATATTCAGACAGGATAACACGTGTCCCGCCCTACTCGTCGAGTTCACAACACTA
>NZ_JBIPDG010000030.1:0-1250 GCF_044006275.1 Providencia sp. 2024EL-00732 | reverse complement strand
TTCGCCTTTCCCTCACGGTACTGGTTCACTATCGGTCAATCAGGAGTATTTAGCCTTGGAGGATGGTCCCCCCATATTCAGACAGGATAACACGTGTCCCGCCCTACTCGTCGAGTTCACAACACTAATATCTTCAGATACGGGGCTATCACCCTTTACTGCCGGACTTTCCAGACCGTTCTCCTGATACTAATGCTGATTAAGACTCTGGGCTGCTCCCCGTTCGCTCGCCGCTACTAGGGGAATCTCGGTTGATTTCTTTTCCTCGGGGTACTGAGATGTTTCAGTTCCCCCGGTTCGCTTCGTTTGACTATGTATTCATCAAACGATAGTGCAACGAATTGCACTGGGTTTCCCCATTCGGAAATCGTCGGGTATAACGGTTCATATCACCTTACCGACGCTTATCGCAGATTAGCACGTCCTTCATCGCCTCTGATTGCCTAGGCATCCACCGTGTACGCTTAGTCGCTTAACCTCACAACCCGAAGGTGTCTTCTGACAACGAGTGACTGTGCTTCATGATTTCGGCGTTAGTCCGTGCTCGCAATGCTCACGTACATTAAGTACGCTGCGCTTGCTGTGCGCGGGCTGCCTTGAACTCATTTCGCTCGTCGACTCGATAGTTCAAAGTACACTATTTAAGTTGAGATTTTTGAGAGACTCTCACATTGTTTAAGCGATAAACAATGTGCGTTGTTTTCAATTTTCAGCTTGTTCCAGATTGTTAAAGAGCATAATTATTCGCAATAGACTATTTGACTAATCTATTCTGAATAATCAGAAAAATTTATGGTGGAGCTAAGCGGGATCGAACCGCTGACCTCCTGCGTGCAAGGCAGGCGCTCTCCCAGCTGAGCTATAGCCCCATAAAGGTAATTTCAGCATCAATGATAAATAATAAAATTTATACTTCTCGCTTTTAGTATGCTTAAAGTTACCAATTTTGTTTAGTCTAGGCGCGGATTGGCGAAGTTTACTTTTGGGTAAACGAGCTAATCTGCAACAACGAATAAACAAAATTTGGTAGGCCTGAGTGGACTTGAACCACCGACCTCACCCTTATCAGGGGTGCGCTCTAACCACCTGAGCTACAAGCCTATTGATACTGCTACTCTATTTCATCAGACAATCTGTGTGAGCACTTCACAAAAACACTTCAATGGTAAGGAGGTGATCCAACCGCAGGTTCCCCTACGGTTACCTTGTTACGACTTCACCCCAGTCATGAATCACAAAGTGGTAAGCGC